>CAKPHY010000020.1 GCA_934162285.1 uncultured Bacilli bacterium
TTTGGTAGTATGAATTTTACCTATATTAGATAATAATATTTCTTTATTCATTTATTATCAACTCCATAAATTGTAATCTGGAAAATTTTTATATTTCTAACTTATAAAGCCTTTCTACTGGAGAGTCATCTTTAAAAGTTTTTACTTCTTCAATAAATTTCCATCCAAACTTTTCATATAACCCAACATGCTTAGTATATAAATATAGTTCTGTTAATCCTAATTCTTTTGCATTTTCTTTTACTGTATTCATTAGTTCTCTTGCCACATTTCTTCCTCGGAATTTTTCATCAACATACACATTTATAAGCCAAGGATAAAGGTCTGGTCTGCTATTCAAGTCATCTGACATAGATAATTGATACATACCTGCCGGTTCTCCATCAATTAAAGCAACAAAAGTTTGTGGCAACTTATTTTTACATAATGAATGTTCAAAAGTACATTTTATTTCTTCAATACTTTCATTATTTTTTATTCCTAACCAATTATAATACCAATCACATATTTTATCAAAAAAAAGATTATTGCTTTCTTCTAATTTAATTATTTCCATACTTTCAACACCATTTCAAATTATTATTTATCTGTTCCATCTGTGTAATTATATCACGATTTTAACAGATTTTTATTACTAAATTAAAACATCCAAGATTCGTTCAACATTTCTAGTATATATCCAACATTTGGAAGTAAAATAGAACCTTGCAAACCCTTTAATTAAAAGGGATAAATCAAAAGTATGGTAGAGTTCTTCCATATTTTAACTCAATTTTGCAAGTGCAAAATAACAAATGATAGCACTATAAAGTCTTTATTTATATATAATAAATTAAGGTGGTTCTATCAATTTCCTTATCCCGCTTAATAATATAGTAATAAAAATATGCTTAATTATTAGTGTATTTTATCATTAAATAGTTACTATTTCATGGTTATTAAATAATTTTTAATTTTATCAATTACATCATCTATATTTTTATCTAACCAATTATATTTTGGATTATTAAGATTTATTTTATATAATCTTGAACTAGTAATTTTTTCAAATTGATTAATCAAATCTTTTACATTATTAACATTGATTGATTTATCATCATAAATCAAAATTTTAAAACATTTTTCAAGTTTTTCTTTATTAAGTAGTTTATTATCTATTAAATAATAAAAATCAAATATATCTAGTTGATCTAATATTAAATTTTAAAAGAGATTTCATTTTTTCAGTAAAAAAGTTCTGGAGAATTAATTAATAAATTAGCTCCAAGATTAATAATACTAAAATCAAACATATATTGTTCTTGCTCAAGTTCAAATAATTTATGAACTCCAATATCTAACTTTGTATCAATTTCATTTTTATAGTTATCTTTAATCTTTAAAAATACTCTTTTACCTTTATAATCCTGATGGTGTAATGGCTCTACGTCGTCAGCACCAAATTGTTAAAAAACTTAAGATTTTTAAGTTTAACAATAAACGCTAACTAGAAATAATTAGTTTTTTTGTTACTTTCTTTATTATCATAAAATTGCCTAAAAAAAGGTAAAACATTTCAATCTTTTATTTTTTTTAAAATGGGAAATTTTTTTGTTAATGCCAATCTTTTTCATCTTTTTTTAAAAAAATACTTGCAAAAATTAAAGAATATGTTAAAATGAAAAAGCGTCCTTAAAAAAGAACGCATAAAGATCATTTTGATCTTTATATCCTTACCCTCTCATACTACTTTTAATAATTAGAAAATCTAATTATAAAAAAGACATCCCTAGAGATGTTTTTTTGTTATTCTATTTTCGGATTTACATGCACCATACAATGTTTGCACGTTGAAAAATTGCTTTCAACTAAAAAATGAACTTCTTCAGCAATATTATGAGCCTCTATAAGCGTTAAAGTGGGATCGACAGCTATTTCTACATCAACATACATTTTGGCCCCAAATAGCCTTGTTTTAATATCGTCAATAGCTAAAACTTTGCTATTACTTTTAATTAATTCTTTAATACTATTTTCCTCTTCTTCGCTTACTGAAGTATCTAACATTTTAGCTAAAGCATCTTTTAAAATATCATAAGAAACTTTAATAATACAAAAAGCTATTAAAGTACTAGCTAAAGCATCAAAAAAAGTTAAACCAATTTTAGTACCTAAAATACCTATAAATGCTCCTATACTAGATAAAGCATCACTACGATGATGCCAAGCATCCGCTTCTAAAGCTGCTGAATTTAATTTTTTAGCAGCTTTTTTAGTATATCTAAACATCCACTCTTTAATAACTATTGATAAAATAGCTGCTAGAAGTGGTAATAATGATGGTATTTTAGTATTACTTCCATTAAGAATATTCGTAATACCAGAAAAACCAATACTTATTCCTGTAAATGTCAAAATAACAGCTAAGATAATAGCTGCTAAACATTCAAATCTTTCATGACCATATTGATGTTTTTGATCAGGTGCTTTCTTAGATATATAGATACCTATAATTACAATAATTGTTGACAAAACATCAGAAGCTGAATGAATGGCATCTGAAATCATAGCTTTAGAATTGCCAATAATTCCTGCAAATAGTTTAAAAATTGTTAAAATTAAATTAACAATAATAGTTACTAATGATACTTGATAAGCTAAATCTCTTTTTTTCATATATTTCTCCTTATAAAAAAGCAGTGTTTTAAAACACTGATCTATTATATGTTTTATTTAATATTAATTTCATTATATTTAATAGCAAATTTTTCACTTAAATTAAATTTTCTATCAATTTTATTACATATTATTACTAAAAGTAAAGCTGCTAATACATCCCATATTACATGCTGTTTTATTAAAAGTGTTGAAACAATAATTAACGTATTTGTTATAATTACTAATAATTTATAATACCATTTAAAATCTTTCAATTTCAATGTCAAATATATAAAGATAAAACATAATGTACAATGCATACTTGGTAAACAATTTAAAATTGGTGTATCTGTAAAATAAATTATTTTTAATAAAATAGTAAAAATAGTGTTTTCTTCAAAATTAATATTTCCTCTTTCAATAGTTGTTGGAAATAAAAAGAATATGAAAAAAGCGATTATTACTGATAATGCCGTAAGAGTAAAATATTTATAAAAAACTTTTTTATCTTTGTAATAAAAAATACAAGGTAAAACAATTAAATAAATATACCATAGATAATAAAACATTACAAAAGACGGTATTACAGGCAACTTTTGATCTAACGTACTAAGCAAAATTGTCGGTTCAAACGGTGAAAATTTTGCTAAAAGATACGTTATTGTTTCAAAAACTACTAAAACAATTGTAAAAATCAAAACTTTTTTATATTCTTTCACACGTACCACCTAGAAAAAAATAGATTTAAAATCTATTTTTGAATCAAATTAAGTAAATTTATTTTGAACATATCTTTTTCTGCATGTTCTTTAGATACCATTACACCTTTATAAGTAACTAGTTCGGATTGATGTCCTTCAGCTAATATATCTTCTGGTGAAATTGTATTTAGCATTACGATATGATCATTCAAATAGACTATATAATGAAGTTTTATATCATCATGAACTTTTGCAAACATTGGATCAGTTGGCAATTTTAACTCATATGTTTCAGTATTGTTTTGCTTATTAGTTGCTACTAGTTCGCCTAAAAACTTACCTTCTTTTAAAGCTGGATAGTATTCAAAATACAACTTTTTATAAGCTAACATATTATATTTTTTTAATGAACGTTCAAGCTTTTTGAATTCATTTTCATTAACATAGTCAAACAAATAAAATCCTTTCATTTATTTACCCCCTATTATTCATATATTATTATAAACCAAACACCTATCGTTTGTCAAACAGGTTATAAAAAAGGTAACGGATGTTACCTTTTATTTAGTTATTACTAATTCTGATCTACGAATAGTACATCCTTTATTTAATAAAGATGTGTCATTTTCGGAATCGCTCCAAACATCTGATGATTTAGTTGATGTTAATCTTGTACGATAACGATAAAGAGTTACATCGTTACTTGTATATCCATAAGTTGGTTCTTGAATATAGGAATATTTTGGTACTTGTGAAGCTACTTTTTCTGTACATGTATATACATAATAGAAACCAGTAGAGCCTTTCTTTTGAACGCCATTATCACAAGTAGATAAAATATCTTTTGGAATTGAACTTACACTTGTATATTGTTTCTTATTTTCAGTATAAACTGTTTCATAATGATCAAATTTAGATACAGTTTTATAACCAGTTATTACTTTAGTTTGTGTTGAATTCTTTTTAGTTTCTACTTGACGATTGCTGTTAGCAGAAACTTTAGTTGTTGACCAATCAGACCAACTAGACCAATAAGTTGTTGTAGATGGACAACTATACAAATATTTAAATTTTTTAGTATCAGTTGTATCATCTTTAGTGTCACTACCATTACCGTCTTTGTTACCATCTTTATCGGTATTAGTATTATTATTGTTATTATTAGTGTTAGTACATTGATTTGGACACAAATCTGTACATCCTAAATTATCAATAACATATGAAGCTTCACTACCACATTGTAAATATGTTTTCATTTCATATTTATTAGTATCAGTTTTAGTTAATTGAACATAAGAAGCAGTAGTGTCACACTTATTACCATTACGATCAGTAAATTCAACTAAATAATTTTGATTAATAAGTTGTTGTAAAGTAATTTTTGATGTGTCACCAGTGTCCTTTGGTAATGATGCACGATAATAATAAGAACGACCAGCATTTTTCATAGTAGTAATATTTCTACTAAAAATCTCATTTAATAATGGATCAATATTAACATTATTGTTATTACCATCATTACGGCTGATATTGTCTATTTTATTATCTAAATCTCCTTTTGTAGGAAAGATCCATACTAGTAAACATATAAATAATATTACTATTAAAACCTTTACTACAATGCCTTTAATTGAAGTATTTTTTGAATCTTCTTCGTACATATTTTCTCCCCCTTTAAATATGTGCCATATATTAACATAAAAGATCTAAATTGTCAAATTGTAATGCTTTGTTGCCTATTTTCCTTTATTCGCTGGTTATTTTAGCACTAACTTTCTTTTTTGTCAAATTTAAGGTTATATGTGACGTAGTAAACTAGATGTGGGAATAATTATTAAAACATAAAAAAGAGAAAACACCAATGTTATTAACTTAAGAGATACATTTATATAGAAGTGTATTTCTTTTGTTTTGTTTTTAATTTTTAGACATAGTAAAAACCATAGTTTTAAAATATGAATTAAACATTAATTTTTTTAAAATGTTTTTTCTCTTAAATTTTTCCAACATTTACTTTACTTCATCTTTGTATTCTATCAAATTGAAGTTCAACTACTGTACAACCATTATTATAATAATACGTTTTATAATCTTTAACATACTTATTTCTTGCTAAAGTTACCTTAGTTTCATTATAAATAATACCCGAACCTATACCATGTATAATAACAATTATTTGATTTTTTAAATGAACATTTTCTTTGATAAAATCATTAATCATCATATGAGCAGTAACGCGATCAAATCCATGAAGATCAAGTGATGGCAAATTATCTATAAAAACAACATCATTCAAAGTCATGAATATACCTACGCATTTCTTCTTTAGATGGAACTGCTCGTCCACTTACTTTAGTAACTGATAAACTTCCAGCAATTGTTGCAATAGTTAAAACAACGTTTATGTTATAACCTTTAGTTAAACCATAAACAAAAGCTCCATGAAAAATATCGCCTGCTCCCGTTGTATCAAGAGCTTCAACTTCTAAGGCATCCATAATTCCTAGTTCACCATTATATTTATAAATACAGCCTTTATCTTCTAAAGTAATAACAATCATTCCTGGAAACATACTTTCTAAACGACTATAAAGTTGCTTTAAAGTTTCTTGATCATCATAATTTATTTTAATACCTGTTACATCTTCAGCAAAATCTTTAGAAGCAACCACATAATTTACCATTTTGGCTAGTTCTACAACTTCTTTTGAAGCGCGACCAGCATCTAGTACTACTATAGCTTTGGGATATTTAGTAATTATTCTTTTAGATTCTTCAAATTCATGTCCATCAATTAAAATAATATCTGGTTCAAAATCTAAATGTAATTCTTGCATTTTTTCTTTTTCTTTAATATATGTAAGAATTGTTCTAGAACCATTTAATTGATTATTGATAATAATACTATTATCAGTTTCAAAGTCATTTCTAATTTCTAAATATTTAGTATTTACATTAGATATTTCAAATTCATTCTTTATTTCATTACCATATAAATCATTACCAACAACACCTGCTATATAAGTTTCAATCCCCCATTTACCAAGAAGATAAGCGGCATTTGAAGCAGGTCCACCACCACACTCGATTTTTTCTTTAATTCTTATTTTTTTATTTTCTTCTATAAATCCTTTTAAAGGAAAAATTATATCATAACTAATATGTCCTAAACATAATACTTTCAAATCAATCACCTTTCTAATTATCGCATTATATTTATTTTTTTTCAATTAAAAAAAGCCAAAATTGACTTTTTAAGCTTTTACTATCTTTTCTATTAATAAATAAGTATATGTAAAAAAGATAAAGGTAAAAAATACTAAATCAAATATAGTATTAAATAAGACATTTACAACATTATTTTGAAAGAAAAGCGCATACATTCCTGTAAATTTATCTGAATATAAAGAAAATACCATAAACATATAATTAAAATTAGTTAAAATCAAAGAAAATATAAAACTTATAAATAAGTATTTTTTCATTTTCTTTAATTCTTTTTTTAAATATTTTTTCTTCATACTCTCACCTATTTTAAATATAACAAAAATAGGTATTTTTTTCAATCTTTATTTTTGGTGGTTTTGTCAAGTATTTTTTCAGAATCGCTACTTACTTTTAAAAAACACCAAAGTACAAATGCAACAAATGCTAAAAACAAAAAAAGTATATATTTCATAGTATCACCTATTAATAATATACGTTTTTTAAAATATTTATTCCTTTATTTTTTATTAATCATCAGCATAGCTTTATTAACATAGTAGTCATTATTCATAATATTTGGTACATAGTAGTCTAAAATTCTTCTAAGTTCACTAGGAGTATTACCATTAAAATAGTTCATGTGACGAGAATGAATTTCAACAAAAACACCTAAACCATTTATAATTGATACACATATTTTATTAGTAGCATTAGCATATTCAATTAAATCTTGATTTAATTCTAAAAACTTATGATAATCTAAAGCTTCTAAAAAATGATAACCTTGTTCTAAATCAATTAAATCAACTCTAATGCCTTGCTTTTTTAATGATGAAGTCATTATATCATAAGTTGACTTTTTATAAAGATAGCCTTTAAATTCATTTTCAACATCGCGAATTATTATGGAATGCGAAAGTTTTTCAAAGTCAGCTAAAGCATCAATATTTTCATCATTTTTAATCATAAATATATCTTTTTGATATTTTTGATTTAATTTTCTAAGTCCTTTACTTGTTAATACTTGATCAAGTTCTTGAAAAGACATATTTACTTGAACTGTTAATTGCATTTCATCTATCATTTTATCACCAAATTTATTATAACAAATTTTTGGATTTTTAGATAGTTTTATAGAAATTTATCTTAATTATGTGATAAGATAAAGATAGTTTTAAAATAAGGAGAATTTATGAAAGTTGGATTTGATAACAAAAAATACGTAAAAATACAAAGTGAAGAAATTAGAAAGCGTTTTACTTTGTTCGATAAACTTTATTTAGAAGTTGGGGGAAAATTATTTGATGATAATCATGCTGCTCG
Organism: uncultured Bacilli bacterium; assembly: GCA_934162285.1. Lineage (GTDB taxonomy): Bacteria > Bacillota_I > Bacilli_A > RF39 > UBA660 > RUG11241. Next base: position 7,869 of record CAKPHY010000020.1, read on the forward strand.
CGTATTACCAGGATTTAAACCGGACTCTAAAATTAACATGTTTAAAGAGCTAAAAAATGATATGGAAATAATTTTTTGTATTAACGCTAACGATATTGCAAGAAATAAAACACGTGCAGAATATGGAATAACTTATGATATTGAAGTTTTAAGATTAATTGATAATTTGCAAAAATTAAAATTTAACATCAATTCTGTTGTTATAACTTTATATAATAATCAAGCAAATGTTGATCGTTTTATAAAAAAACTTAAAAGAAATAAAATTAAAACTTATATTCACACTTTTACCAAAGGATATCCAACTGATGTTGATACTATCGTATCTGAAGAAGGCTACGGAGCTAATCCTTATATAGAAACTACTAAACCTTTAGTATTAGTCAATGCTCCTGGTCCTGGTAGTGGCAAGCTAGCTACTTGTTTATCACAGCTTTATCACGAACACAAGCGTGGTGTAAATGCTGGTTATGCCAAATTTGAAACCTTCCCGGTATGGAATTTACCACTAAAACATCCTGTCAATATTGCTTATGAAGCAGCTACTGCCGATCTAAAAGATGCCAATATGATTGATCCATTTCATTTAGAAAGTTACCAAAAAACTGCTATAAATTATAATCGTGATATTGAATTATTCCCGGTTTTAAAAACTATTTTATATCGTATTACTGGCAAAAATATTTATAATTCACCAACAGATATGGGCGTAAATATGGTTGGTTATTGCATAACAGATAATAAAGTTGTCGAAGCAGCTTCTAAAGCAGAAATAGTAAGACGTTATTTTAATGAAATGTGCAGTTATAAAATGGGGCAAATTGAAAGTGATATTCCTCAAAGAATAAAGGTTTTAATGAATGAGCTTAATATTGATGAAAATTACTTAGATGTTGTTAAACCAGCTATTTTAAAATCACATAAAGAAAATAAACATGTAGTTGCTTTAAAACTTTCAGATAAAAAAATCATAACTGGAAAAGAATCAGATCTTTTATCATCAAGTTCAGCAGTTATTATCAATGCTATTAAAGATTTAGCTCATATTCCTGATCAAATTAAGCTTTTACCTTCTAATTTATTAGAACCAATTATGAGAAATCGTCCCAATGGTTCCGATGAACCTTTAAAAATATCTGAAGTATTAGTTGCTTTAAGTATTTGTTCAGTTACTAATCCAATGGTTGAAAAAGCTTTAAGTTGTTTAAAAAAATTAAATGGTTGTTCTGCTCATTCTACCTTTATTTTACCTACTGATGAATTAAAAACTTTAAAAGCTTTAAAAATAAATGTTACTTGTGAACCTAATTTTTATACTGAAGATAGTTTTATCTATTAAAAAACACCAAACGGTGTTTTTATTTTATATTATGTTTAAACTTACAATAAAGGTTTGTAAAATGAATCATTTTAAACAAATCTTTTTTCTCTTTATTAGTGATTGTTGGTTCATTTTTAATATCTTCATAATATTTTTCTTTAAATGTTTTTAAATTTTCTTTTAATTCTGTATTAGAAACTTTGATTTTTTTCAAACTATAAGTAAAACCATATCCTTCATATAAATATTTATATTTTATTCGATTTAAAACAGATTCTTCTAAATCATAATCTAATAATCTAATATATGAAGATAAAACAGATACTTTTTTTAAATTAAAACGCATATTAGTAGCACTATCTTTATGATCAACAAAATTATATAATAGTTCATTATCATAAACGAATTTACGTGCAAAATGAGTAAAATCTAAAATAAATAAAATATTTTCATTTATATGAATATCTTCTCTAAAACGAATGTTATTTCTTTTAATTATATCTAATTTAAATAATTTATTACAAAGTAATTCACGATAATATTCTTTTTTAAATAAATAATGTTTAAATGTTTCATCATCAAAATATTTATCTTCTAAAGGTTCTGATTCAAATAATATATTACCACTAATATCTACTTTTTTATAACCACACATTGACATATCAACATCATATTTAAATAAGTCTTCAGATAATACTTCAAACATATTTAAAGCAACATAATCATCAGCATCAATAAAAATTATATATTTACCTGTTGCTGCTTCAATTCCTTGATTTCGAGCAAAAGATACGCCTTTGTTTTCTTCATCGATTATTTTAATACGTTCATCTTCAAAACTTTGACATATTTCTAGTGAATTATCAGTTGAACCATCATTAATTAAAATGATTTCTAAATCTTTATATGTTTGATTAATTAAAGATTTTAAACATTTATCTAAAAATTTAGATGCATTATAAATGGGAACTATAACACTTATTTTATCCATTATTTCTACTTCCTTTTACAAAATTATAAGAATCTCTAACCATTTCTTCTAGTGTTTTTGTTGCTTTAAAATCAAGTTCTTTTAAAGCTTTTGTTGTATCGGCATAACATTCATCAATATCACCAGCACGTCTAGCTGTGATTACATATGGAATTTCTACATTATTAGTATTTTTAAAAGCTTCAACAATTTCTAAAACACTATAACCTTTTCCAGTTCCTAAATTATAGTAATTTATTCCCTTTTTAGAGTGCTCTAATGCTTTAATATGACCTAAAGCTAAATCTACTACATGAATATAATCCCTTACACCAGTACCATCTTTAGTATTATAATCATTACCAAATATATTTAAATGATCTAACTCTTTAGTGGCAACTTTCATAATATAAGGCATTAAATTATTAGGAATATCATTAGGATTTTCACCAATCAAACCACTTTCATGAGCTCCAACTGGATTAAAGTAACGCAAAACAGTTATACACCAATCAGGATCTGATAAACTTAAATCTTTTAAAATCGTTTCGATCATTAATTTTGTTGTTCCATAAGGATTAGTTGTATGTAATTCACTCGTTTCTTTAATTGGAAGCTCTTTAGGTTTTCCATAAACAGTAGCACTTGATGAAAAAATAAAGGTCTTGCAATTAAATTTATTCATAACTTCTAATAAATTAAGTGTTGTTTCTAAATTATTATGATAATACATTAAAGGATATTTAACTGATTCTCCAACGGCTTTATAGCCTGCAAAATGAATAACAGCATCAATCTTATTTTCTGAAAAAATTTTATTCACTAAACTATTATTAGCAACATCACCTTCATAAAATTTAACTTTTTTATTTGTTATTTTTTCTATTTTATTAACTACTTCTCTTTTAGAATTTGACAAGTTATCAATAATAACAACTTCAAAATTTCTATTAAGTAATTCTACACATGTATGGCTACCAATATAACCAGTTCCACCTGTGACTAATATTTGCATATTATCCCTACCTTTCATATTAATTATAGCAATTTTTTATTAAATTGCAAAGAAAAAAGAAGCCAAAGCTTCTATTTAACTTTTATAAGACTATCAGTTACACATGTAGCATTTTCACGAGCAAGATCTAAATATTCATTTCTTTGAACAACATTTAAAATAAGAGTAACAAAGACATTTGATAAAAATATTAAAGCAATAGCAATAACACGTTTCATGAATGATTGAAAAGCTTTCGTTAAAGCGGCATCTTCATGGGAAGCAATAGCCTTGACAAAGTCCATAATACCAAGAATAATCCCAGCTGCTAAAGCTCCATAGCAAACAATATTAATAATCATTTTAATATAACTTCTAATTCCTTGATGAGCTTTTAAATATTCGCATATACTATTAAAATAAGTACTAGTTGAAGTAACTATTTCTTTATATTGACTTTCATATGTATATGTGCAATCCTCACAAACATCATCAACTTGTTTAGCTGCCGCTTCTAGTACTGCTTGAGCACTTTTCAATTTGCTATCAAATGTATTATTACCATTGAGACCATCAATAATTCTAACATTATGTGCACTAGCAAGTTTATATCCTAAGGAACTTTTAGCATTATAATATTCTTTTAGTTTTTCTTCATTGGTAATTACACCACCATTGCCCTTAAATTTATTAATACACTCAGACGCCAGATCCGATTTTTTGTTATCAGCTACAGTATTATTAATTACTTTTAAATCATAACAATTTAAAATAGCCATATCATAATATAATCCTTTTAAATTTGTGTAATCTTGTATTGCTATATTTTGATTTACAACAGCTTTTACATTAAATATTCCTATAAAACTAACTAGAAGTGCCAACAAAATCTTTTTCATACTTATCACCAAGATAATTATAACATATTTTCCCAAAATTAAATATTAAAGTACTTCAAAAAAATCAAAATTATGCATTATCTCAAAAAAATCAAAATTATGCATTTTGACTTTTTCACCTTCCTAACGATCAATAAAAGCCCAATCGCTTGGTCTCGTAGCACTATCTTTTGATACCCATAAATCAATTTTAATCGAGTTTCCAAGTTTGGCTTCATTTCGCCAGTTATTAATGGTACTTGTTGACCAACCCGGATGTTGATCTTTTACATTAACCGAAAACTTAGAACAAGCACCACAAACATCTAAAACAATTGCTCGATAAGCTTTAAAACGACTATCAGGTGAAGAAAGAGTGCTAGAACTAGATGTATCAGAAATATAAACTGTTAATATATCATAATAATTATAATAAGTTATATCTGTATAACTTAAATCACCATACTTTTGAATTAAACTTTTTTGATTGATAGCAGTTGCGATAACATAGTACCATTCACCTTTGTATTTATACATATACCAACCATGTTCATCTAATTTAATTTCACCATTTTTGATTTTATTTTGAACACATTCAGTTCCACATTTAGCAAGACCTGAATCATCAAAACGCGTTAAACGTACACGTTTATAAGCACCACCACTAGTTATGTCTGAACGAGCGTCGTTAGTTTCTTCTGTTTTAGAAGGAGTTTTAACATCGATAGTACAAAAGGCTTCTGTTCTATTGCCTGCATTATCAGTTACTGTAACAAAAGAAGCATAAAGAGTCTTATTAACGACATAAGTATTTCCACTTGTTTCACCATTACCATAATTATAAGATTTTATTCCTGAGCTATCTTCAGCTGTTACATATATAGCTGTATTGTTATTTTCCGATTTTCCTGTACATTTAACTGTTGGTTTAATGCGATCAATATTATTGACTTCTTTAGTTATCTCCGTTTGATTATAATTATTATCAACTACAATAAATTTATAAGTCCCATTATTATTAACTTCATAACTTATATTGCGATCAGTAGTTTCTGTTTGATCTGGTAAAATTGTACTATTATAATTATTACTAGTAATAGAAATGTCAATCGTTAAATTACGATTAGTTGGTAAATTGGTTGAAAGTTCTGCTGTTATATTCATTTCAGTGACAATCACTAAACGTGTTTCTTTTAATTGATTTAACGTATAAGTTATTAAATATTCTCCAGCAACATTAGTGTTTACATTGCCAGTAGTTATAACTTTATCTAAAACTTCTGTTCCATCTTCATAAGTAACACTTACACCAGGATCTTTAAAAGAAGTTCCTTTTTTAATATACATTTCTTTTTCACCATTTAAGCTCATTTTAGCTTTTTTAAGTGTATCATTATATTTAGCATACAAAATATATCTTTCGGCTCTTTCTAATTCCTCACCATGAGCATTTTTAACTAAATATGTTGTTTGATAAATTCCCTGTTCAGTTAAAGCTGGTCTAGTAACACTCACATTATAATTAGAAGTATAACCTGGATCTTGATATTTAGTGTCGGATGTAACTATGAAAGAATCTTCTTTCAAAGTAATATATTTATATTCTTTACTATTAATTGTTTCAATTATTTCACTTTCATATTTTGAACATTTTACATACAAATCAAAAGTATTATTATGATAATAAACACCAGTTGATTTATTACATGTATCATATGAAGTTGGAACTATTTCTTCAATATCAGCCAAAGTTATAAATTGACTTTTATTTATTTTTTTAACTCTTATATAAGTTTCAGCATCAGCTATAATACGTTTTTCAAAATCATTATTTTTAACTGATTCATTTTTAAAAGTTGGCACTAATAAATATATAGTTAAAGCAATCAAAATAATTAAAACAACTATTTCAATAATATATCTTACCACTTTATATTTTTTTTCATCTTCCGCATACATACTATCACCATTATTATTGTAACATAAAAAAACAGCATTTTTGCTATTTTTTAACTTTACTCGTTGGTTTCTTAGTACCTTTTTCAGGAATCTTTTTACCAGTTGTTTTCTTTTTAACAACTTTTTTAGTGTTTTTCATATAGTAAGCAATACCAATTATCATTCCAACACCAATACCAATGCTAGTACCAAGTAATTTAAATAGTAAATAACCTATTAAACCACCAAGAACTATACCTAGTATTACATATATTAGTAACGCTAATTGATTCTCACGTCTTAATTCAGATTCCCGGCTTAAAGGATTAATTAAATATAAAATCGTTCCTAATAGCATACCAAATGACATACCATAAGTAACAGCATTTATATTTAAAATAAATACATAGCCAATTAAACCACCTACTAATAAACCAACTAATATATAGATAGCTAATAAAAGTTTATTTTCTTGAACAATTTTTTGAAGCAAAAGTCCAAGCGATAAACCAATACAAACCCCATTTAACCAATTAATATCCAAACCATAGGAAATAATTAAACCAATTACTAAACCAACTACTATATATTTTATGAAATCAATTCTTTTCGCTTTCATCTTATTTACTTACTTTTTTAGTTGTAGTTTTTTTAGCAGCTGTTTTTTTAGTTGCTGTCTTAGAAGGTGCTTTTTTAGTAACGGCTTTTGGTTTTTCTTCTTCTATTTCTTTAGCTTTTCTATAATCAACAAATGTTGAAACAAGAATTGCCAAAAGCATTCCAATTCCACCGCCAACACCAATCCAATAATATTCAAAGAATATTAATGCAACTATTGCTCCTATGCAAAAACCTACGATCATGTAGATTACTGTTTTATCTGTTTCTTCCCTTTTTGTTACTTTTGCCATTTTAAAATCACTCCTCTATTATATTTTACCATTTTTAAGTAATTTTAAAATACGTTTTTCAAAACTTTTACATTTTCTTGTCTATTATTTGCTTTTTGTAAAGCTAAATCATGATGACTATAATCGCTTTTATTTAATCCATTTATTCTTTTAACAATTAATTCATTTTTAACTCCCCTAATAATATGATTAAAAGCAGCATCAGGATCAATAATAGGATAATTTTTATTATACAAATATTCAATCATTTCTTCATGATCAATTGGTTCAAAATAAGATAATTCAATTTCATTTTCTTGAATAAACTTCAAACGTAACCAATTTATAAATGTTTCACCTATTTCTTCAGATAAATTCATTTGATAACAAAAAATTACTTTTTCATTGGATTGAATTGCTACTTTAAAATAACCATTCTCGTTTTCCAAAAGCAAATTATAATTTTGATCACCTAATAATTCAATAGATCCTTCTAATATTTTTAATAACAAACTAATTTCTTTTAATTTCATTTTTATCACCAAAAATATTATATTTAATCATTTTTAAATTAATTGTCGAATTTTAGTTTTCTCTTACATTTTTAATATCTAAAAAACTACCTAAATACTTATTTCCATCTTGAGTATAATAATCAGCTAAACAAGCTCCTGGTGTAAAACTCATCTCTTCCACTATCACTTTTTCGTCATTTTCTTTAAAACCAATTCTTACAAAAGGAAACTCTTTAGCTAACTTTTTAGACATTCCTAACATTTCTTTTAAATATCTTGGTTTTTTTAAAATATTTTGATTATAATAAATATCTTTACAAACAAAAATTTCATTCCACTTTAAATCATAAAACTTCAATTTTTTAGCTATTTTAACTAAAATTACCTTAGGTTTACCATTAAAACAATATATTTTATATTCAATATCATTTAAGATTTCTAATTCTTCAATAATTATTTTAGGTTTTATTTTATTAAAATATAATTCTCCTGATTCAATACCATATTTTTCTCTTTGATGATTAAAAATCTCTTGTTTTAATTTTTTCTTATTTATTTTACTCTTATCTTGACAAACATAATCATAACCATAAAAATTACTCAATTTTAAAATAAATTTATTTGGTAAATCTTTAAAATTCATTTCAAAAGCATAATTATATTTTTTGATTAACTTAGGTAAATGCTTTTCTTTAATACCTCTACCAACTACAAATAATCTAAATAAGTAGCGATCACTACAATTAGTAACTAATTGATTATTGTTGTAATTTCTAATTTTTAAAAGCATCAATTTTTCATTAAAACCTACAGGATTATTCAAATCTAAGTCTTTATTAAATACTTGTTTATATAATTCCTTACTATATTTTTCGTTATGTTTCAAAGATTTAAATTTATTTATTTCTTTTTTTATTTTGTATTTAAGATTCATGATACCACCTACCAATAGTATATCATAACTTAACAAAGCTTTAAATAGAAGTTTTCTTTATTGCATAAATAATTGTTTATTAAAAATAAATCTTGATCTTTAAAATCAAATATTTTTAACTTAATATTAATAACTACTATCTTCTTTAAAACTAGTACCTTTGATTCGTCATTTAAATAAAACTTTAAAAATGTTTTAATTACTTTCATAATATTCTCATTTTAAAGTATATTATAAAGATTTTTTACAAATAAAAAATTAAAGTTTAAAAGCTTTAATTTTTTAACATTTCTAAATAAATTGCTAATTTATTTAACATTAAATTATTTATAGTGTTATTTTCTGGTAAAAATAAATCACTTAATATATTAATAGAAAAACCATTAATCATGATTACATCTTGATCAAATTTAGTAGCAGGAACACCATGAACAGCCCCTATAACATTCCAGAAAATAATTATTGGTAATTTATAACCAACAACTTTAAAAGCTTGTTGCCAACCGCTTAAATTAGTTCCGTAAACAGAATAAACACCTTTATCAAATTCCATATCAGAAATAATTAATAAATGACTTGGTAAATCTTCTTGTTTTAAATTATTTTCAATAGCAGTTTTAAGAATTAACTCAAAAGCTTTATCAATATCCGTATTTTCACAACAAAAAGGAATATTTTTTATTTTTTCTTTAATTGTATTACCTTTAATTTCACATAAATGTGGTTCTTTAGAAAAAGTAATAAAATGATTTTTAAACATGCCATTATTATGTTCTGCTGTATAAATAGCAAGTCCTATAGCAGTTGCATAAGGAATTGCATGATAAGTTGTCATAGAGCCAGAAGTATCAGCCATTACTAAAACATTAGTATTACAACCATTTAAAACATCTTTTTGGTTTTGCCACATCAAATTATATAAATCATCATCAACATCATTATCCCATAATAATTTATTTATAATTTCGTAAGCAAATAAACCTTCTGTGTTAATTTTAGCTGAACCGCTTTTAACTTGCTCTTTATAATTTAAGTACTTATCTTTCATGTTATTAATATAAGCATTATTATATTTTAATAAAGCTTTAGTTGGAACTTTATTAAAATCAATATTTTCGTAAGTTCTTTCAGTCAAATTTTTTTCAACAATGTTAAGTTTACTTCTTAATTTAGCCAGTAACTTACGATATTCTTTTTCAGTCATTTTTAATTCAAACATAAGTTTTTTAGCTATTTCATTATTTATACCATGAGTACGATGACTTGGTAACCATTTGGCAAGCAATGATGGATTTTCAGCTTCTAAATCAAGTTTTAATTGATTTTTTATTAAGGAAACGACATTATCATTTATAGGAGTATCTAATCCTTCTAAAATGTAATCATATCTACCAAGTTCACTGATAAAAGGTAAAATTCTTAAAGCACATGCAGGATGATTAAGACATAAATATTTAAAAATGATCTTAAAAATTCTTCGTTCGCCTTTACCATTTCTAATATCTAATATATAAAGTAAATTGGCTAAAGCTAAATCTTCATTTTCAAGTAAAGCATTATTAAATAAATTTATGATTTTTTCTTCAGAATTATATCTTGAAGTCATAGTAAAAACATCTAAATTACTATCATATGTTGTTAAATAATAATTAGATCCTCTAGTGTTTGTTACTGTATTATTCTTTTTCATTCCTTCTAATAAATTCATAAGCATCACCCTTTAAAATTACAAGACACAAAAATATAAACCAACTAATTAAATAAATGCTGTAAGTGTCTTTCTCAAACAACAAAATCATTATATAATGATTTCTAAAAAAAATGGTCGCTTTTAAAGCGACAAATGCTTACAATGAAGCTTTACAAAAGGTATATAGATAATCATTGATTTGATCTAAATCATAAACGTTATTATCTAAGCAATAAGATATAATTAAATCAAACTTACTATTGCTTAAAGAATATCCTGCTGAATTTAATAATTTATTAAGTTCAACTTTTGATAATTTTAAAGCTAAACATAATTTGATAATTACATTACGACGAGGAATATAATTACTATTACATCTTATTTTAGAAAATAACTTTCTATCTATATTGACCTTTTTATAAACATCCGCATCTTTATAACCACTTTTATCAATAAAAGAAAAAAGCAATTCATTAAAACTGGATGTTTTACTATAATTTAAATATTCACTTATTGAATTCATAAGAACTCCTCCTCTAACTGAACTAACTTCAGTCCCATACCAAATGTTCATGAGGAAATCAACAAATATTTAAATTACGAATTAATTATATAACATAAATAAACATTTTACAAATTAATGTGTATTTATAAATTATTGAACCAAGTTTCAAAAATGAGCGATTGTTATAATGTAACTTTAAATTTCTTTTTTAATTGATTTTAAATAAAGTATTTAAGACATACAAAAATCGAAGAAACGCTAAATATTTAGTTTTTCCTCGATTTTATCATTAAAATTTATTAACTTTTTTTAATTAAATATTCAACAATTTTGTATACTTCAGTATTGGGGTTGGCTTCAACTGTTCCTATTTTTCGAATATTATCAATTTGATACTCTTCTAGTTTTTTTGCACGCTCAATTGCCGAATCTATCTTTTCGATAATATCAGGATAAATATTAATGTTTTTTGCATATTTTGGATAATAGCTTTTTAATCTTTTTATTATTTCTTCATTGTTCATATTTGCAGTTGTATAATCATAATGCAATAAAAACCATAATTCAAAGCAAGGAGATGATGTAATTACTTTTATATTATTTTTCTTTGCTAGTTGAATAGCATCTTCGATTATTTTATTTTTATTAGGATCAACATCTGTATCAAAAATACAATATGCGATATCATCGTCTCGTAAATCTAAATCTTTTATTTCTTTAATTAACATCTTAACTAATTTTAATGGATCAGTATTATTTCCCTTAGCATATGTAATGTTATATGTTTTTTTACCATCTTCAAAATTATTGAAATATATCTTTTCGGTTTTATTTTTTCCTTCTGCTGCGATTAATATTTTACTCTTTCGCTTTCTGATTTTTCTTACTCTATCTTTACTAATTATTCTATTATGTTCTATTCTTCTTCCCATAAATTAAAATCATTTTTGATAAAAGGAACAGCTCCATATCTACCAAGCATATATCCTCTCTCAATATTTTCCATTTTTCTCACAGAAAAATCACTTAAAGGATATAAATCACTTATTCCAGTATTATCATCTTTTTCTGTAAACCATATTTGATCTCTTCTGAGAATATTTAATTTTAATAAATTAGTATCGTGAGTATTAAATATTAACTGTGCACCATTTTTATTTACATCGGGATCATTAAACATTTGAACTATCATTTCTACCAAATATGGGTGTAAACTTCTATCTAATTCATCTACTACTACAACTCTTTTATTACTTAATGCATCCATAATAAAGGGAATAAAACAAAAAATAATTTGAGTTCCCATTGATTCTTCTTCATATGATAATTCAACATCAGAACCTTTGTGTTTAAATAATGCTGTAAACACTTTAGGTTTTTCTTTCATGTTCATTCCCATTTTAATAAAATCAGGTATTGCAACTAATACATCATCTGGAACATCGGTTTCTAAAACTTTATAATCTTCTATATTAAAATCTGCTTTTCTTAGAAAATCTAATGTGAAATTTTTTAATTCTTTATCATTTTTTAAATACTCTTTTAAAGCCAAATCTCTAAGACCTGCCAAATTATTAAAAGTATTAATATCGGCACTTAAAAATTTATAAGGAATTTTTGTCTTTTCATAATTCCAGTTGGTTGCAGTAGCAATAAAAAATTTATTTGGTGCATTTTTAGAAGCAATGTCATTCAATATTTTTTCATCTTTTTGCGGAAATGAATAATCATTAGCATTAAATCTATCAAAAATTTTTGTTTCGCGCCCATTAGGATAATAATATAAATATTCTTCATATATTTTATTGGAATCTGCTACAAATCCATAGACATATCGCACGTCATCAGCAATAAACTTAATTTCAAATTCACTGGGTTTATTAATTGTATCTTTATCGAATTTAAATGGTATAATTGGTAATTTTGCATTTATATTCACAACATTGGAACTTTTTAACATAGATATCACAATAGTCAATATTTTAAATAAGTTAGTTTTTCCTGATGCATTTGCACCATATATTGCATTTGTTTTTAACACCTTTCGATCATTAAATACAATATAATTATCATCTAATCCATTTGTAGCGTTTGCAAGCATACTAAATGTAACTTTATCTTTAAATGATAAAAAATTAGCAATACTAAATTCTAATATCATATATTTTCCCTCCTTTTTTTCTAATAATAGTATATGTTAATTTTCATATAAAAACAAGACTTTTAGATATTTTATTTTACTTTTTTGCATTTTTTATGCGTTTTATTGATTTATTTTATTAAATATTACATTTTATCTAAAATTTAAATAAATAAAAAGACTACTTTGGGTAGTCATTAAATTATATTAAATTTGGAATATTTCCATATATTTATAAATTTTTTAAAGCCTTAATAAAATTTTTTGATTTTAAATAAAGTCCAGTATATCTTTCATAATAATTATCAAGAAAATTATTTATTTCATTTTTTATATTATCACTTACATTTATTTTTTCAATTTTTTCAAGATCAAGATAATAATATATACGAATCATTTTTAAAGTTTTAGGCGATACAATATAATCATTTTTAAAACACTTATTACAAACAAAACCACCAGCACTCGATGATAAAGTCTTAATATTAGTTTTAGTTCCACACACACTACAACAATCAATTATTGGTGTTACACCTAAATAATCTAAATATTTTAATTCTAAAATATTCATAATTACTAAGCCATCATAACCTGCATTTATTTTTAAGATTGCTGCTATCGCCATATCAAAGACTGATTCATTAAAATGCGTTCTACTTACTTGTTCTGTTAATTCTAAAATATAACTAACATAACTAATTTTCTCAATATCTTTTTTTATATTTTTTAAATTATCTATTATTGTTGCATTTATTAAAAGTGAAAGCTTGTCTTTTTTATATTGAATATTAAACTTAGCATATGTAAGTTTTTCAGTAAAAGAGTGAAGTTCACTTTTTAATTGCTTAGCTCCTTTAGCTAAAACACTGATTACACCATATTCTCTTGTTAAAATTGTTAAAATCTTGCTTGTTTCCGAGTAAGATCTTTCAGTTATAATTATACCTTCTACTTCTACTAACATTTTATTTCTTTCTACTTAATTCTTTCCACTTTAAATAATATTCAATCTTTCCTGTATTTTTAAATAACTGCCACAATAAATCTTTATCCATATCATCACCTAATATATGATATTCACTTTTATAATTTTTTATTCGTTTTCTTTAAAATCTTCAAAACCAAATTCTGACAAATATTGATCTTTATCACGCCATTTAGGTATTACTTTAACAAATAAGTCTAAATAAACCTTTTTATTAAGTAAAGCTTCAATATCTTTTCTAGCTTCAATACCGATTTCTTTAATCATCGATCCATGAGCTCCTACTATTATTTTTTTAATGCTCGCACGATCAACTATTATAGAAGCATTTATAACATAACTATTTCCTGATCTTTCAAAAGCTTCAACCATAACAGTTGTGCCATGAGGAATTTCTTTTTCAGTCAAGTTAAATATTTTTTCACGAATAATTTCAGCAACTAAAAATTTAACACTTCTTGTTGTATATTCATCTTGATCATAATAAATAGGTCCTTCATTTAATTCTTCTTTAATTACTTTAATTAAACGATCAACATTATCATTACGCATAGCTGATATTGGTACAATTGCTTTAAAATCATATTTATCTTTGATAGAAGCAATTTTCAAATATAATTCTTCTTTAGTTATTAAATCAATTTTATTTATTACTAAAATAATAGGTTTTCCTGTGATTTTTAGTCTTTCTAAAACAAAATCATCACCACGACCCCATTCTTCTTTAGCTGACACTAAAAAAAGTAAAACGTCATTATCATCAATCGTATAATACGCTTGTTTGTTCAAATATGTTCCTAGTTTATGATTAGGTTTATGAATACCTGGAGTATCTACAAAGACAATCTGTGAATCAGAATCATTATAAATACCTTTAATGATATTTCTAGTTGTCTGAGGTTTTTTAGATACTATCGCGATTTTTTCACCTATTAAAGTATTAATCAAAGTTGATTTTCCAACATTTGGTCTTCCTATTAATCCTACAAATCCTGTTTTCATTTTAAATCCTCATCAGAGAAAGGATATGGGCATAACTCACTTACTGTATGAGCTATCATTTCCCCATTTTCTTTCACACAATAAACTTTCTTATCTTTTTCAAAAAATTCTAAAATTACTTGACGACATGCCATACATGGCCAACCTTCACTACCATTTTCAAGCATAATATATATTGCTTCAAAATCAAAGCGTTTATAACCACTTGCTATAGCACTTGCTATCGCATTTCTTTCTGCACAGATACTGGTATAATTGGCATTCTCAACATTAACACCAGCATAATACTTACCATCTTTCATCTTAACAATAGCTGCAACATGAAATTTCGAATACGGCGCATAAGAATTTCTAAGTAAATTCTTTAAACTTTCTTTCATTTTTAACTCCTTTTTATTCCATATTTATCTAATATTTCTTCTTGTAAACCAAACATTACTTTTTCATCTTCTGGCTTCATATGATCATAACCTAGTAAATGTAAAAGGCCATGAATAGTTAAAAATGATAACTCACGTTTTAAACTATGACCATAATCTAATGCTTGAGAACGAGCTTTATCAATTGAAATATAAACATCACCCAAAAGACGAATGTTTTCAAATTCAATATCTTTATGATCTTCTAAAGCAAAAGAAATAACATCTGTTTCACGATCAATACCACGATATTCACGATTCATTTCATGAATTCTTGGATTATCAATAATTATAATGTTAAATTCAGCATTTTTGATTTTTAAATAATCAAGTGCAAAATCTAAAAGTGGTTTTAAAGTTTCAAGTTCTTCAATTTTTTCATCAGTTTCATTAAATATTTCAAAATTATTCATTTTTATACCCCCATATATATTAATACTATAATCATTATTAAAATCATTCCTACATTACATAGTGTTTCTTTATATTTCTTTAAAGATGTTTTGTTTAGTAAAAAAGTAAGCAAACGATAAAAATAATATCCTAAAATACCACCTATGATATTTAGAAAAATATCATCAATATCAAATACTCTACCAATACGATATTGGATAGTTTCGACTGCCAGTGATACTAGTAAAGATAAAACAGTTATTGTTTTAACTTTTTTTATCTGTGTAAAATATGCAACAAAAAAGCCATAAGGAATAAATAAAATAATGTTACCACAGACATTTTTTAAAAACATTCTACTGCCAACTTTGTAACGAAACATTTCTTTAAAAGGTATCAAATTAGCTGTCGACCAATCAACATCTTCAAAAGTTAAAACATAGAAAAAACACAACAAATAAACAACAAATATTAAATACAATATTTCTCTATAAAAAACAATTTTTTTATTGTTTGATGTTATTGAAAAATAACGAATCGAAAAAAGAATGGTTATTAGTATAAGCAATGATGGCCAAATACTACTGATAACAGTTCTAAGTGTTTCCTTGTACATTATCTCCCTCGATTTCTTCTATTTCGGATATTTGTTCTAACACTGAAAAAAGTGTTTCTACAATTATTTTACTATCTTTTAGGTCAACTTGCAATTGTTTAAAGCCAATTATTTTTTCTTCATCTTTTAAATTTTTTTCAATTTCTAAACGTGCCTTTAAAATAGCTTGATCTTTAGCTTCTTCATATGTTTGCAAGGCATTAACATAATTGATTTTACAAGAATTATCATAAGAAATATATATAGGTAATATTATACTTCTAACCCAAATTTTTTCTTTTATTTCTTCATATTTATACTTAGAATAAAATTTAAAACTTTTATTAAAAAATTGTAATTTAAAGCCTTTAGTACATTCATCAGTTATTTCATGAACATTTTTATAAAGCTCTTCACTAGTTTTGACTTTATACCAAGTTTCAGCATAAACAACACCACTAGCTTTAGTCATATTTTTTTCTTCACCATTTAGTCTAATAATACCACTTATTAAAACATCACCTTTTTTTACATAATCATTTTTAGCAACGACAACTTGACCATTTGATGCAATGATTTTTTTTACTATTCCTTCTTTACTAGCAACAATATTTTGATATTCAAATTCTTCTTTAGCTTCTTTTTTTATTCTTTCTTCAACTTTAACAATATATTTAACACCAGATTCAATTATTTCAATCCATTCGATATGATCTTTATTTTCTAATAAGATTTTATTTTTAATTTTTTCTATAGTTTTATAACTTTTTTTCTTAGCATATGGTTTTATATTATTTTTAACTAAAATTTGATTAATATATTTTTTTAATTCAACTTTATTTTCAATTATTTCTACTTTATAAATATAATTTGCTAAATAATTGATAAAAATTACATTTAAAATCAACAAAATAATTAAAATAAAATTTTTCTCGATTTTTTGAAATAACTTTCTAATACCAAATTCATCTAATTTTTCTAATTCATATATTGTTTTTAACTCATAAGCTTTTTCTTCATTTTTTTCATTGATAAATATTTCAATTTCTTTATTCAAGTAATTTATTTTATAAATATTTATTTGATGATCATTTAGTCTTTTTAAATAATTTTTAACATTTTTACCACTTACTTTTATTTTAATCAAATTATTCATAGTTATTTAACTCAATACTAAAAATCTGACCATGAATCATAATTTCATTATTTAAAAGACGATTTAATTTTAAATCTTTTCCCTTTATTTTTATTATTTTAGTATCACATAATAAATCTATACGATCATCTTCCAAAATAATTATTTTAGTATAATTTAAAACATTTAAATAGTTATTAGAATACGTAAATGTAAATTTTTGATTATCAAGGTAATTTCTTAATTCTTGATATAATTTCATAAGATCACCTAAATAATTTTATTATTTTACTTTGAATTTTTGCTAAAAAAAATAATACAATATGTATTATTAATCGATTACTACTAAATCCCCACCATATTTTATATCATATTCATCTAATAGATCATAAATTGATTCTTTATTTTCAACCATTTTCAAATTGACAACAATATTATTTATATTATATTCATTTATTACATAATAAAGTTTCTTTTTGAATTTTTTAACACTATCTTTAGAACAAATACCACTTAAAGTAACATATAAAGCTTTCTTTCGATATTCAAAATAAGTTTTCATATTTTCATCTCCGATTTTATAATAATAATTTTTTAGCAAATTTTAAAGTAATTCGACAAAAGTAGCAAAAATTAGAACTTTTTTCAATTATATTATAAATGAGGTGAAAATATGATTAATTTATTTATTTCTAAAATGTTTAAAACAAAATTAAATTCTAAAACTCTTAAAAGATTAAAATTTCCTTTAAACAAAGTAATGATTATTGATCCTAACTTTAATTTTAAACTTTTAAATGATTTAGCTAATATCTTAGGTATTAAAATAAAATGTTTGAGTATTTCAGATGATGATGATTTTTTAAATTTTGTTCTTAAAAACACTAATATTAAAGGTGAAATTGAAGGTGATTTTTTATTTTATCAAACTAAAGATATAAAAAAATACTCCAGTATTATTAAACCAAATTATATCATTATTAATGAATTAAATTCTTATTTAGAAATAAAAGACTTTAATGTTAAAGTCATTGCTAATAAAGAAACTAATGTTAAAAGTGATATTACATATAGTTTAAATGATAAAAATGCTACTTTTTATATAAGTAATATTGATTATATAAAAGAAAATATTACCATTAATAAAAAAATTACCCTTAATTTTAATTTAGAAAAAGATCTTAATAGTATTCTTATGCTTTTTTCTTTATTTAGTTATTTTAAAAATGAAAATCAATTAATAACAGCTTTTAATACTTTGAATAGTAAAAAATTCGTTTGTTTTAATAAAACTTTCTTTTTTGATATAAATAATATAAATTTTAAAGAAACGATAAAATTTATAGGAAGATATACTGATTATAAAATTTTAGTAATTGGATGGAATATTGCTAATAATGATATTTCTTGGCTTTATAATATTGAATTTGAAAAAATCAAAAATAAAAATATTCAAAAAATATATTGTATTGGTGCTAATGCTTATGATTTAGCTTGTCGCTTTAAATATGCTGATTTTAAAAATATTGTTGCTTCCCCTAATATTGATGTTGTTTTAAAAGATATTAAAAATACTAATTCTAACATTTATGTTATAAGTGATCCTATATTTAAAGAGATTTTAGGAGGTAAATAATGAAAATAATAATTGCCTATTTATACTATAATTTACTCAATTTTCATGGTGAAAATGGTAATATAAAAATACTTAAAAAAGTGTTAGAAGATCAAGGAATAAATGTAATGGTTAAATTTCTTGCTATTGATGAAGAAATTGAATTTGAAAAGTACGATCTTATTTATATGGGATCTTTAGATAGTAACAATGAAGAAATTATTATCAAACATCTAACAAAATACAAAAAAGAAATAATTAAAGCTATTAAAAATAAAAAATTCTTTCTGATAACAGGAAATACTCTCGATATTTTTGGAAGTCATATTATTAAAGGTCATCATAGAATAAAAGGACTTAATATTTTTGATTATTATATAAAAAGAGAAGATATTAATTTTACTGATGAATCTTTATTTACATCTAAACTTATAAGTGAAAAAATTATTGGTTTTCAAAAACAAAATAGTTTATTATTTAATAACAAATATCCTCTTTTTGAAGTAATTATGGGAATTGGTCAAAATACTTTAAGTAATAAAGAAGGAATTCATTATAAAAATTTCTTTGCAACTTATTTAACTGGTCCTTTCTTAATTAGAAATCCTTATTTTACAATTTATTTTGTTAAAAGTTTAATTTTAAATTTAAATCAAAATTTTATCTTTAAACCTTTTAATTTAGATTATGAAATAGAAGCATACAATTATTATTTAAATTATAATTATGGCAAAATAAAATAGACACCAAGTCTATTTTATTTTACCAAATCTTGAAAATGGAAAAATAGAAAAAACAATTTTGCCTTTTATTTCTTTTTCAGAAACAAAACCTAGAATACGACTATCTAAAGAATCTCCACGATTATCACCAACAACAAAATATTTTCCTTCAGGTACTCTTAAACTTCCTAAAGAAGCAATATGAAAATCATCAGTATCACAATCAATAAAAGTTTCTTCTATTTCTTCATCATTTACATATAATTTATTATTTTTATATTCGATTATTTCTCCTGGTAAACCAATTACTCTTTTAACTAATTCTTCTTTTTTACCGTTTACTTCATGTTTTAAAACAACAATATCGAAGCGTTTAAGATTTTTATTTAATTTCGATAAAATCAAAATTTGATTATTAATTAAATTAGGCTTCATAGAGTCCCCATCAACTATTACGGGTGTTACTATAAAAACTCTTATTAAAATGATTGCTAAAATTATTATTACGTAACTAACTATATCTTTATATTTTGTCATAATAACGAAAAATAAGGCATAAACGCCTTATTAATTTCCTTCCTTTATTTTTGCATCGCTTACTAAAGTTCTTAAGTAATTTAATTTTGCTCTTCTAACGCGTCCTCTACGTACAACTTTAACGTTGTCAATTAATGGTGAATTAACTGGGAATGTTCTTTCAACTCCTACACCACTACTTTGGCGTCTAACAACAAAGTTTTTTGAAACACCAGAACCTTTAATTGCAATAACGATTCCTTCGTAATTTTGAACTCTTTCACGTTTACCTTCTTTAATTTTGTAACCTACTGAAACAGTATCACCAACACGAAATTCTGGAATGTCTGTTCTGATTTGACTTTTAGTAATTTTTTCTACTAAATTCACAATGTCACTCTCCTTTATTAAATCTATGATCATAAATAATATTCAGCGGATCACGACGTCTTAAATATTACCACAAACAAGTGTTAATTGTCAACAATTATCTTGATTTATGTTTTTTTTCATTCAATTCTTC
The DNA here is from genome assembly GCA_934162285.1 of uncultured Bacilli bacterium. Classification (GTDB taxonomy): domain Bacteria; phylum Bacillota_I; class Bacilli_A; order RF39; family UBA660; genus RUG11241. The sequence continues at coordinate 28,549 of CAKPHY010000020.1, forward strand.
ATTTTTTATATATTCACGTTTACTTATTTCAAATTGTTTTACTCTAAGTTCGTGTTCTAATAAAGCAAATTTTTGCATTAAAAGTTCTAAGTATTTTTCATCTAAATAAACACGATAGTTATTTACAATAATACTACGATAACGACTTATTTCATCTAAAGCAGCCCCCAAATGACTTGCTGAATCATCATCGCTTTCTAAAAGATGAATCATATACTTTAAATACAAATCCAATTTCTTTTTGATCTTTTTCTTTAAAACTTTTTCAACAAAAGTCGGTTTTATTAACACCAATTTATCAACTTTAATACCTTCATATTTTACATGATTTTTAGGCGTAAAATTGTATCCATTATTCTTAGAATAATCAATATATACTAATTCATTTGTGTCTTTATTTTTAACCAAAAGATAATTGTTTTGCTTCATTTTTCATCAGTCCTTTTTAAGTAAATCTGGACGGCGTTCCAGTGTTCTTTTTTCACTTTGTTCTAAACGCCATTTTTTTATATTTTCATGATGTCCTGACAAAAGTACCTCTGGTACTTCCATCCCCCTGAAATTTTGTGGTTTCGTATAAACTGGATAATCCAGTAAATTGTTATTGAAAGAATCATTTAAATGTGACTCGGAATCAATAACCCCATCAATCAAACGTACTACACTATCAGTTATAACCATACTTGGAATTTCTCCACCAGTTAAAACATAATCACCAATGCTTATTTCCATATCTGCTAAAGCCCGAATTCTTTCATCAAATCCTTCATAATGGCCACAGATTATGATTAAGTGTTTTAATTTACTTAATTCATAAGCTTTTTTTTGGCAATATTTTTCACCTTGTGGTGTCATCAAAATAATGGTTGCATCTTTAGAATCCAGTGCTTCTACTGCTAAGTAAATTGGTTCTGGCATTAAAACCATACCAGCCCCACCACCAAAACTATAATCATCAACTCTTTTATGTGGATCTAATGAATAATCACGAATATTATGAACTTTAATCTCAACTTTATTATCTTCTATTGCTCTTTTAATTATTGATGTATTTAAAAATGGTTCAAACATTTCTGGAAAAAGAGTTAATATATCAATTTTCATTTATTAATCCTTTTATTTCTTTTACATCAATTCTTTTATTTTCAAGATCAATATTAGTCACGAATTCTTTAATATTAGGAATTAAATTCTTTTTTTCATCTTCTGTAACTACTAAAATATTGTGAGCTTTATTTTTCATTATATATTCAACTTTGCCAATATAATTGTTATTAGCATAAACTGATAATCCAATTAAATCTTCATTAAAGTAACCTCTTATTTTTAAATCACTACGATTAATATAAACTTTATCACCTTTATAAATAATAACATCATCAATAGATGTTAAACCTTCAAAAGTTAACATGTCATATTCTTTATGAACGCGATATGTATTAATTATTACTTCTTCTTTTGTTCTACCAATATAAAGTTTAAAGCCTTTTTTAAAAACTTTCTTTTTATATTCAAAATCTGATATTAAACGAACTTCACCTTTTAAACCGTGAGTGTTTACTATATCACCAATATATATATATTTCATACTACACCTACTTATCTAACTCATAAAGAATAATACTTGTTGCAACTCCGACATTTAAACTTTCACATTTACTATTCATAGGAATATAAAGATAATCATCGCATAATTCTAATAAACTATTACTTACGCCATTGCCTTCGTTACCCATTATTATAGCAAATTTAGCTGGTTTTTCAATATTTTTAAGCGTTTTTCCACCATTTACTTTAGTTGCATAAATTTTAAAGTTTTGTTTCTTTAAAGCAATTATTTCTTTTGGCAAGTCAGCTCTTACAATATTAATGCTAAAAATTAACCCTTGAGTAGCTCTTAAAACCTTTTCGTTGTACAAATCAACTGTATTTTTACTTAGAATAATAGTATCGATATTAAAAGCAACAGCACTTCTAATAATGGTACCTAAATTACCAGGATCTTGAATTTCATCTAAGATAAGTAAGTGATCACCTTTAATTTGATCGTGCTTTTTTTCACATACGCCCATTAAGGAAGGTGTATTTTTTAAGCTAGATAAATTTTTTAAAATTTTCTCATTAACTTCTAAAGTTTCAACTTTTAAATCATAATTATAACCTATTAATTTTATTAAAGTTTTTAAATAACCATGTTTAAAAGCTTCATTTACTAAATGTTCACCTTCTACCAGAAAAAGGTTAGAATTATCACGCATTTTTTTATCTTTTAATTTACTTAATTCTTTTATTTTACTATTTTCTAGTGAAGTATAAACCATTTTAATCACAACCACTTCTTAAAATATTTTTAACAGCATAAGCACTATCTGCTGTATAAACGACTCTAAAGTCTTTTTTATTATTCAAAATATCATCTAAAGTTACTTTTGATTCAAAATATTCATCATAATATGTAATTTTAACATTACCTCTATTTACTTTATAATCATTTATTAAATTTGTTAATTCTTCATTTGAAGAACCACAATAATAAGAAACTATTTCTGTTTCAATTATAGGAGTATTTGTATTATACTCTTTTTCTGTCACTTTTGTTCCTGAAGTTTCTAAAACTTCATAAGTATAATTTTTACTTTCCTTATGAATTCTTAAAAGCATATCATTTGGTAAAAGTGTTTCGGTTCTAGGATCTTTAATATCTAAAGCTAAATAATTTTCAATCTTTAGTTGATAAAGGCTCAAAAAAATGTCATCACCAACATTTTTAATTTTACTATTTATATTTGATACGGCATATTTTTTTAATGAAGCTTTTATGGAATCTAATTGGGCAACATAAAGTTCATTTTTACCACTATTGATTGAATTTTCAACAATGGGAATAATAATCATTCCTAAAACTGACAAAATTATTAAAACTGCCGTCAATTCAACAAGTGTAAATCCATTTTTTTTCAAATAGTATCACCTTCTATATAATAACATATTTAAAGTAGTATTTCAAATAAAAAAAGAAAAAACCAGCTCTAAGGAGTAAAATTTATTCGCAATAAAATATTTGATATAATTAAAAAAAGGTAGTTGGTTATTGTGAATCG
>CAKPHY010000021.1 GCA_934162285.1 uncultured Bacilli bacterium
AAGCTAGAGACGGGGAAAGTATAAAAAAACTCACACACTAGTATTTAAGTGTGCGAGTATTAACCTCAATGGAGCAAGTGAGCAGAATCGAACTGCCGTCTCAGCCTTGGCAAGGCCGCATACTAACCGCTGTACTACACCTGCGTACAAATAATATTATAACACACTTTTTTAAAAAGGGAATACCTAAATTTAAAAAAGTTGGAGGAGCCAGTCGGATTTGAACCAACGATCAGGGAGTTGCAGTCCCACGCCTTACCACTTGGCTATGGCTCCATCACACAATATAGATTATAGCAAATAGTTTTTAGTATTGCAAGTAAAAACAATAAAAAAATGAAAAAGATGAAAGTTTAATCATTTATATTAATATATGATATAATATCTTTGGTGATTCAGATGAAGAATAAAATATATAATAAAAGTGTTTTTAAAATTATTTGTGAGCACTTTTTTACTCTTTTTAATGCATTAAATATTATTCTTGCTATTTTAGTTATTTATTTTGACTCCTTAAAAAATGTATTATTTATGGGCGTAGTTATTTGTAATACTTTAATTGGTATTATGCAAGAATTATATGCACGTAATATTTTAAAAAAATTGACTGTTTTAGCTAAAAGGCGATTTAATTTAGCTAATAATACTACTAAAGATATTGATGAAATTGTTAAACATGATTGCTTAAAGGTTGAAATAGGCGATCAAATAGTATTTGAAGGTATTTTAAAAGAAGGCAATGTTGTCGTTGATGAATCTTTTATAACTGGTGAATCAGATTATATAACTAAAAACGTCGGAGATAAATTACTATCTGGTTCTTTTGTTGTTTCGGGTAGTGGTATTTTAGAAGTAATGGTAGTCGGTAAAGATAATTTTATCTATAAGATTATGACTGAAGGTAAAAAAATAAAAAAAGTTGATTCTGAAATTGTTAAATCTTTGAAAAAAATTATAAAAGTTATTTCTATTATTATTGTTCCTTTATCAATTTTAATTTTTTACAAGCAATATTATATATTACATTCTCCAGTAAATAGAGCTGTAATAAATACTGTTGCTTCAATACTTGGAATGATTCCTGAAGGTTTAATTTTACTTACTAGTACTGTTGCCGCTTTATCAATCATAAAATTAAATAAATATAACGTTTTAATTCAAAATTTATACGCTACTGAATTATTAGCACGTACCGAAATAATTTGTTTTGACAAAACGGGAACTTTAACTACGGGTGAAATAAAATTAGAAAAATTTATTGCCAAAAGTTCCGAAGCCGAGGAAATTTTAAATACAATTGTAAGTGTTAGTAAAGACAATAATAAAACAATGCTTGCACTTAAAACTAAATTCAAAGGTAAATCTATAAAATATGATAAATTTATCCCGTTTGATTCTAAAAAGAAATGTAGCGAAATTATAATTGCTAATAAGAAATATCGTTTAGGAGCCCCAACAATTAGTAATTATGAAGTTTCTGAATATCAAAATAATTATCGAGTTTTAACGCTTGAAGAAGGCACTAATCTTTTAGCAATACTTGTTTTTTCTGACGAATTACGTCAAAACATAAAAAATGTTATTGCTGAATACCAAAAAGAAAATATTAAAATTACAATTATTTCTGGCGACGATATTAATACTATTACCAATATTGCTCGTATCAGTGGTATTAATGATATTCGAGGGGTTGACGTGTCTAAAGAAAAAGATATTGATTATAGCAAATTAGTTAGTAAATATAACATTTTTGGCCGTGTTAAACCTGAAGAAAAACGTTTAATAGTTGCTGAACTAAAAAAATTAGGAATTACAACTTATGTTGGTGATGGTGTAAATGACGTTTTGGCTTTAAAAGAAGCTAATACCTCAATAACTTTTTTAAATGCTTCAACAGCGGCTAAAAGTGTTGCTGAAGTTATTCTTTTGGATTCCAATTTTGAAGTATTACCTAAAGTTATTCATGAAGGAAGAAAAATTACAGGTAACATCGAAAGAAGTGCTAGTTTATTCTTATCAAAAACTATATATGCTATGCTTTTAACAATTTTATTTTTATTTGTTAAAGAATCTTATCCTTTTATACCAATTCAAATATCTCTTATAGGAGCAACAACTATAGGAATTCCTGGATTTATTCTTGCTTTAGAAGCTTCTAACGATGAAGTTACTAAAAATTTCTTAAAAAAGATATTTAAAAATGCTTTACCAGCTGGTTTAACAGTTGCGGTAAATATAATTTTGCTTTTAATAATAAATAAGTTTTTTAAATTTTCTAATTTAACATTTACAACACTTTCTTTACTATTAACAGAAACTGTAGGTTTCTTAAATTTAGCTAAAATATCAATACCTTTTACCAAGGTAAGAAAAATATTATTTATTAGTTTAGTATTATTATTTTTAGTCCAATTTATATTTTTAAATTCCTTTTATGGCTTAGAAATATTAGATCTTAAAAATACTATAATTGTTATTATTTTAATGATTATTTCTGTATTTATTTTTAAATTAATGAATAAAATGATTGAAAAATTGTTTAAATATAGTAAAATAGTAGCTTGATAGAGGTGTTATATGAATGATTTTTTAAACGAGCGTAAAAAGAATATAAAAGAATTAGTTCATTTAAATGTAGAAATTGAATATTTAAATGATCGCATAAACGACTTAACAAGACTTAAAAATGAAGTTAATAATAGAAAGCTGGTGCAATCTAATTTAGCTAATTCTAATTTAGTTTTTTTACTTGGAACCGGATATGAGTATGATATTATTCCAGTCGACTATTATTATGCTTATGATTTTGGAACAATTTTACCAATAGAAAGAAAAGAAGTTGAATGGGACTATGTAAATGTATCTGCCATTTTTAATACTTTTAATAAAGGTGAAATGGATCCTATTTTAGCAAAAAGAAAAAGTATGATGGTTGATGCTTTAATACAAGAAGTTGTTAGAACTCATAGTTTTGATGATTGGGCATCTTTAAAAGAACATTTAAAAATTGTGTCTGAAACTATTAGAAATGAATTTTCAGATACTAATAAATCACTAAAAAAGTAGCAAAAATTTGCTATTTTTTTGTTAGAAACATTTGTTTGTGTTATAATATTTTTGGTGATCAAGATGGAAAGAATAATAATGCATATTGATGTTAATAACGCTTTTTTATCTTGGAGTGCAATCGATCTTTTAAATAATGGTAGTAAATATGATATTCGTGATAGTTATGCTGTAATTGGTGGTGATCCTAAAGCTCGCAAAGGAATTGTTTTAGCAAAATCCACACCGGCTAAGAAAAGGGGAGTTAAAACAGCAGAAACGCTTTTTTCAGCAAAAAAGAAATGTCCAGCTTTAAGAGTATATCCACCTAATTTTAATTTTTATCATAAAATGAGTGAAGCAATGTTTGATATTTTAGTAAATTATACTTCAGATATTGAAATTGCTAGTATAGATGAATGCTATCTTGATTATGGTAAGATCAAAAAAATAAATGGTGATGAAGTAGCGTTTGCTTATAAAATTCAAAAAGAAATTTATGAAAAACTTGGATTTACAGTAAATGTTGGAGTTGCTAATAATAAGTTGTGTGCCAAAATGGCTTCAGATTTTTCTAAACCTTTTAAAGTTCATACTTGTTTTGATTATGAAATTAAAGAAAAAATGTTTCCTTTACCAATTGGTGATCTGTTTGGAGTAGGTAAAAGAACTGAGGCCACTTTAAAAGAAATGGGAATTAATACTATTGGAGATCTTGCTCTTTTTCCTTTGGATGAGCTTCAAAAAAAGTTTAAAAATCAAGCTTTACATTTAAAAACTATTGCCAATGGTGTTGATCTTTCTCCTGTTGTGAGTGAGAAAGCTGATCCTAAATGTATTAGTACAACTAATACTTTATCTAATGATGCCAAGAAAATATCAGAAGTTTTAGAAATTTTAAAAAGCCAAGCTGAAAGTATTGGCCTTGAATTAAGAAAAAAGAATAAATACGCTTATGTAGTTGCTGCTATAGTTAAAAATAAAGACTTTGTGAGTTCGTCTAAACAACTGAAGCTTAATAATCCTACCAACATTTCTGATGAAATATATAATTTGGCTGTAAATTTGATAAAAGAAGTGTGGGATCCTAATGGCATTAGACTAGTTGGTATTCGTGTTTCTTCGCTTGTTAGTAATTATTATTATCAACCTAATATGTTTGAAAATAAATTTAAAAACGAAGAAAATTTAAAGCTAGAGAAAACAATTGATGCAATCAAAGAAAAATATGGCATAAATAAAATAAGCAAAGGTATAAAGTAAAAAGTATGTTATAATTAAATAAAAGTGGAGGATTTATGAATACAGAATTAATTAAAGAAATAAGCAACGAATTAAATGTTAAAACTTCGCAAATAGAAGCAACATTAGAATTATTAAGTGAAGGAGCAACAATTCCGTTTATTGCCCGTTATCGTAAAGAAAAAACTGGTGCTTTAAATGAGGAACAAATTAAAAAAATTGAAGAATCATACACTTATCAAATAAATTTGTTAAAAAGAAAAGAAGATGTTATTCGTTTAATTGATGAAAAGGGCTTGATGAATGATGCTTTAAAAGAAAGTATTATGAATGCTTCTAAATTAGTTGAAGTAGAGGATTTATATCGTCCTTATAAAGAAAAGAAAAAAACAAAAGCAACTGATGCTATTAATAATGGTTTGGAGCCATTAGCTAAAATGATTATGGCTTTTCCAACAAGTGGTTCTTATGAACGTTTAACTCAAAAATTCTTAAATGATAAAGTTAAAACAATAGATGATGCTTTAACAGGGGCTAAATATATAATAGCTGAATATATAAGTGATAATGCTTATTATCGTAAATATATTAGAAATTTTATTTATCATAATGGTTTAATTAAAACTAAAAAGAAGAAAAATGATTTAGATCAAGAAAAAATCTATGAAATGTACTATGATTATGAAGAACCAATAAAATATGTAAAACCTCATCGTATTTTAGCAATTAATCGTGGGGAAAAAGAAGATGTGTTAAGTGTTAATCTTGTTATTGATAATGACAAAATAATGGAGTATTTAAATTCTAAAATAATTAAAAATAAAGATTCTTTTGTAAGTGAATTAGTAGATGAAGCTATTAAAGATAGCTATAAACGTTTAATTTTTCCATCAATTGAAAGGGAAATACGTAGTGATTTAACAGAAAAAGCTGATATAAGTGCTATTAATAATTTTGCTAGTAATTTAGAACACTTACTTTTAACACCACCCCTAAAAGAACGAGTAGTGTTAGCTTTTGATCCGGGTTATGTAAATGGTTGTAAGATTGCTGTTATTGATAAAACTGGCAAATATTTAGATTCAACAGTTGTAAAACCTTTCTTAAATGGTAATAGTGAAGAAAGAATTGCTGAAAGTAAAAAAATACTCATTGATTTAATAAAAAAATACGATGTTTCTATTATTGCAATCGGGAATGGAACGGCTTCTCGTGAATCTGAAAAGTTATGTGCTTCGATGATTAAAGAATATAATTTAGATTGTAAATATGTGATAGTTTCGGAAGCTGGAGCTTCAATATATAGTGCATCTCCAATCGCAATTGAAGAATTTCCAGATTTAGCCGTTGAAAAAAGAAGTGCTGTTTCGATCGGAAGAAGACTTCAAGATCCTTTAGCTGAACTTGTTAAAGTTCCTCCAGAAGGAATTGGTGTTGGTTTGTATCAACACGATGTAAGCGTTAAAAACTTAAGTGAAAGTTTAGACTTTGTTGTTTCTAAAGCTGTTAATAGTGTTGGAGTTAATATTAATACTGCATCTCCATCTTTGTTAAAATATGTTTCTGGAATTACTAAAAGAAATATCGATAAAATTCTTGAGTATCGTAATACTAATGGTAGAATTAATTCGCGTGAAGAAATTAAAAAGAAAAAATTACTAAGTGATAAAACTTATGAACAAGCAATTGGCTTTTTAAGAATAACGGAAGGAACTAATGTTTTAGATGCAACAGCAATTCATCCAGAAAGTTATGATATTGCTTTAAAACTATTGCATGAGTTGAATTTTGATTTAAAAGATGTTGGAAGTGAAGCATTAATTACAAAGTTAAAAGAACTAGATTTAAATACTTATAAAGATAAATTAAATACTGATATTTATACTTTAGAAGATATTGTTGCATCTTTAATGAAACCTAATCGTGATCCTCGTGATAATATGCCTCAGCCTTTACTTAAAAGTGACGTTTTAGATATAAATGATCTTAAAGTCGGAATGCAACTAGAAGGAACGGTTAGAAATGTTGTTGATTTTGGAGCATTCGTTGATATTGGTTTACATAATGATGGCTTGGTTCATATATCAAATATGACAGATAAATATATAAAACATCCTAGTGAAATTTTAAGTGTTGGCGATATTGTTACTGTTTATGTAAAAGAAATTTTCTTAGATAAAAAGAAAGTAGCATTATCATTAAAAGAGGTAAAATGAAAAAAAGAAATTTATTAATTTTGAGTTTTTTAATTATAATATTTTTATTAATTTTATACTTAGTTATTTTTAAAAATCAAAATGTAATTGATGAAAAAGTATATGAACTTATTTCTAAATTTTATAGTGCAAAAGCAACAACAATTTTTAAACTTTTTACCTTTTTAGGAAGTACAATAATGGTTGTATCAATCTGCTTAATTTCCATATTATTTCTAAGAAATTACTATAAAATCATTTGTTTAAATACTATTTCAATTGTTTTAATCAATCAATTATTAAAATTTATAGTAAGAAGAAATAGACCAATAGGTATTAATTTAATTGAAGAAACTGGTTTTAGTTTCCCATCAGGACATTCGATGGTAAGTATTGGTTTATATGGAACAATTATTTATTTAATTTGCACGTCAAAATTAAAAAAATCGCTTAAAATTACTTTATCAATTATTATATCTTTTTTAATATTAATGATTGGTATTAGTAGAATTTATTTAGGCGTTCACTTTACAACTGATGTCTTAGGTGGTTTTATCTTAGGTATAATTTGTTTAATAATTCTTTTTGATACTTTAAAAATTAACACAAAATTAAAGAAAGAGATCTAAAAAATCTCTTTTTATTATAGGAATGCTAGTGATAATTAAATTTTGTTAATGCTTAGTTGAAATATCAAAATTATTTCTATTGTTATATAAAATAGACCAATAGTTATTAAGAAAGTAATTTCAAAATTATTTTAATTAAAATTGTAAAAGCGATAAATTTGTAATATAATGAAATAGGATGTGATTATATGAATGTTCCTAATCATATGGCAATTATTGTAGATGGTAATGGTAGATGGGCTCAAAAGCGGGGATTGGGTCGTAGTTTTGGTCATAAAGCTGGCAGTGAAAATTTGCAAAAAATTGTCTTGTATGCTAAAGAAAAAGGAATTAAATATTTAAGTTTGTATGTTTTATCATGCGATAACCTAAAAAGAAGTAAAGATGAGGTTAAATATCTATTTAATTTATTTATAACTACTTTTAAAAAGAAAAAAGAAGTTTATGTTCGTGAAAATATTAAAGTAGTAATATCTGGTGTTAAAGATAATTTGCCAGATAATCTTCTTAAAACCATAGAAGAATTAGTAGAAATAACCAAGAATAATACGGGAATGATCGTCAATTTTTGTTTAAATTATAGTTCTAAATTGGAATTGTTTGAAGCATTTAAAAAAATGAGTAAACTAGATTTTTCAACATTAGAAGTAAATGATATTAATAAATACTTATTTCAAGAATTACCACCTATTGATTTTTTAATTAGAACTAGTGGTGAAAAAAGATTGAGTGATTTTATGCTCTATCAAGCAGCCTATGCTGAACTATATTTTCCTGAGGTTTTATTTCCTGATTTTAATTATCAAGAGTTTGATAAGTCTTTAGAAGAATATGCGAAACGTGATCGTCGCTTTGGAGGAGTGAAATATGAAAAAAAGAGTAATTAGTGCTATTGTTGCTGCTCTTATTGTTATTCCTGTTTGTTATTTGGGTGGTAATTATTACCGAATGGGGGTTGGAATTTTAGCAGTACTGGGATTTACTGAATTTTTAATGGCTAAAGATAATATTAAAGAAATGCCTAATATGGTAAAAATTCTTAGTTATTTATGTTTATTTATGTTTATTGCTTTGCAAGTTTTAAATAAAAATACTTTTAGTATTGATTATCGTTTATTACTTTTTATAATTTTGATTTATTTAATTCCAATTATTTTTTACCAAGATGATAAAAAATATAATACTGATGATGCTTTTTACTTGATTGGTGGCACTTTATTTTTAGGTTTAGCATTTAATATTCTTTATTATATCCGTGAGTCTGGACTAGAAACTTTAGGATATTTAGTGACAATCACTATTTGCTCTGATACATTTGCTTATTTTACAGGTAGATTATTTGGTAAACATAAAATGATCCCAAGTATTTCTCCTAATAAAACCTGGGAAGGAGCATTTGGTGGCACTTTAGTAGCTGTAGTTTTAGGAACAATATTTTATTATTACTTTATTAGTAAAGCGAATATTCCTTTAATAATAGCTAAAACATTGTTACTGACAATTATAAGTCAATTTGGTGATCTTACTTTTTCAGCAATAAAAAGACATGCTAAAATTAAAGATTTTTCTAATATTATGCCCGGTCATGGTGGTATATTAGATCGCTTAGATAGTTTAATTTTAATTATGATAGCATATATGTTAATTACATTATAGGAGGAAAAAAATGACATTTATTTATTTTATATTAGTTTTAGGAATTACCATTTTAATTCATGAATTTGGCCATTATCTATTTGCTAAAAAAGCTGGAATTTATTGTTATGAATTCTCGATTGGTATGGGACCAAAATTATTCTCTTGGCATCGTAAAAACGATGAAACTGAATATTCAATTAGACTTTTTCCAATTGGTGGTTTTGTTTCAATGGCTGGTGAAAGCGTTGAAGAAGATAAAAAAGTACCAAAAAATAAACATATGCAATACAAAAAGTGGCATCAACGTTTTATGGTTATGTTTGCCGGAGTTTTCTTTAATTACATTTTAGCATTTGTATGTTTTACTATTGTTGGTTTAGTAACAGGTTCACCAACTAATGTTCCTTATGTAAAGGAAGTAAGTAAAGGATATTCTGCTTATACTGAAAATGTTCCTATTGATAGTAAAATTGTTAAAATAGATGATACAAAAATTAGAAATTTAGATCACTTAAGTTTAGTTTTAGCTTCTAAACAAGGTAAAGATATTGAATTAACTGTCTTAAAAGATGATAAAGAAGAAACTTTTAAATTAACACCTAAAAAAGAAGAAGAAAATGGTGAAACAGTTTATCGTTATGGTTTTTCCATCGCAACAGAAGTTAAAAAAGGATTCTTTAATGCCATTAAATATGGATTTACTAAATTGTTCTCACTTATGGAACAAATGCTTATGATTATTGGTTATTTATGCACTGGTAAACTTAGTTTATCATCACTATCGGGACCAATAGGAATATATAAAATTGTTGGAGCTAGTGCTAAAAATGGTTTAATTAATTTAGTATATTTAACAGGTTATTTATGTGTTAACGTTGGAATTATAAATATTATTCCATTGCCAGCATTTGATGGTGGTCGTATTTTATTCTTAATAATCGAAAAAATAAAAGGAAAACCAGTATCACCAAAAGTAGAAAATACTATCCATTCTATTGGTATGGTTTTATTAATGATATTAATGGTAGCAATTACAATTAATGATATCATTAAATTATTTCAATAGGTGAATTATGTTAAAAGTAAAAAATGTAACTAAATATTATGGCGATTTTAAAGCTGTTGATAATATTTCGTTTGAAGTTAAAGAAGGCTGTATATTCGGCCTTCTTGGCGTAAATGGAGCTGGTAAAACAACAACATTTAGAATGATCACCGGATTACTCGATATATCTGAAGGCGAAATAACTTTAAATGGTCATAAAATTGACTATGATATTACTGATCAAATAGGTTTTTTAACTGAAGAACGTAGTTTATTAACTAAATTAACAGTAAAAGAACAATGTTTATTCTTTGGTGCTTTAAAAGGAATGAGCGATGAATTAATTTTAAAACGCATGAATGAACTTTTAGAAATGTTTGAAATAAGTGAATATAAAGATCGCAAAATAAAAGAATTATCTAAAGGAAATCAACAAAAAATTCAATTTATAACCGCGATTATTCATAAACCTAAACTATTAATATTAGATGAACCCTTTAGTGGTTTAGATCCTATTAATGTTGAACTATTTAAAAAAGTTATTTTAAAATTAGCTCATGATGGTAGTGCTATTATTTTTTCTTCTCATCGTATGGAACATGTTGAGTTATTCTGTGAAAACTTAATGATTTTAGTCCATGGTAAAGCTGTTTTAGAAGGTAATTTAAAAGATATCAAAGAAGCTTTTCAAAAGAAAAGTATATTTATTAGAGGATCATTAAAAATTGATGACATTAAAAATATACCAGGAGTAGTTAATGTTACTAAAATTAATGATGAATTTAAAGTTCAAATCCAAAGCAAAGATTATATTGATCAAGTATTTGATAATATTAAAAAATTTAAAATTAATAAATTTGTAGTTGAAGAACCAAGTTTAAATGATATTTTTGTAGAGAAAGTTGGTGAAAGCTATGAGAAATAAATTAAATTTTTTAGTGGGAATCAGTTTAAAAAGAAAAATCAAATCTAAGTGGTTTCTTGTTGCTAATATTATTATTGCTTTAGTTGTTATTGCTTTAATAAATATTGATGCTATTATTGGTTTCTTTGGTGGAGACTTTAATAATAAACAAACCATTTATATTATTGATAATGCTAATGTTTATACTAATTTTAAAGAAAATCTAATAGCATCAACATCAGCACTGGATAATGGAACTGATTATGAAATTTTAAAAAGTGATAAAAGTTTAGAAGAATTAAAAAAAATATACGACAATGACTCTGAAAAAGCTTGGATTATTGAATTTAATAATGATCCAACTGATGTTTTAAAAACAACTTTAATTAGTAAAGACTTTATTGAAACTGTCGATTATCAATTAATTTATAATGCTATTAATAACACTAAGACAATGAAAGCGATTGAAGAATTGCAACTATCTAGTGAAGAAATCAATAAACTTTATAGTCAAGCAACTGTTGAACGTGTTATTATTGATGAATCAAAAGATGTCGCCGATGAAACAAGTGAAACTTTATTAACAAGTATTTTTCCAGTTTTAACTATGCCTCTCTTCATTTTAACCATATTTTTAGTTCAAATGATTGGATCAGAAGTTAATGATGAAAAAACTACTAAAAGTATGGAAATTATCATTTCTTCTGTTTCTCCTGTAAAGCATTTCTTTTCTAAAGTAATTGCTGGGAATTTATTTATTTTAATTCAAGGAGCATTTTTGGTATTATTTGTTATAATCGGTCTATTATTAAGAAAGTATACGGGATCGTATCAAGCAATGTCGGGAATTGATGCTTCCGAAATTATTAAAAGTTTTGAATTAACTGGTTTAGTTCCTAAGCTTATTTACATTATTCCAATATTATTAATATTAATGTTTTTAACCTTTATTGCTTATTCCTTACTAGCTGGGATTTTAGCATCAATGACAACTAATACTGAAGATTTTCAACAACTTCAAACACCAATTATGTTAATTAGTTTAGCAGGCTATTATTTAGCTTTAATGACCAATTTGTTTAAAGGTTCTTTGTTTATTAAAATTGTTTCTTATTTTCCATTCATATCAGCTATTTTATCACCTTCATTATTAATAACTGGTGATATAACTGTTATAGATTTTATAATTTCATGCATAATAATGGTAGGGGTAATATTCTTACTAATACGTTATGGTTTAAGAATTTATAAAGTAGGAATATTAAATTATTCTTCTAAAGACTTATGGAAGAAAATGGTAAAAGCCCTTAAAGAGAAGTAAAAACTTCTCTTTTTTAAGGAGAAAATATGAAATATCTATTTATATTTATGATAATGTCTTTGATTGGCTTTATTTTAGAATTAATTTATCGCTCGTTTGTTTCTAAAAAATTTATTAAACCTGGTTTTATGCAGGGACCAAGTTTACCAGTTTATGGTTTTGGTGGTTTAATATTATCGTTGATTTCAAATATTAAAATATTACCAAATTATTATCTTAATATTCTCATTTTAAGTTTTATTGCAGGAATTCTATTAACTGGGATCGAATATTTAGGTGGTATTATTATGCTTAAGTTATTTAAAATTAAATTGTGGGATTATTCTCAAACTAAATTAAACATAAATGGTTTAATTTGCTTAAAAATGTTTTTTATTTGGATAATAGCATCTTTTATTTATTTAGCTCTTATAAATAATTTATTAAATGATTTATATAATAGTTTAAAAAATATTGATTTTCTACTAGGATTTTACTATGGCATTTTTATTATTGATCTATATTTTTCATTTAAACTTTTAAATAAAATAAAAAGTTATAATGCAATTGAAAAAAATATTATTAATTATGAACTATTAAAAATTCAAGTACGCAATGAAAATATAAATAATAAAGCTTTGCAAAAAATATTTTATTTATTATATCCTTATCAATCAATAAATGAATTTATAAAAAATAAAGCCTAAAAATAAACTAACCACATATAATTTATTGAAAGGAGCAACAAATGAATTATAGTGGTAAAATATTAGATGGTAATTTTCCAGAACCTTATAGTAAAGAAGAATTACAAGAAAAATTAAAAGAATTAGTAGCAGGTAGTTTAGAAGCACGTGATGAAATTATCACGCATAATGTGCGTTTAGTCATGAGTATAGCTAAAAAATATCATCAAAATAATGATTTATCCGAATTATTTCAAGTAGGTATCATTGGTTTAATTAAAAGTGTTGATACTTTCAATTATGAAAAAAATCCTAATTTTATTACTTATGCTTATAGTTGTATTACTAATGAAATATTGATGCTTTTAAGAAAAAATAAGAGTAGACCTCAAAATATTAGTATTGAAGACGTAGTATATTGTGATTTAAATGGTTATTATGTTAAAAAAGAAAGTCTTTTAAATGATTATAGTGTTGATATTATAAATAATTATGAAGAAAAAGAATTATATAACATTATTCAAAAAATAGTAATTAATTTACCACCTAAAAAGCAAAACATCATTGTTAAATACTTTGGCTTTTTTGATAATGAACCAACAAGTCAAGTAGAGTTAGCTCGTGAACTTGGATGTTCCCAAAGCTATGTTTCGCGAATTATAAAGACTATTTTAGAAGAAATAAAACTAGAGTTATTAAATCAACAAGTAATTGAAGTTAATAATTCCAATAATAGAAAATTAATTAAAAAAAAGTAAATACTAGCAAATTTACTTTTTTTATTGTATAATTAACATGTAAAAACATTGCCCCATAGCCAAGCGGTAAGGCATCGGACTCTGACTCCGACATTCGTTAGTTCGAATCTAACTGGGGCAGCCATGTATTTTTTTGAATTATAAATATATAATTAAATAGAATGGAATGTGAAAAATGCGAGTAATTATAAGTGCCGGTGGCACTGGTGGACATATTTATCCTGCTTTAGCAATTCTAAAAAAAATAAAAGAAATGGAACCTCAAAGTGAATTTTTATATATAGGTACTCATAATCGAATGGAAAAGGATATTGTACCTAAACATAATATTCCTTTTAAAAGCATTGAAATTTATGGCTTTAGTAAAAGCTTAAAAGCTAATTTTAAAACTATTAAAAAGTTTTTAAATGCTTATAAAGAATGTAAAAAAATTATAACTGAATTTAAACCTGATGTTGTTATTGGTGTAGGTGGTTATGTTACAGGACCTGTTATTTATGCTGCTAGTAAACTAGGAGTGAAAACTTTTATTCATGAGCAAAATAGTATTCCTGGTAAATGTAATAAGTTCTTGAGTAAATACGTTGATATGATAGGCGTATCAATGAAATCTTCTTTAAATGCTTTTCCTCATGATAAAGTTCATTTTACAGGAAATCCATGTAGTGAAGAAGCTTTAAAAATGCCAGCAGCACCTAAAAAAGAATTTGGTTTAACTGAAGATAAAAAGCTAGTTTATATTGTAATGGGATCGTTAGGTTCAAGTGCTATAACAGAGAAATTAAAAAATTCTATTAAATTGTTTCAAGATAAAAATTATGAAGTTATGTTTGTAACGGGTAAAGATTCTTACGATGATATTAAAGAACTTAATATTCCTAGTAATGTTAAAATATTTCCTTATGTTGAATCACAAGCACGCATTATGAAAAAAGCTGATCTTGTAGTTACTAGATGCGGAGCATCAACATTAGCTGAAATAATTTCTTTAAAACTACCATCAATTTTAATACCAAGTCCTTATGTTCCTAATAATCATCAATATATAAATGGAATGGACTTTGTAAATAAACATGCTGGGGTTATGATTGAAGAAAAAGATTTAACAGGCGAAAAATTAGTAAAAACTATTGATTCATTAATTAATGACGATAAAATTTTAAAAGAAATGAAAGAAAATTTGGCTGATCTTGGTGTAGATGATTCGGCAACTAGAATTTATGAATTACTTAAAAAATTAACAGGGGAGTAGAGTATGAATATTTTAGAAATTTTTAAAAGTGTTCGTTGTGGGCATAAAGAATTTAATGTATCTTTAAAAAAATTTACAACTTATAAATTAGATACTGTTGCTTCTTTAATTGTTACGCCAAGAAACGTTGAAGATTTAAAAAAAATCTTAAAATTAATTAAAGAAAACAATTTAAAATATAAAATATTAGGTAATGGCTCAAATTTAATTTTTGCTAGTCCTAAATACGATGGCGTTTTAATTAAATTAGATAAATTTGATGAAGTAAAAATAGTTGGCACTAAAGTAATTGCTGGTGCTGGTTATAATTTAACTAAATTGGCCATGAAAACTGCTAATAGTAGTTTGACAGGACTAGAGTTTGCATCAGGTATTCCTGGAACTTTAGGTGGCGGTGTTTATATGAATGCTGGTGCTTATAAGAGTGACATGGGATATGTTGTTTATAGTGTCCGCGTTTTAACACCAGAACTTGAAATCAAAGAATTATATAATAAAGATTTGGATTATCATTATCGTAGTTCATTCTTTCAAAGTCATAAAGATTATATAATTCTTGAAGCGACTTTAAAATTGAGAAAAGGTAAAAAAGAAGCGATTTTAGAAGTAATCAAAGATCGCCGTCAAAGAAGAATAGACTCACAACCATTAGAGTTTCCTAACGCAGGATCTGTTTTTCGCAATCCTGAAGGCGATTATGCTGGACGTTTAATTGAAGAGTGTAATTTAAAAGGATTTCATATAAATGATGCCTATATTAGTGAAAAACATGCTAACTTTATTGTAAATAAAGGAAATGCTACAGGGAAAGACATTGTAGATTTAATTAATAAAGCTAAAACTGAAGTTAAAAATAAATACAATATTGATTTAAAAGTTGAACAAGAAATAGTTGAGTAGGGGTTCTATGCAAAAGAAAGAGTTTAAAAGGCATTTAAAAATTCGCTATGATCGTATAATTAAATGTTTGATTTTTCTTCTCTTTTTTGTTTTTGCTGTTATGTATATTTTAAATGTTAGAGTTAAAAATATATATATTGTTGGAAACAAATATGTAAAAGATCAAGAAATAATTGAACTTGCTGGTATAAGTGATTATCCTAAAATGATCGAAATAAATAGTTTAACAATTAAAAATAAATTGGCTGAAGAAAATATTATTTCTGAAGTAAATGTTGAAAAGAAAAATACTTCTTTAATTTTAACTGTTAAAGAAGCAAAGCCTCTTTATTATGATAATAGTGAACGAGCAACTATTTTAGAAAATGGCAAGAAAATTAATAAAAAATATAATGTTCCAATAGTAGTTAATTATATACCAGATACTATTTTAGAAAAATTTAGAAAAGCTTTAGCAAAAGTTGATGATGATAATTTACTAAAAATTTCGGAAATTAAGTATGATCCCAATATTGATGATGAAAGATTTTTACTTACAATGACTGATGGTAATTATGTTTATATAAATATTAAAAAATTTGAATTAATTAACAATTATTTAACAATTATTTCTAACTTTAAAGATAAAAAAGGAATCTTATATTTAGATTCAGGAAGTCATTTTGAAGTATTACAAAAAAGTTAAAAATTTAACTTTTTTTATTTTACTCTTTTCTAAATTATATTATTATAGTATAATATATTTGGAATTATAGGAGATGATTGCATGAGGCATGTTTATACTAGTATCGATATCGGATCTGATGCGGTTAAAGTTGTAGTGTGTGAACTTTGTAAAAATAAATTAAATTTACTAGGAGCTTCTTCTATTAAATCTAAAGGAATAAAAAAGGGAGTTATATCAGATCCTACTAGTGCTTCTGAAGCAATCTCTGCTGCGACGCATGAAGTTGAAGAAATGTTAGGTTTTAAAATTAAGAAGGCTTTAGTAACTCTACCTTCTTATTTTGCAGTATATAGGCCTTTTAATGAAAAAATAGAATCAGATGGGAGTCCTATTACTAGTGAATTAGTTGTTAAATTAATGCAACAAATTGTAACCAATAATGCTAATAAAAAAAGTGAAATAGCTTCAATTCAAATTCTTGATTTTAAAGTTGATGGCAAAGAAACTAAAGATCCTAAAGATTTGTCAGGTCGTTTGCTTGAAGTTAGAGGAGTTATATCTTATATACCTAAAGAGAATTTATTTTCAGTTGTTGCTTTATTAGAAGAACTTGGTATTAGTGTTGTTGATGTATGTATTGGCCCTGTATCTGATTATTTCACTTATAAATCTAAAGAATATGATAATAAAGATGGAATTATAGTTAATATGGGTGCTGAAACAACCACTGTTGGGGTAGTATCAAAAGGAATTGTCGTTAAATCAAGTGTAATTCAATTTGGT
The DNA here is from genome assembly GCA_934162285.1 of uncultured Bacilli bacterium. Taxonomy (GTDB): domain Bacteria; phylum Bacillota_I; class Bacilli_A; order RF39; family UBA660; genus RUG11241. Next base: position 17,045 of record CAKPHY010000021.1, read on the forward strand.
GGTAAGAGTGTTGACAATGATATTGCTTATATATATAAAATAGACAATCAAGTTGGTCAAAACTTAAAAGAGAAATTTGCATTTGCTCATTCTAGTGCAGCTAGTAGTTCAGAAGTTACTACTAGAAAAAATATTGTTAATGAAGAAGTAACTATAAGCCAGCCAGAAATTACAGAAATTGTTTCTGCTAGATTAGAAGAAATACTAAAATTAGTAAAAAAAGAGATTTCTTCTTTGACTAATATGGAAAATGATTATATAATTATTACAGGTGGTACTAGTAACATGATAGGCTTAGCTAAATTAGCCAATGAAGTTTTAGGACCAAAGGCTGAGATTGAAGCTGTAAAACTTTTAGGTATTCGCAACAATAAATATTCAACCGCTTTAGGTACAATTATTTATTTTGCTAATAAACTTAAAATTCGTGGACAAGAATATTCAATGATCAGTAAAGAAGAAATCGATGATATGATTTCTAATGCTAAAAGCAAAAATATTAATGGTAATGTGCTAGATAAAGTATTTAATTACTTTTTTAGCGAATAAGGAGGAAACAAGCTAATATGTTTGGATTAGAAATGGACCAATTGGCCAAAATTAAAGTTATTGGTGTCGGTGGTGGTGGTAATAACGCTGTAAACCGCATGATTGAATCAGGATTAAAAGGGGTAGATTTTATAGTTGCTAATACTGATTTACAAGTATTAAGTAACTCACAAGCACCAATTAAAATACAAATCGGAGCTGAATTAACTAATGGCTTAGGAGCTGGAGCTAACCCACAAATAGGTAAAGAAGCAGCACTTGAATCAAAAGAAGAACTTGAAGAAGCTTTAAAGGGTGCTGACATGGTATTTGTTACTTGTGGAATGGGTGGTGGAACTGGAACCGGTGCTGCTCCTGTTATTGCTGAGATCGCTCAAAGCTTGGGTGCTTTAACTGTAGGTATTGTAACAAAACCTTTCTCTTTTGAAGGTAAAAAAAGAATGCAACAAGCTCTAGCAGGTTTAGAAGAACTAAAAAAGCATGTTGATACCTTAATCGTTGTACCTAATGATCGCTTAAGAGAATTAATTGATAAAACTACGCCATTACTTGATTCATTTAAAGAAGTAGATAATGTTCTTAGAACAGGTGTTCAATCAATATCTGATTTAATAGCTGTATCAGGTTTAATTAATTTAGATTTTGCTGATGTTAAAGCTGTTATGGAAAAACGTGGCAATGCCTTAATTGGTATTGGTATAGGAGTAGGCGAAAACCGTGCTTCTGAAGCAGCTCGTCAAGCTGTTTCAAGTCCTTTACTTGAGACAAGTATTAATGGCGCAACTGATGCGATTATCAATGTAACTGGTGGCCCTTCATTAACATTATTTGAAGTTGAAGAAGCGGCTGAAGTTGTTAGAACAAGTGCTAATACAGATATAAATACTATCTTTGGAGCAATTATTTGTGAGAATTTAACTGATGAAGTAATTGTAACTGTAATCGCGACTGGTTTTGAAGAAGAAAGTGAACCATTGTATCAATCTTATGCTAGAAAAACAGTTCAAGAAGAAAAGTTTGATCCAGATGAAGATAGTGGTGACACTGATATTCCATCATTTTTCAGAAATCGTAATTTCTAATTAAAAAGCGACACTTTTAGTAGTGTCTTTTTTTTATACTTAAAATGGTGATTATATGAAAGTATATATTGAAACCTTATTTCTTTTTAATGCTTATATTGATTTTATTTGTTTATATATTTTAAGTATTATTTTAAAAGTAAAAATAGACAAAAAAAAGATCTTAATTAGCTCACTTATTGGGGGAATAAGTTCTTTGTTGCTTTTTTTAAAGATTTCTCTTTTTAAATTTTTAATTTTACAAATATTTATTAGTTATTTAATAGTAGTAATTGCATTTGATCATAAAAAAATATTATTTAAAATATTTACTTTTTACTTCATAAGTTTTTTATTTGGAGGAATAATTTTAGCTTTGAATAATATATTTAAATTGAACACTTTGGCCAATTTTTTAGTTTTAACATTAATATCTACATTAATTGCTTTAATTTCTAAAAAAGAAATAATCAAAATTAAAACCAATTATAATCTTAATTATCAAATAACTTTCAATTATAAAAACCAAAAAATTTTATTAAATTCTTTCTTTGATACCGGTAATAACTTAATTGATCCTTATTTTCATAAACCTGTCATATTAGTAGATGAACGGTTAATTGATGTATCTAATTATTTTTATATTCCATATAACACCATAACAGAAAGTGGGGTAATAAAAGCTATTTTAGTAGAAAATTTAGAAATAATAGGTTTAAAAAAAGTCCCAAAAGTAGTAATTGGTTTATTACCAAAAGAATTAAAAATGAAAGATGCTGATTGTTTATTAAATATTAGAATAATGGAGGAACTAAATGCTTGATTTAATAAAAAAGATTATTAGAATTTTTATTCCCGAAAGTAATATTTATTTTGTTGGTAGTGCTGATAAACTACCTGGTCCGCTTTCCAAAGAAGACGAGCTAAAATATGTCCTTGAAAGTATGAATGGCAGCAATTATGCTAAAAACAAATTAATAGAACATAATTTAAGACTTGTTGTTTTTTTAGCAAAAAGATACGAAAGTGCAGGATATGATTTAGAAGATTTAGTAAGTATTGGAACAATCGGGCTAATAAAGGGAATAAGCACTTATAAACCTGATAAAAATATTAAGCTTGCTACTTATGCTAGTCGCTGTATTGATAATGAAATATTGATGTTTTTAAGAAAAAATAAAAGAAGAAAAGGTGAAATAAGTTTTGAAGATAATTTAAGTTATGATGCTGAAGGAAATGAGCTTCATTTAGAAGATATTTTAGGAACCGATTCTGATATTGTAACAAAAGGTTTAGATGATGAATTAAACTATAATTTACTTCATGCTGAATTAGAAAATTTAAATGAACGTGATAAAGAAATAATTGTCTTGAGATATGGATTATTTGGTCATAAAGAAATGACCCAAAAAGATGTTGCTTCACTTTTAAATATTAGTCAATCATATATTTCAAGAATTGAAAAAAAGATAATAAAAAGATTAAAAACTGTAATTAGATGATCCTAAATAAGGATCTTTTTTTGGTTTAAAATTAATTTTTTAGATCGAAAAAATAAGAAAATATTGCACTAACTTTCTGTAAAATACACTGAATATATATATATATATATATA
>CAKPHY010000022.1 GCA_934162285.1 uncultured Bacilli bacterium
AGATAAAAAATGATAAAAAAACAAGTATTTATGCCACTTGAGGTGGTATTTTCTTTAAACAACTGTCAAACTCGGGAGCATTTTTACAATCAGCATACGTGCCCACACGAATATCAATTTTTGAAGGTGAAAAAGCTAAACAATGATTTAAATCCATCGCCTCACCAATAATTTTATCCTCATTAATATCAATTAAAACCAATTCATTTACACTTGTTTTCTGATTTAAAAGTGAAAAAGCATAACTCATTCCCACATTTCCACAACCAATTACAACAACTTTATTCATATATAACCTCCTTCATCATTATAGCACATCAAAAGTAAAATAATAAAATTTAATGTTTTTATTGACAATTAATAAACCATATAATATGCTCTATAAGAGGGATTGGCATGTATATAGTACAAAAAGTATTAACAAAACTCAATAATAATGAATGTAGTGGTTTTCTTGATCCTCAAGAATTAAACGATGTAAAAAGGAAACTTGATAAAAATAGTTATTCTATCTATTATCCATATAAAGATAGTGAAAAAAATATCATTTACAATAAAAGATTACCTAAAGTTTTACTTTATGAAATAAAATCTAAAATAAAATTAAAACATCAAGATATTTTAGGTACCATGTTTTCTTTAAGTATTTCTAAATATTTCTTCGGAGATATCATAATTATCAATGATCGATACTTTATATACATCTTAGATAATATGCGAAATTACTTCGAGTCCAATTTAATAATGATTAAAAATAGCCATGTAGAACTAGAAGAAATTGATCTAAACTATTTAGAAAATTATGAAAGAGAATATCAAAAAATTGAAATAATTGTTTCTAGCAATCGCATAGACACTATTATATCAAACATATGTCATATTGGAAGAAATAATATCAATGAAATGATTAAAAATAAAGAAATAATGCTAAATTACGATTATTTAAAAAATAATTCTTACAAATTAAAAAATGATGATATTTTTAGTGTTAAAAAAATAGGAAAATTTAAATATAATGGCATTATAAAAAATACTAAAAGTAATAACTTAATTATAGAAATATTAAAATATATTTAATTTAAAGAAATTAAATAAAGCTAGGAAAAATCCTAGTTTTTTTGTGTTGGCTACGAACTAATTTCAACGGTGTTTAATGAGTATCTTAACATAATAAAAACCCCATAAACACTGAGTTTATAGGGTTTATAATGATAATTATATTATCTCTTACTGAATTGTGGAGCACGACGAGCTGCTTTCAAACCTGGTTTCTTTCTTTCTTTTGCACGAGAATCACGAGTAACCATGCCGTTTGCTTTTAATACTTTACGATAGCTATCTTCTTTATTTTCATTAACTTTATCATATTCTAATAAAGCTCTAGTAATACCTAAACGAATAGCTCCTGTTTGACCAGTAAAGCCACCACCGTTTACTTTTACTTCAACATCAAATGTTTCTTCATTATTTGTCATAACTAATGGTTGTTTTAAATCCATAACATTAGTTTCATATGGGAAGAAATCACGAACATCACGTCCATTAACAGTGATTTTTCCACTACCTGGAACTAATTTTACTTGAGCAACTGAAGATTTTCTTCTACCTGTTCCTAAAAACATTCTTTTTTCTGCCATTTTAAAACCCTCCTAGTTCATTTTTAACTCAACTGGTTGTTGAGCTGTATGTGGGTGAGATTCACCAGCATATACAAATAACTTTCTATACATTTGTCTTCCTAAACGTCCCTTTGGAAGCATTCCTTTGATAGCTAATTCCATCATTTCTTCTGGATATTTTTCTTTCATTTCTTTTGCAGTTCTAACACGCATACCACCAGCATAACGACTATGATTATAATATTTCTTGTCTTCTAACTTGTTACCAGTTAAATTAACTTTAGCAGCATTTAAAACAATAACATAATCACCACAATCAATATTTGGTGTATAAGTTGGTTTGTGCTTTCCTCTTAAAATTGTTGCAACTTTAGCAGCTACACGTCCTAGGTTTTGTCCTTCTGCATCAATAACATACCATTTACGTTCAACTGTTTCTTTTGCTTGAATATATGAATTTTTCATTCTCTTTTACTCCCTTTCTTTTTTTTAAATGAGTCGTCCCAAAACTCATTTGTATGGGATTTATAAAATGTACCAGTGTTAATAATACTAAATAAAAGCAAATTTGTCAATCTTTTTTACCACTTTTATTAATATTTAACATCTTTCAAATATAAACCACAAGCAGGTGCTGTTTTAGCAGCAAAAACACGATCCCTTTTAGCAAGAATAATTGGTACATCAGAAACAAGTTTCTTACCACTACCACAAGCTACAAGTAATCCCACAATATTACGAACCATATATCGCATAAAGCCACTTCCTGTAATTTCAATATAAATTTTATTATCTAACTCTTTAATATCAATATTATATATAGTTCGCACACTATCTTCTTTTACACTATCTTTCTTAACAAAAGAAGCAAAATCATGTTCACCAAGTAAATATTTAGAAGCAGCAAGCATTTTATCAAGATCTAATTTTTTACAATATTGATAAACATATTTACTTTCAATCGGATCAAATTCACCAACATTTATTTTATATAAATATGTTTTAGATTTAACATCATATCTAGCACTAAAATTATCTGAAACAACTGATATATCTTTAATATAAATATCACCTTTTAATAACTTATTTAAAGATCTTTTTATTCGTTCACATTTAATATCTTTATCCAAATCAAAATGACCTTTTTGATTTAAAGCATGTACTAAAGCATCAGTCCTTCCACTTGATATCAAATGAACAAACTTATTACCATTAATCATTGTAAGTAAAGTTTCGAGTTCCTCTTGAACAGTTTTCAAACCCTTCTGTCTTTGATAACCATGAAAATTAGATCCATCATAAGTAAATGTCATTAAATAACGCATATATCTCACCTCTTAACTATAATTGCTAAAAATATAAATATTTGCATACACATAAATAAATAATCATATTCACCCAATCGTAAAAACAATTTAGAATTATAGCTATTATAATATCCTCTAAGTTCAAGTTCACTCGCAAATTCAAAATTTTTTTCGGAAGCTCTCTTAGAAGCTAATAAATAACTTTTTTGTAAATCTCTATTTTTTTTATAAAATTTAAAAAAATATTGAAAAAAATTTAAACAATAATTTTTTTTAATTTTTAATTTATTAACAATCATACGATTATTTAATCCCAATAAATTTAAAGGTTTTAAAAGTTTTTCTAAAACATAATCAATTTCATTAGAACTAGTAGTTAATTTATAAATAATAATTATACTAAAAAACATCAAAGTTTTAACAAAAAAAACAAAAAAACTAAAAAAACTATTAAAAAATATTAACTTTATTAATAATAAAAACAATATAAAATACTTAAAAAACCATAAACATTTTAAAAAACGCTTACTTGAAATATTACTAGCAATAAAAATTATAAGTAAAAAGAAAACTAAAATTAAAATAGATGTTTCTTTACTAATAAAAATACAAACAATATAAATTAAAAACATCAATGTTTTTATAAAACAATTTATATTACTAAGAGAACTATTTTTACTATAATTAAACATTATCATACACATCCTTTATTATGTCCGTAATCCGATCACGATACAAAAGATCAACATCTTTTTTTTCTTTAACATAATTTTTAAATTCAACATAATGTGGAATATCAATATTATAATTTTTTAAAAGATCAGTATTAGCAAAAATATCAAATTTATTACCAGCTACAATAATTGTATCATCAAGTATTAAACTAACATCACTAATTTCAAACAATAGATCAACATCAGGATCAGCTATAATAACTAATTTTTTAAAATCAAATTGCAATCTTTTAAGTAAATCTCTAAGTAATTTTTTATTACTATCACTCAATTTACTAAAAATATTATTAACAAGTATAATATCTGGATCATTAACTAACATAGTAGCCATAATAACTCTTGGTAATAATAAATCATCAAGATCAAAAGGATTTTTATCTAAAATACTTTCATCAAGCATAACACTATCTAAAATACTATTATCAATTGCTTTATTGCCAAATATTTCTTCTTTAACAGTTAAATTACTAATTTGATCTCTAAAATTATAATTTAAAGTAAAAATATTAGCACAATTTTTAATAATTCCTTTATCAATTTTAATTGAACCATTTATAATTTCAAACAATAAATCAGTTTTAAAAAATGATGATGCATAAATACCATAAATCTTCGTATTAACAAAAGTATAATTTAAATCCTTAAAAATATTTTTATAACAAACATTTTTTAGTTCCATAAATCATCAACCAGATCTTCCATCTTTAAGTAATTTTTATCAATTAATTCATATAACTGCAAATACTTGGAAAGTGAAACATTAAATGGCAAGCGATAATCATCAAGCTTAAGAGAATATGCATTTTTTAAAGTATCACATAATATTAATTTTTTATTTATAATAATTAAATTATCAAAAAACAAAGAATATTCTAAATTATTAGTAATATTTAAAATAGTTAACTTAGATGTCTTTTGATACTTTTTTAAAAAATAAACAATTTGTTTAAATTTATCAATTCCCAATAAATCAAAAGTTTTATCTATAATCAATAACTTAGGTTTATTTACTAAATTAAGAGCTAAACAAATAACACATTTTTCAAAATAAGAACACTTTTTAAAATCAACATTTTTATCAATATCAAATAAATCTAAAATCTCTGTTACTCGTTCTTTTTTATAATCCCAATCATAATTAGTAAGACGTTCATACATTTCAGCAATAACATCATCTGTTAATAAATTAAGATCAATATCTTCATGAATCCACGAAATTCGCTTTTGAATTTCTTTTTTATTTTTTTCATTTAAATCAAGAAAATTAAAACAAACACTATCTGTACTCTTTAAACCGATTATTAATTCAATTAATTTTTTAGAATCATTACATACCATTGTATAATTTTCATCATAATTTAAAATAAAAGACAAGTCATCAAAAATAAGAGAATTCTCTGTTAAAGAAAGACCTTTTATTTTTAATAACTCGTCCATGTTACCCACCCTAATTAAATTATAATATATTATCCTTTATTTATCAACGAAAAAAATAGCAAAAAGCTATTTTTGATAATAAATTTGATATTCTAAACTTTGATTAAAATAAAGTTCCTTATTTTCTACTAAAGTTCTAATATCAGTTTTATCACTATAATATTTAATATAATAATCATCTAAATAAAATATATAGTCATTTAAAGTTATCACTTTATCAATATATTTAGTTGAAAAAAGATATTTTTTTTGTTCAATATTTTGATTATTAGCTCGGTAAATATCATAAATATCACCAGCTTTTTTATAAAAATAGCTATAACCTGTTTTACTACCTATAGTTTTAGAAAATAAAACATATTCTTCTAAATTAACTTTTTCAGTAAAATATATATTATTTAAAGAACATTCGTAAGCTGTTTTATAACTCCATTCTCCATCTAAATACACTTTTACTCCGATTTCACTATTTCCAACTTCTAAAACAGTTTTAGTCAAAACATTTACTTCATATTGTTTTTTATTAGAACGATCAAATATATAAATACTATTATCTTTTTTTCCTTGAATATAAGAATTTTTTTCAATTGCTTTAGCTAAAGTTATTTTTTCTTCATTACCATTTAATATATTAAATATATAAATATAATTATAACCATACTTTTCATCATAATTAACTGTAACATAATATTTATCAATATAAGCACTCAAATAATTATCATAAGCATCAAAATCAAAAATATTTTTAGCTTTTAATGTTTTATTAGTTCCATTAGCATAATAATAACCTTTATAAGTAACAAAACTTAAATAATAATTTTCAGGCATATTATTTTTAAATAAAGTAATATTGCTTAAAGTATCTTTATCACTCAAATCTTCTTTATTATTTAATTCAAGATTACTATAAAATTCATCAATTGTACTATTATTACCTAAAATTGTTTTATAATTATAAACAACATTATCTTTTAAACAAAGTAAATCAGTTAAAATACGAGAATCTTTAAATATTGGTAAAATACATTGTACATTAGAATCACTTATACTCTTAATTTCTGTTATTATTTTTTCTTCATTTTCAAAATTATCAAAAATTTGCAAATCAATTCTAAAATCATCTTTACTGATTTCAAAATAATAATTCGATAACTCATCTTTTTGATTATTAGTAAAACTTTCTTTTATATCATAATTATCAACAAGATATTTTACATTATGACCAGGACCAAAAAAATAAAATAAAGCTTCAAGACCAAAATAAATTAAGAATAAAACAATAAGTGTCATAAAAAGTTTCCTCATAATTATCACCAATTATAGTATATAAAATTTAGTTTTTCTTTTCAAGAAATTCTAAAATAAAAAAGAAACTATTTTTGAAGTTTCTTTAATCTTTCAATACGATCAGCTGAACCATATTTTAAAACATATTCTGAGAAATTAGTTTCTACTTCTACTAAAGATTTTTTTTGAAGATCGGAAATAGTGATAAATTCTTTAACTGTATCAATATAAACTTTACCCCAAATAATTAAATTTGATACTTTAAAATCATTAAACATTTCTGGTGTTACTGAAGTTAAAAAATAACCAAAAAATAATCTTTTTCTACCAATTAAAATTCTTTTATTAGTCAACAATATTACATTAGTATTAAAAATACTAAATGCTGAATCACATTTTTGACCAGTAAAAGCATAAAATATTTCTTCACCGGGATTTAAATGTTTTTCTAAAACCTTACAATGACTTCGCAAACGAAATGCTAAAGTCCATGGATAACGATTAATAAATCTTTTAACTAAAGGATATACTCTTTCCATTATTTCACCTCAATTATTTCACTTTCTTCTAAAAATTTTTTAGTATCATCATAAGAATAATTACCAGCCCTACTATTTACTATCTCCCCATCTTCAAGAATAACTAAATCAGGAATCGAAATAATTGATTTTCCAAGTAATTTCGTAACATTTTCCTTATCATTAGTTGTAACTCTTGAAGTATCAAAATAATAATATTCAAAATTATACTCATTAGCAAGAGTATCTAAAGTTGGTTTAAATTTTTCACAATAAGGGCAATAAGGACTAGCAAACAAAATAATTTGCTTACCAGAACTATTATACATTTCGGTAAACTTTTCAGTAATAACTATACTATCTTCTTTTATTTTTTTATATTTTAATATTGAAGATCCTATATAAATAACAATAAATGAAATTAAAATAAGTATTACAAAAACAATTATTCCAAGTTCAAGTTTTTGCTTTTTTGTCATAAATCAAAACCTCTTTTAAATTATAACATAAAATTCCCCAAATCCCAACCCTCAATATTTACTATTAATACTAATGGTAATAACATTATTAATAATTTATGCATTTGTAAAAATGCTGAGCATAACAATAAACTAAGATACGCTCCGATATCTGATCTCTAACACTTTTTAATTTTAGTATCTCCATAATAAATATTTAACAACTAAATTAAAGATCTATTGTCCAATTAATTGTTTGAATACGTACATCAAGTTCACGTAATTCTTTAGACAATTTATCAATTTTCTTTTGATAACTAGCAACATCAATTGTTGGTAAAATCTTAATTTCACTTCTCGTTCCTCTAGAAGTTATTGAACTTGCTTCACTTAAAAAATCACGCATAACATTAATTTTAAGTGTTAAAGCATCTTTACGAGCTAACAAGTTTGTCAAGGTTTCAGAAGAATCAACAACAGTAGCATTACGCAAATTAATTTTAGTTACTAATTCTTCAAATCTTTTAATTAAATAATCCAATTCTGTAATTAACTCTTTAGGATCTTCTGAAGGTTTTTCACCATCTTGAACTTTGGCATTCAAAATCAATCTAGTTTCTAATTGCTCAATTCTTTTTTTAATATCTGCTCTTTCCGATAATGCTTCTGCCAATTTCATTTAAAACTTCTCCTTTCTTTATAATCCAAAATTAAAGTAATTCGTTCTTTATCTTTTTGACGATCGCTTTTATTTAAATAATCTAAATAACAATCTAAATCTTGTAAATAATAATCTCCAAAATCTTCGACTTTTTCTTTTGTAAGAGTATCAACTACAAACTCAATTTGATCATTAATTTTATACCAATTATCACCTTTAGCTTCAAGAATGAATTTTGAAGATAATTTATCAAAACCATTTTCTGTAACTGCTATATCAAGATCACCAGCATCTTTCATAATTCCTCTTAATACTAAAGCTGCACTAGAAAGAATATAAAAATCCTTTTTTTCTAAATTTAAAGTATTTATTAATTTTATAAGTTCATTTCTATTCAATCGCATAATTACCTCCTTTACATATACTAAAACCATTATAAAACAAATTAAAAAAAATTTCATTAAAAAACACTAGTTTTACACTAATGTTTTCATTTCCATTTTTTTAACTTTTTCAGTTTCAAAGTTCATGCTGTCATTAAAAAAAGTTGCAATTGATTTCAAATAATTAGGTAAAAGTCCTTTTAATTTTAAAATTTCTAAAAATTGAATAACTTGATCATATGAAGAAGGTTCAAAACGATCATAACAAGTTATCCCAAACGTTGAATCTTCATCCTCAATATTTTGAATATCAATATGATTTTCATCAGATAATTGTTTAAAATTTAAATCTAAAGGAATATTTAAAGTATATTCACAAGCATATCTATTAAATATCGGTTTAGGTTTAATTTTAATTATCACTTTTTGAAGTTCATCAGGAATACCATTTTTATCAAAATCTTCTTTCATATTTTGAATTCTACCAGGTATTTGACAATGATTAAAATGATCGTATTTACCATAAGTTTCTTTTAATAATTTAACAGCGTCAATAAGTATGTAATGATATTTTTTATCACTCATTTTATTTAAAATTCTTCTTTCTATTACCTTTATTAATATAAAAACTAAATACTGAAGTACGTTCTTTATCATCATCAAAACGTTCACAAGATAAAGCTAAATCTCTATCAATTTCAAAAAACTGTTTAATCGAATACAAATATCCTACTAAAAGTCCACTTTGAACAACTTCCTGCATAAAAGCTTTAATATCACTATAAGGAACAAATTGATAATCAGTCATACAATTAATCTCCTCTGCATATGGAGCATCAGGTAAAGTAAAAGAATAACTATTTATATCAATTTTTTTGCCATATATTGTATCATAAATTAAAGCATTGTCAAAATCAAAGGGAATATCTAAAGTATATTCAAAAGCTCGATTTTTTAAAATAGGCAATTTCTCAATTTTAATAATCAATTTACGATATTGTGTAGGAATATCATTATCTTGAAAAAAATCATTCATTGTCTTACGTCCATGGGAAACATAGACATCACTAGTTGTTCTTCCATCAAATACTTGACGAAGAATATAATTTTTTTTAGAAATATTTTCACTATCTACTAATAAATACTTTGCTTTAATTTCTTTCATATTGGCCTCTTTAATTGTATAACAATTATAACACAAATCCATAAAAAAGCCCATTTTTTAATGGGCTAGTTTAAGAATTCTTTTATTTTTAAGTTCAAGTTATCATTACCTTCTTTTGTTAAATGAATACCATCAGCCATCAAGTAATTAGGATTTTCTACAATTTCTTTACTAAAATCTAAAATTTTAACATTTTCTTCAGATATTTCTGAAATTTTATCGTTAGTTGAAACAATATAAATCTCATGATCACTTAAATTACTAATCAAATTTTTTATTTTATCAATTTCAACAGTTTTATCAAAAACAAAAACTAATTTATGAGTCATTTGATCTTTTTCATCTAAAACCTTATCTAAATCAAGATCTTTTTCAACAACAAATTTAGCATTTATATAATTTTCATGAATTGAATCAAACGCATTTAATAATAAATCATTACCATAAAAACTAATTTTATTATTTTGTTCTTCTTCATGCTGTTTAATTATTTCAGCTTTTTTAGCATTAAATTTATCTAAATAAACATTATAAATTGCTTCATAAATTGTATCTGTATATACCTTACGACCACTTGGAGTTAAATGAATACCATCAGCATAAAAATATTCACTGTGGCCTCGCGAAATACTTTTCCAATCAATAATATGCAAATTACTATAATCTTTAGCAAATTCAACTAAATTTTTATTTACATAATCTAAATTAGTAGTATTAAGCCAAAAAACTTCACGATCACCCAAGCTTTGCATAATATCAACCTTACAACTCTTAGAACAATCACCATTAGCACCAAGGTTAATAACAACTGGATTACCAAGCATATTTCTTCTTTTTAAATCCGAAACTATGGAAGCAACTTCATAAGCCGTACGTGATATTTTAGCATCTACATAACTATTAGGAAACATAGCAAGGATATTAGCGTATGCCCCAAGCATAACCGAATCTCCTATTCCTATAACCGGTAAGTCAAGAACCATTTCTTTTAATTTTGATTCACTAGTTTCTAAATCAGCCAAGGTTGTAGCCCAAGCCTCTTCCTCTTTTTTTATTTCACTAGCATATTTTTCTTGATTTTTTTTACTAAGTTCTTCATTAGCTGCAAGTTGATTTTCTAAATCTTTCATTTCTTTTGTATGATCTTCTGCTTTTATATATTGATAACCACCAAAAGCTGAAAAAGAAAGGAAAATAACTAATAAAGAATATTTTAATATCTTTTGCTTACCATTTAAAGCATAATGTAATAAATAAGCTAAAACTATAGTTAAACTTATGACTAACAATATTTTTAAAGAATTATTTTGAAAAAAGAATATTAAAGGATATTGTATTAAATATATTTCATAACTAATATCTGATAAAGATTTTACTACTTTGTCAAAAGGATTTAATCTATTTGTAGAATCAAGTGTTGCATAATCAATTAAACGCATACTTATTAAGGAAACAATAATCATTGCTATGCTAAAATACTCTGACGTTGAAGGAATTAAAATAAAAGACAAAAGTAATAATAACAAATAAACATAAAAAATTACTTTTCTTAATTTCATTTTTTGAATTCTTTTATTTATTAAAATTCCATAATAATGATGAATAAATCCTAAGGTAAGACCAAATAAAATTGAAAAAATTCGTGTAAAAGTATTATAGTAAACAACCATTATGTTAGTATCTTTACTAGAAATATAAAAATAAAGAGCAAATACAATAGCAAAGAATCCTGTAAATAAACAAGGAATATATTTTTTTACATGATCCCCAAGTTCTTTTAAACCTAAATAAATAAAAGGAAAAACTAAATCAAATTGTAATAATATACCAATATACCAAAAATGCATAAAAGGAGAATCGACATGTCGAGCAAAATAATCCAAATTAGCATTTAATTGCCAAAAATTATTATATCCAAGTAAAACAGAAGTTGTTTCTGGTTTCAAATTAAACCAAAAAATATTAGGTAAAAAGGAAATAATTCCAATACTAATAAAAACTACAATCACTAAAGGAAGATAAATTTTGAAAAGCCTATTCTTATAATATTCTTTTAAAGAAAATTTTTCTTTTCTAAAAGCCGAAATACAAGATAAATAACCAGTTAAAACAAAAAAAGTACAAACAGCTAAATAGCCACCTTTTAAAATATTTAAATGATATAACAAAACGGCAATACAAGCTATTAATCTAATAATATTTAAATCCTTAAAATACTTCTTCATACAACATACTCCATTCTTCATAATTATAGCATTATTAAATAAGAATATAAATACTTTACATCATCTATATACACTTTATAAAATTATTTTAATATGCTAAAATTAAATCGGGGTGAAGTATGAAAATAATTTTAATTTTAATCGCATTAATTCCAATAAAATTACATGCAACTAGTTCCATAATAAATATTGATAAACTAAATATTGTAGAAATACAAGAAAACATTGATAAAGGATATTTAACATATGAAACATTAACTAAAATATATCTAGAAAGAATTGAAAAATATAATGAACAATATAATGCCATTATAACTATTAATCAAAATGCCATTGCTGAAGCTAAATTATTAGATGAAGAATATAAAAAAGTGGTAGAAGAAGCTTGATGCATGGAATACCTATAATTGTCAAAGATAATATTGACGTTAAAGGCTTACCAACAACCAATGGTACTAAAGCTTTATTAGATTCTTATCCTTATGAAAACGCTCCAATCATTCAAAAATTAATAGATGCTGGCGCCATAGTATTAGCTAAAACTAATATGGATGAGTTTGCTTTCCATGCTGAACATTCAAGTTCTAGCTTTGGGATGGTTAAAAATGCTTACAATTTAGAATACTCATCATATGGATCATCAGGAGGGACAGCTGTTGGAGTTGCTGCTGGTCTTGCTGTTGCTGGAATTGGTACGGATACAGGATCGTCTATAAGAATCCCCGCAAGTGCCAATAATTTAGTAGGTTTAAGACCAACAACTAGTTTAATAGATAACAAAGGAATCATTAAATTTGAAGTAACAAGAGATGTTGCTGGACCCATAACTAAATATGTTATAGATAACGCAATAATGTTAGAAATAATAAATAATCAAGGGAAAAAATATACCAATTTTAATAAGGATATTTCAGAAATAAAAATTGGAGTATTTAAAGATCAATATAATAGGGCTACAAGTTTCATTAAAGATTTAATGTCAAAACAAATTGAAAAATTAAAATCTTTAGGTGCAACTGTTGAATTTATAAATTCCTTTTCACCAAACTATCAATTTAATGCTAATACATTATGTTATGAATTCAATGAATATTTAAAAGGAACAACAAGTAAAATTAAAAGTTTGAATGACTTAATAAAAACTAAAGAATATACGCATCACATTGAAGGATATAATAATTCCTATTGCAATTATGATTACAGTAAAACTCAAGCTTTTAAAAATTATTTAGAAAATAGAAATAATAATATTAATTATGCAAATAATAAATTTGGAGATTATGATGCTTTTATTTATCCAACAATTAAAAATGAAGTAGTAAAATTAACTAATATTAATAATTATAAAGTTAAAACATTTTCAAGTTCTATAGCCCCATTAGTTGGTTTTCCAGCTATCTCTATTCCAATTGGATTTTATAACAATCTACCATATGGAATGGAAATTTTAGCTAAAGCTAATAATGAAGAAATTCTATACACTATTGCTTATAATTTAGAAAAAGATAATAACTTTTATGAACAACCCGAAATTGCTCCTTCACTTTATACAATTAATAATAACATTTCAATATTATTAAATTATTATGAAAATTTTAACGAAGCAAAATTTGAAGAAACAAAAAAGAAAACTAAAGCTTTTTTAGATAATTACAATAATATTGATGATAAAGACGAAACTATAGAATTATTAATAAAAGAATATGAAGAAACAACTACTATAGATCTTCCAACTAAAGAACTCTCAACTAATAACAGTAAAGAAAAATACAGAATAATTGCAATATATATTTTTATTGATATAATTATATTATTAGCAGTTTTAATTAAGAGAAGGTGTAAAAATGAAATTAAATAAATTAATTGATTGCCAATATGATATCGAAATAAAAGGAATAAAAACAAATTCCCTTAAAGTTGAAGATGGTGACTTATTTGTATGCACCAACACAGGAACTATGGATCGTCACCTTTTTATTGATGACGCCATTAAAAAAGGTGCTAAAGCAATTATTGTTAGCAAAGATGTCAATAAAAATATTCCAACTATTAAAGTTGAAGATACAAATAAAACTTTAAGTGAAATTATTCCTAAATTCTATAATTATCCTTTAAATAAAATTCAGTTAATAGGAGTAACAGGAACTGATGGTAAAACAACAGTAGCTACTATTATCTCAACCTTATTAGATAAATGTGGCTATATTGGAACCAATGGTATTAGTTGTGGTGATTACTATGAAAAAACAAGTAATACTACCCCAGGATTAGAAAAATTATATGAAATATTTGATTATTGTGTAAAAAATAATATTGATAAAATGGCTATGGAAGTTTCAAGTGAAGCAATTAACTACAAAAGAGTTGAAGGTATTGAATTCGATTGCTCTATTATCACTAACATAACTAAAGAACATTTAAACACTCATAAAACATTAGAAAATTATATAATGTGTAAATGTCAATTATTTAAAAATACCAAAAAAGAAGGATTTTGTATTTTAAATAAAGATGATGCTCACTTTCAAGAAGTATATAATAGTTCTAATGGAAAAATTTTAACATATGGAATTGGTGAAGATAATGATTTAATCATTAAAAATGTTAACTTACTAAGTGATAAAACAATATTTACTATAACTTATAAAAATCAAGATTACGAAATTACAAGTCCTCTTCTAGCAATGTTTAATGTCTATAACCTATCAGCAGCTCTTCTTGCTATCTTAGCTTTAGGTTATAATATAAATGACATATTACCAAAAATAAAAAATTTAAATGTAAAAGGTCGTTTACAAGAAATAAACTATGGTCAAGATTTTAAAGTATTTGTAGATTATGCACATACACCTAATGGCATCCATGAACTATTAAAATTCATGAATTCATTAAAACATAATAAAACAATTGTAGTATTCTCAGAACCTGGTGAAAGAGATCGTTCTAAAAGGCCAGAAAAAGGATTCAATGTTATCACCAATTGTGATCATGCTATTGTTACTAGTCAAGATCCAAGAAGTGAAGATCCTATGGATATTGCTAACGATTTAATATCTCTAGTAAAAGACTATAAAAACTATGAAATAATTCTTGATCGCCGTGAAGCCATAAGAAAAGCCATTGATTTAGCCAATGAAAATGACATAGTATTAATCATTGGAAAAGGAAATGAAAATTATCAAATTTTAAAAGATAAAACTATTGAATTCTGTGATGTTGATGAAGTAAATAATTACTTAAAAGAAAAATTTCAAAAATAAAGAAGGCTTATAACCTTCTTTTAAAATACCTTTATTTATTATTTTCAAGTTTTAATACTTTTTTCTTAGAGGTTTCAAAATCAATAGTACGATTAATTTTAGATGCACTCTTAACAATCAATTCAATCTTGTCACCTAGATGATAAATATTACCATTTCTTCCTACTACCGCACATTTAATTGGATCATAATGGTACTGATCATCTTTCATATCTGAAAAAAGAATTCTACCCTTTATATAATCAGTAGTTCTAACAAACATCGAATTAGAAGCAATTTCAATTATATAAGCTATAACTTCATTACCAACCTTATCTTCCATATAACTAGCCATAGCCATTTCTAAAGCTTCATTCTCCATTTTTTCACTTATAAGTTCTAATTTATTAACATTTCCACATAATTTTTCCATAAAATTTTGTAACTTTGAAACAGTTTCTTCACTATAATCAAAAGATTGATAATTATCAACTAAAGCATTAGCAACTAAATCAGGAACTCTTCTAATTGGAGAAGTAATATGCCCATAACAATCATACTGAGTAGCAAAATGACCAATATTTTCAGGCGAATATTTGGCTCTTTTCATTCCCCGAAGCAAAAATTCCCTCGCGATCATATCAGCTTCACTATTGCCCAAAGAATTAATAATTGAATTCAAAGCTTTGCAATCGATTTGTTTATACTTAGGAATTTTAAAACCTGACTTGCGTAAAATTTCTAAAATTTCTTGAATTCTTAAAAGATCCGGTTCTTCATGAACACGAAAAGGTAAAGTTAACCAAGCATAATGACTATAAAATATGGAATTAGCTATTCCCATAAATACTTCAATCATACTGCCACTCAAACCATAATCATTTTTTTCAAAGCCATGAATTTTATTATATTCGTCACTTTTTTCTTTAACTTCTAATAACCTAAAATTCAAGAAATTTCTTCTCTGACGAGCTGCTTCAAGTATATTATAAAGCTTTAACATATTCATCAAATCAAAGCGATACTCTTCATAATCACTTACTACTTTACCAGCAAACACTTCATTGCATTTACTATAAGACATAGCTTTTCTAGAACGAATTACACTATCATATATTTTATAATTAGCAATTTCTCCCATTGGTGTAATTTCCATTTCCATCGTTCTTGTTAAACGATCAACATTAGGATTTAAAGAACAAATACCATTAGAAATAATTGGATGTAACATATTAATAACTGAAAATAATAAGTAATGACTAAAACAACGATCAAGAGCTTCATCAAAAGATTTCATTCCCGGTTTTATATAATAACTAACATGAGCAATATTGACTTTTAATAAAAAGTTCCCATTATCTAATAATTTTACTCCAACCGCATCATCACGATCCTTAGTTTGATCACAATCAATCGTGAAAATATTTTCAGATCTTAAATCAACACGATCAACAAGATCCTCTGCTCTTACTTCTTTAGGTAAACATTTAACTTCATTTAATACTTCTTCACTAAATTCATATGGAATATCATACTTAGCAGCAATAACTTTAATATCAATATCTAAATCATTCTTATTACCAATAACTTTTTCAACACTTCCATGATAAAGACCATCAACATCATCAGAAGAAACTCTAATTTTTACTAAATCACCATCTAGCAAACGATCTAATTCTCTAGGATTAACTCCTACGCTAATATGTGTATTAGTGTCATAAGGAACAAGACTAGCTTCTTTTCCATTTCCAATAATTTGAAAAATAACAATACCTGAACCTCTTTTTACAACTTTAAAAACTTCACCAGCATAATAATCTTTTCTTTTATTAACTATTCCTGTAACAATTACACTATCACCATCAAGAGCTCCATTCAAAAGATTATTTTCGATTAAAATTACATAACCTTCTTTTGTATGCACAAAACCAGTACCCGATTTATTAATTTCTATTTTACCAAAAGCCAAACCATCATTAGCTGGAAATTGTTGGTAATTACCATTTTTAAAGAAAATAAAACCTTCCTCTTCTAATACTTTAAGAGCACATTTTAATAAATTAAGTTTTTCTTCGCCATGTAATTTTAATGATTTTTTTATTTCTTCAAAACTATGAAACTTATAATCATTTTCAAAAAAATTTTTCAATGCCAAAACTATTTCTTCCATATCCATATTCCCCCACAATTTTATAGTAACATAGTTAAATTAAAATTAAAAGAAAAAACCTTATTAAATTAAACATTTAATAAAGTTTTCCTCTTTAATTTTTAAATGATCGCCTAATAGGATTTTTATCAAGCACATCTAGCCAAAAATTATTATCTTCAATATTAGTTTCAGTTAACCCATAAGCTTCAAATTTAAAATCTAAATCAGCATTATCAAACAAATTAACTAATAAATTCTTTTTATTAAAACCAGCAACCATAGCATCAAAAATATGCATATATTCTTTTAACATTTTTTCATTATTTGTTAAAAACTTCATTTGTAAATCTCCAAATGATAAATTTATAAACTTACCACGCATCGTTGCATCTGTAACTTGTTTCGAAATTGCAAAAGCAAAATCAAATATAACTTTCAATTCAGTAGCTGAAATAGCACCTTCAAAATAAGATGAAGAATTCTTAATTATTCTTTGATCTGTATTAATATATTCAGATATAGCTAAAGTTGTAAAAAAATCACCTTGCATATCTAAAACAGAAATATCAATTTGAATTTGTTTATTGCTTTCAACTAATAAATTTATCTTTTCAAGCAAATTATTAATAGCTATTAATCCACTTTTTTCTCTCATAAAATCACCTGCTCGGATATTATAAACCAATTCTAATTTTAAAGCAAATTGTAAAAAAGTGATGTCTAATTTTCTAACAATGCAGTTTAAACTTATCTAAAAAAATTGATTTAATTATTATCAAAACTACATAGTTCTAGGTTTGTTTTCAGTATACATTTGATCCATATATTGCTTATTGGCTTCTTCTAATGCTTCTCTTGAATAGTAATCTCTTTCATCTTTTCCAATATATGTCGAATATTTATAATTTATTTAAAAATATTCTTTCATCCAATAATCTAAGTAATCTCCAAATAACATATTACACTCTCCATTTGTTATTCAATTTATAAATTCATTGTATGCTTTTTTGTCCCGCTGTATATGCTTCATTTTTTTGTTTTAAAACCACTTTTAGTTATTTGTTTTCTCCTTCCATTTATCTTTCTAGCTTCAAAACAATATTGATATACTTTACCCCTTTTTCTTATACTGATCATTTTATCATCTTCCTTTCTTTTGATCATTATAATTTTACATCAAAAAAGTATCAACAAATATGCTGATCCTTTTTCTAATTAGTTATTAAATTATTTTCTTCATTAACTTGTTTTTGTAATAACTCTAAATCTTTTATATTTTTATTATCTTTTAATACTTTCATTTGTCTTCTTGCTGAATGATTAAGTCTTACTAATCTTTCACTTTGCGGTATTTTTTCTTCAATTAGTTCTGCATTTGTGTTTTGCAGATTGTTTAATATCACTAAATGAAGCAAATCAGTATAATCTCTTATATTTCCATTTTCAGCAAGTTTTGGATTTCTTTCTCTCCATTCTTTTGCTATCATCCCAAATAAAGCAACATTTAAAACATCAGCTTCTTCAGCATAAACAAATTTCTTTTGCGCTTCTGTAAGTGTTGAAACAATATAGGTTTTTACTGCATCAGTATGAACCACATAGTTTAATTTGGATAAAATTCTATTTGCTTGCCAATCTATTTTTTCTTGATAAGCTTCATTAGTTTTTAATCTCTCAAATTCAGTTATTAAATATAATTTAAACTCCGGAGATAGCCAACTTGCAAATTCAAATGCAATATCTGGATGGGCATATGTTCCAATACTATATCTCCCACCTTTTGAAATTATTCCTATTGCTTTAGTTCTTTTTACCCATTGTGTTGGTAACATTGCAAATGAGTTTCTACCGTATTCAGTTTTAATTTGGTCGAATTCGACCAAATTAAAATTTTGATTATGAATTTCTTCCCATAGTTCAATATAATCAATAGTATTTACTCTTCTTAACCAGTTTTTAACTGTAAAAGATGGATCACTTTAATTTTAATACTTTGCTAAATCAGTTAAAGAAATGTAATTAACATTTCCAACTCTTAGTATTCCCACCTTATTTTCTTTAACTATTATTTCTGCTGTTACTAAATCTTTTTTCAATATTTTTTTCTCCTTTCTATTTAGATTTTAAAAGGTGTCAACAAATATAATCATTGTTCACACCTTTATTTTACTACATATTTTTAATATTTTGTGGACAAGTTATAAAACTCGAACCAATTTATAATTTTTATAATT
>CAKPHY010000023.1 GCA_934162285.1 uncultured Bacilli bacterium
TTTTATCTCGCAAATTAATTTTATCACATCTTTTCTAAAAAGAAAAGAGTATTGAACTTTGTCAACACTCTGAAAAACATATATATGTGTAAAATATATATGTTTTTTTTACATATTATGACACTTGTTTTTAGGTGGATACCACACACTTTTAAGTGACACAAGTGACATAAACCTATAATGATTCATAATAATCTTTTATATATTTGGCAATAAGTTGTCTTCTTTGCTTTAAAAATTTATCATATGCACTATAAGTATAGTTAATTATTCCTTCTGGAATACAATTTTCACTTAAATTATCATCAAATTCTCTTTTACTTTTTACTAAACCTAATTTATTATCTTTAGTACACTTATTTAATACATCATTGAAATAAATCTTTGGCGCTGTATCAGAAATACCTATATTATCAGTTGTGTCTATCCATGCATAATTACATACTTGATTATATTTTTCTTTATCAGTTATTCCACTTTCAATCAAATAATTTTTAGGAAAGATATGATGAATATCACCTTTTATTTTGATTAAAGATTCAATCTCTTTTGATGATGAAAATAATGAATGTGCTTTATTCTTAATTTGTGCAGCACAGTATACGAGGTAAGATGGTGCCAAACTATTACTAGTTTCCAAATCTTGAATTAATACTGAATTCCAAAAATCATTATTTAACTGTGTTGATTCTATTTCATTAAAGTAATTTACAAAACCTTTTTCAGCAATTCGTTTCAAATCATGATCAATAATAGTTTCACTCGAACCTGAATATCTTCTTAATAGCAATGACATAATGTACCATCTTTGAACATAATTGCTAATTTGCATTTTTGGTAATCCATTTGTATTTTTTAATAAAAAATACATAATATAAGCACTATTAATAGTCGATTGAGAATTTATTAATCTCTTATATTTAACTCCAGTACCTTCAATATAAACATTAAATTCTTTAAAATTATGTTCATTAACAAAATTGAATATACCATCTTTGATTGCTTTAAATGTTTCATCAGCAACTGAATCTTCTATAGTCTTAGTTTTAAAATTTCTTCCAGACAATAATTCAGATAATCTTTTTAATAAGCCATCATTAAATATATGTGAATAACTAACTCTTAATACATCATTGTATGTTGGAGCATATATATTACTTTTATATTTACCAACCCATTTAATTGCATCATAATATTCCGTATTAGCAAAATCAGAATCATTCACAGGTATATCCCGTACATATCTGTTGTCTTGCATTCCTTTACAAAAATAATCAATTGTTTTCCATAGATAATAACCGTCGTGATCACTATCAGAAGATAATTTTGCCATAATATAGTCTTCTTGTCCTAATTTAGTACCTTTACTATTCATCAAGTTGAATATATTTGTAGCCTCGCTTATTGAAAGTTTTGAACTCAAATTAATTCTTCCTATTTCCCTTAATACTATATTTTGAACTCTTTTAATTTTTGTTAGTAATTCTTCTTTCGTAATATCAGGATTTTTTTCAACATAATCTTCGATAAAATTAAATAATTCCACACCTTGATCTTTAAAGAAAATTGATATATCCTTGATCCATTTTGTACTTTTATCGTGAACAGGTTTATGTGTTTCAAATTTTTCATTAATCGGATTATAAGAAACTATGAATCTTTTTGTACTATAATCTTCTGTAATTACAGCTTCACCAAGTAATGCAGATCTTAAAGCCGTAATTCTTTGTTGACCATCAATAATAATCTTTTTACCTGTACTCATTTTACCATCTTTTAATTTAACATTATCATTATTCCATACAACAATAAATCCTGTTGGCAGTCCATTATATAATGAATCTATTAATTCTGTTATTTGTTTAGATGTCCATACAAATGGTCTTTGAAGTTCTGGTATTGCTATATCGCCACTTGATATATAACCTAATATATTTTTTACTGTATCTTTTTCAATTCCGTATTTTTCGTAATCCATAATTATACTCCTTTAATTTAATAGACTATGAATATTATTAAATATTTCATTTATTTTATTATTATTGTTTTTATTTTTATCATATTCATCATTTATTTTACTAACAACCAGATTTTGTTCTCTAATTGATATATTTGGAATAATAAAATCCTTTACATTATAATCATAAATATGAATTTGATTTGTTGCTCCAGTATAATATAATTCAAACTGTGCTAATCCATAATTACTTCTTAAATAATATGTTAAAAAATAAGGATTATATTTTTTTTCATTTATTCTTAAAATATAATTATCTGTAGATAAAATAGCATTATAATTTTTCTCTACAATATCTACTTTCCCTAAAGATCCTTTACCTATACTACAGAATATAATATCATTAGGTCTTACAAATTTATTTTCAGTCAATTTATTGGTGTATTCTTCACTTGCAAATTCAGTAAAGTCATCATCAATGTACTCACTTTTAAGATTAGAAATTTTGATAACCGGTATTCCATCATCAGAATATTCAGGTTGAACACCTTTAACAATTTCTGTATAAATATCATGAATTTTGAAGAAAGGCTTAGATTTAATAATTTCCATTATACTACCTATTTCTTTATTATTACTTCTAAACGATAATCTAATATTATTATCAAATTTTTCAAGATTATTAATTTGCCTATTCACTACTGAAATTCCTTTTAAATAATTTTTTTGTGTTCCATATGTCATTCCCCTAGATAAATTGGTTTTTGAGGCATAGTATTCATCAAATTCTTTATTTATAATATCAGTTAATTTAACCATATTTTTACTTAAAGAAGATATTTCACTTAGTGATTTTTTTAAAGTTGCTTCAATCTTTTTCTCATTCTTTATAATATTACTATAATATTTTTTTGATATTTTTAATTGTTTTAAATCAACATTATTGATTGTAGGATAACCTTTACCCATTCTTGAAGAATAATTGATGACATTTATATAATTATCAAATATCATAGAATAAGCTACAACAGGGCTTATTTTAGGTCTTAAACATATAAAAGCTTTTGTAAAATATATATCTTTAATATCTTCAGTAATATATACTATTTTCTTTAAATATGGTCTTACTTTTGATATTAAAATATCCCCTACATTTGGTTTAAAAATATCTCCTTTAGATATTTTTTTATAATAATCATCTAAAGCCACATCTCGTTCCTCAAAATTAATAGTTACTGGGTTGCATATTCCATTTGAATTTACATCTCCTATTTGGCAATATTTAAAATCTTCATCTGAAGGATATTCTACACTTTTTATTTCTATCAATTCATATATACCAGTTAATTTTATTGAATCGTTATTATCTATCTGTTGAACATAATTCAAATAATTAGAGTCAAATCTAATAGTATTTTCTCTTGATATATCAGAGACGTTAAATTGTCTTATCTTCATTAATCATCCCACCTTATATCTCTTATATAATCTAATAGAGATTCTTTAATACCATCATCAACTAATATTTCACCTTCATCATTAACCCTATATAGTTCATTGGGCATCTTTTTAATAGCTTTTAAAGTACGTTTATATCCAATATTGTCAACTTCTCCCATAAAAATACTATAGTCAATTTCCTCACTTAGTTTTCCAAAAACCCATGTGGTATTTACATAACCAAATTCCTTTGATAAATCCTTATCAATTGAAACAAAATCTTTTAAATCTTCAATATGTTCTACAACAATGTCTTTAATGCTTATATTATCATAGTTACTTTTATCAATTTTATATCCTATAGCATTATTAATAATTTCTTTAAGTGATTCCTCAGATTCATTCTTTATTGATGGATACTTATTAATATCTTCATTATTTATGTAAACTTTTATTATATTTTCTATTCTTGTTTTTAAATTACCATATAAATCAGAATATTTTTTCCAAACATTAATCCAATTTCCGATTTCATCGTTTGTCTTCTTTTGTGCAAACAAAATACTTGTTTTTGTATTTGTAAATGGTGCGAAGGTTAATTGTGGTAATGAGACTACAGCCTTTATATTAAAATATTTATATAAAAATAATCTGATGTACTTATTTTCAGAAGTATCATATACACTTTCTGGTAAAACAACAGCCATTCTTCCTTTTTCTCTTAATAGTTGATAATATCTTTCAATAAATAAATTTTCAGAATTTTTCTTATCTCCAAATACAAATGAATTTTTTACTTCCTTTTTTGTATCGTTGTCTAAATCAACAGAAAATGGTGGATTTGTTAAAATTAAATCAAAATTATTATTAACATCTTTATTATAATAAATATCCTTTTGAGAATTATTTAAAACATTGGGAAGCGTTGGTTTTGTATAATATCTAAAAGGTAATAATCCATCACCTTTCTTCTCTCCAACAAATATATTACTTGAACCATCTCCATGTAATATCATATTAACTTTAATTGAAGTTCCTAAATTAAAATTCAATTCTGAACCATAAATATATTCTTTAGCCCACTTATTTTCTCTATTATCAGGATAAAACCAATCTTCCATTTTTGTATTAATAAAATAAGATGAATTAATTTTGTTTCTAAATCTATATTTTATATTCTTAGTAATAAATTTCATATATTCTATTAAAAATGTTCCAGATCCAGCACTACTATCTATAAAATAAGGTAATCGATTTTCTTTATTTATTTTTTCTATTGCTAAATTGTCAGCTTGAACGGCCCATAACATAAATTCAACAATATTCATTGGAGTAAAGAATTGACCTTTAGATTGTTTAAATCCATTTCTGATTATTCCTTCGAAAAAGTCACCAAGAATATCCTTTCCAGAAATACTGTTTTTACCTGCAACAAACGAATATTTTTCAAGTTTTTGAACAGTATATTTCAATTTATTTAAAGAAAATTTATTTTGGTCAACTACATATGATTTGCTTATAACACTATTATCATCAATATTTAATCTGTTCTTTAAAGCTCTCCTATATAATTCATTTATTCTGCTGAATAATTCATCATTAGATTCATAAGTTTCGTCTATATCATTTTCATACGAAAGTGCTTGAAATTTATATTGTTCATCATTGTTAGTTTCGTCTTCATCTTGAATTTTTGCCAAAATTATATTAGTCAAAGAGGAAAATATTTCATTATCATCTGTACTTCCACCACCCCAAAGAACATTATGTAAATCTGTTTGTAACCTGTTAAGCATTTCATTTGTAAATTCTGTTTCTAAATCTTTATCGCTTCCTTTAATATAAGGCTTTTTTCTTGTTTTACCATAATGGTCTGGTATTTCATCACCATATATTCTTTCTTCTTTCCATTCGTTAAAGGAAGAAAACTTTTCTTTATCAATAACTATACAATCATCTTGAATATTATTAATATTATCGATGTCTATAGAATACAATACTAAATATTTTACGTTATGTCCTTCTACTTGTTCCATTCCAGCAACTTTATATAATTGTTCCTCTATATCTTGATCAAGATCATCTTGTTCATAAGCATCAGGCGACTTTATTTCTACAAATAAAAATGCATCTTTTTTATCATCTCTAACTACTAAATCGATACGGCTTGTATTTGTATGTGGTCTTCCAGCAGTATAAATTGTCTCTAATTCCAAATTTTCTGGTTTATATCCATAAACATTAACCAACTCTGTAATGAAAAATGCTCTAGCAATCTCCTCATCACCATTAATCGATGTTATATCCCTTGATGACTTAATTTTTGATGAATATTTTATTTCTTTCTTATCTATATTAAATTTTTCAACAGCCTGAATATTTGCTGAATTAATAATAAACTCAATTGTCTTTTTTTGAATATCACTTATCTTTTTCATTTCTTCCTCCTATATATCTTTAGGCAATTTACTATAATCATATTTAGTTGCTATATCTTTTAACTCTTGTATTTCTTTATCAATATCTTCTAATGCTTTGTCGATTGTATAATCCGTCTCAGCATCTTCCTTAATTAATCTTAAACCTAATTCTATTTCATTTAAATTTTGCATTATTTTTAATGCTTTTTTTCTTTTATTAGCATCCCAATCTAAAATGTCATATTTAAATAATCTACATTCTTCAATTGTATTTTTTAAATCTTTAGTAGATTTATTTTTAAATTCATCATGAGAAAACCAACTCATAACCTCATTGTATCCAGCAACTTTTAATAATTGTTGCAAAGATAGATCTAATTCTTCTGAAATTCTTTTTAAAATTTCAGGATTTGGTTTAGCTACTCTACCATTTTCTATATCATTTAAAGAAGAATTACTTATTCCAACTCTTCTTGCAAGTTCTCTTTGAGAATACTCTTTTGCAGTTCTTCCTCCAACAATTAATGTAGTTAATGCTTCACTATTGTTCATATTTTCACTCCTTAAAAGGCTTCTTATTCTCTTCCATATTCATTATATCACATTTTGTCAGTTTTACAAAACATTTTTGTTCGGAATACTTGACAATCAAATTTATTTGTACTATCTTGGTTGTAATGAGCGGTATACCGAACATTTAGAAAGAGGTGAAAAGATGGCAAAATTAAAAGTACACAGAGCGTTTGATGAATTCTTATTAGATCCTAATTTATCGTTAAGAGCTAAAGGTTTTCTAACAATGGTATTAACAAATAATATTACTCGTGGTATAGAAATTAAAGAGCACTGTACCGACTCTATGGATGATATTAAGGATACCCTACTCGAGTTAAGAATCAACAAATATATAAGATATAACTCTGAACTAAATATTTTAGAAGCAAATGCTGTTCCATACACTAAATGGAATGAAGAAGAAAAAGAATTATAAAAGAAAGGAAGTGATAATGTATTACAGCATCAGAAACACTAAAATTAATTGCAAAACAATGGTGTAGTCTAAGTGATCTAATGAAACTTGCAGATGTTGGTAGAAATAATGCATTAGTTATTAAAAGCACTAAAAAGAAAAAATTATAAAGTGAAAACTACTATGTTCCAAATAATGCTGTTCCTATGCAAGAAGTTGTTAAGTATTTAAATATTGATATTGACTATTTAGAGTCAAGAAGTAAAAATTTGAAAGGAGATGTTAAAATTGCTTAAACCAATAGAACAAATATATACAAACATAAAAAAAGACATCATCATAAATAATATAATGAGGTCTAAAGGTGTGTACTTATTAGTATCTAAACCTAAAGTTGGTAAGTCGTTATTCGCACTACAGCTTGCCAACTCAATTGCCAACAAAAAAGCATTTTTAGGTCATGAGATTCTAAAGCCTTCACCTGTCTTATATATTACTACAGAATTGTCAGATAGTCAATTAAAGGACAGGTTAACCTATTAGGAATAAGTTTTGAAAAGAATAAATTCTTTATAATAGATAGAGATAAAAAGCAAAATATTAACTTCATGGATATTGAATATCAAGTAAAAGAATTTGCTGAAGAATTAAATGGAAGAATATTAATTCTAGATATGTTAAAAGATATTGATTTCAATATTTCTTATGATATAAGCAGTTATCAAAATATATCTCAAAAGCTTATGCCTAAGATTAGAAGCTACGTTGATAAGTATAATTTAACAATATTATTTGTTCATCATTTGAACAAATTAGGTAAAACACTAGGCTCAACTGGATTTGATGCCGTAGTAGATGGAATAATTAGATTAAGTAAAAACAGTTTTGATGATAATACTATCAAAATGGAAATTATAAATAGAGATTTCACTGATGAAGAAGAATATCTTCATAAAGATAAGAATCAAGTTTTCTCAATAGTAAAAGACAATGCTTTAGAAATAGCTAATCCTGTAATAGTAGCTTTTGTTAAATATGCTATTAGAGAAAAGAAATTTGATTTTACGATTAGTTAAATCATAAATAAAGCAAATCTAATGTGTACTCCTACTCAGTTAGGTAAGCTATTAAATACTCAAAAAGATTTGCTTGAACAAGAAGGTCTTCATATAAGTAAATATAGAACTACTGAAGGTAGAATGTATCATATTGATTATGAAGAGCCTTCTTTAGAAAATGAATAAACGTGGCACGTTTTGTTTCGAAGAAATGAAAGTGGCGATAGTGAATCATTTTCTTGTTTTAGGGAACTGATAAATTCGATAAAACACTTGTTACACAAGTGGAGCCTTTGAATTTACTTCATCGGCTTTTGACTTTGTAACAAGCATAAGGGATTTTTAAGGATCACCTTAAACTCATGGGCTGCGCCCTAGTGAGATATGTCACACTTATAAATAAGATATGACAAATACTACGAAAGGAGCTCAAAATGAATGTAGATTACCAAGTTGTAACAGTAAAGAATCAAATTAAATCTAAAGATATTGGTGGTCTAGGTATTGAACTTGATGATAGAAAAGGCTCTGGAAATTATAATAAAGAACGTACTCAATTCAATATAGAATATGTAGGATTTGATGGACACTCTACTCTATCTAGTAAAGTATATGAAACTATCTATACTAATAATATTCACTTTAATAAGGGTGATAATACAAATATATTAAATGGTTGTGTTGTTACAAGTGGACCTGATTTTTTTAGAAAATTAGGACTACCTATGAAAGATACTGGAAGAGTATGTAGAAGGTAATCATGCTGGAGAACCTGTCTTTTGTCCTGATATTAAATCCAAAGAAGATATACCATAAAAAATGCTAGAATACTTCAACGAAAGTTATCGATTTTTGTCGAAATATGTCGAAGAAGAAAATGTAGTCTATGCAGGAGTACATTTAGATGAAGATACTCCACATATGCACTTTTATTGGATACCTGTAGTTGATCATGTTAAACGTAGAGTATTTGAAACAGATGAATCTGGTAAAAGATTAACTAAACAAATATATACTAAAAATAACACGATTAAAAATGTACCTATTCAAAAGAAAGATGATAATGGTAGAAATGTATATGAAATTGAATATGATAAGTTCTTAAATTCAGATGAATTTTGGAAACAACGTGGTGATAAAGCTTCATTTGCAAAACTTCAAGATGATTATGAATTTATAAAATCTAAAGGTTTTGATTTAGATAAAGGCGAAATTGGAGCTAATAAACATCATCAAGACAAAGCTGAACACAATATCAAAGTATTAAATCATGAAATAGATAAATTAAATAAAGAACTTGAAATGACTAAATCCATAAATGAGATTGAATTAAAAACTAGAGATGAAATTAAAAATCTAGATGAAGATATAGTTTTAAATCCATCTAAAGACTTTTTAAAGCAATATAATGCCTGTTTATAAAGCAAAAGATAAAACAAAAGATGGTCGTGCTTGGTTCTTTATGGTAAGGTATCAAGATATGTACGGAAGAAACGATCGATATAAATCAGGAAAATTTGCTACTAAAAAAGAAGCTGAAGATGCCGAACTCGAATTTAGGTTAAAAATCCATAGACATGAAAACATGGATAAAATAACTCTAGATGAGACGATTGATATTTTTATTGAAAACAGAACTACTACCATTGAAGTCAAACCTACCACTTTATATAATTATGTAAATAAAAAATCTTATTTAAAATGCTTATTAAGTATCAAATTAAAAGATTTTAATATAAACCATTACGATAATTGGAAAAAGCAAATGAATGAAACAAATATCTCAACTCGATATAAAAATGATATATTGAAGTTTTTAAAATCAGTCTTGAACTTTGCCATGACATGGTATGATTTCAATTTAAATAAAGTATATTCTAAGATGACTAAATTTAGCAACTCTTCTGATATACCTAAAGAAATGATGTATTTTACTTATGACCAATGGAAACAATTTATTTCCGTTGAAACTGAATTACAAAAAAAGGTTATGTTTGAAATACTATATTACTGTGGTCTAAGAAAAGGAGAACTCAGAGGATTAACATGGAAAAATATTGATCTTGTAAATAAAACTTTATCAATAAAAAAACAGATTACTGATCGTGGTGGTTCTGTTAAAGAGTTTCAATTCTCCACTCCAAAGACTAAAAGTAGTATAAGAACCCTACCACTCAATAAAGTGCTCTTAAACGACCTTAAAATGCTTAAAGAAGAGGTATCTAAAGAGTATGGATTCAATGATAATTACTTTGTTATTGGTGACGCTTTCCCTGTAGCTAGTAATACTATTACATCAAGAAAAAATCGCAACTGTGAACTTGCTGGTGTACCTCAAATTAGGATCCATGACTTCAGACATTCCTGTGCATCCTTACTTGTTAATAATGGTGCTAATATAACTGTCGTTGCAAAATATCTAGGACACACTAAAATTGAAGAAACTTTAAACACTTACACTCATCTATTTAACTCTGCTTTAAATGAAGTTGTTGATTTAATCGATAATTTAGACTAAAAAAGCATTGGTTTAATCCAATGTTTTTATAAACTTACTATTTGTTCAAATTCATCAACTTCCGAAGTATCATCAAGCTTTTCTGATATTAATTCTATAAATTTTTCTATAAACTTAATAATAAATTCAGAATAATCATTTATCTCTTCATAAGTCCTATCTCTCATTTTAAAATCTAAAGCCGTCATATCAACATCCATTTCATGTGTTATTTGATTACGAACTATAAATACTCTTCTTAATTTTTCATGTTCTTCCTTACCATTTACTAAATTAGCAGTTCCAATATTAAAAACAGATCCTACTTTTAATAATTCATCGGCACTTTGAAGGCTATTACTCGTTAAATCCTTTTTTAAAACATCTATAAGTGTTTGTTTTGGATTACCACAAGTAAATAGTTCAGCAAACAATTTCGAATTTATTCCAGCTTCATTTTTTAATATTAATTTTTTCTCAGTATAATTTTTAAATTGATTAAAAGCTCCCTCATCATGTTCAATAACATAATCTAAAGTATCATTAACTAATTGCTTAACTATTGAGTCTATTCCAGAACATGAGAATAATATGATCGCACGAAGAAGATCTTGTTTTTGATTTTCTTTGTCATCATCTAAGGAATTATATAAAGTATAAAATGATTCTATAGTGTTTTTCAGACTAATTAAGATGGCGTTAGATTTATTTAAATATTCTTCCTTTGTCATATTTATTCTCCTTTCAATAGTTCTTTCTCTACATCTGATGTTCCAGGTACATATAGATATCCAGCAAAACCAGGATATCCAGGGTAACCTGGATAACCAGGATAACCAGGATAACCAGGATATGGTAATATTTTTTTATAATTTGATTTAAGTAATCTGTTCTTATTATATATTTCTCCTAAATACTTCCCACTGGGAGTTATAGCTACAACTTCATCCCACGGAAACCATCCAATCCAGTTTCCATCATCATTAAATAGAAATTTACCAATTTTAAATGCAATCCAGTTTCCGGAAGTATCAAATAAATACTGCAAATTATTATTCAAAATATCACCTCATTTCACTTATAATCTTATATTAATTATATCACATCTATTTAGTAAATATGTCTATTTAAATAAAAATGGTACCTAATTGGTACCTAATCCTATTTTTAGAGATTTATCAAATTAGCAAATCCCTTATATTTCCTACAAAAAATGAGAGCGACATAAGTTAATCGCTCTCTTCAGGGGGAGCTAATCATAAACTCCAACATTTTTCTTAATCCTTATATTATAAGCCATTATGTTTCTTCAAATGTCGCCTAAGCTCATATTTTTTCATACTTTTTTACTATTTTGTCGCCTAAAATATCGCCTAGAAATTTTATCATTATCCCTTTTTCAAGAAGTATAAATAATAATATTCAAAGTACTCTCTATTTCTTAGTTCCCTTCTTGGTCTTTTTACTTCTTCCATAATGCCTTCTCTATCTTCATGCTATCATAATAAAAATCATTTTGCGATAAAAATAAAATATTTATTAACTTAAACTCACAAATTAATACCAAGTCTTATGTTCTACACATAAAACATGCTGGTCTCAATTTTAATTGTTCATATTCCTAGCAAAAAATATTTTTTATTTAAAATACTACTATTAAATATTTTATTAATTATTAATATATTTCAAAATCAATGAAATAATTTGAATAATCATTTGGGTCAACTAACAAATCAACAGTGCCATCATCTCGCCCAAGAGCAGTTAAATACTTTGGTTCACTTTGAAAACATTTTTTTGTTCCTTCTTTTATTTCATATACTACTTGAATTTTATATACTATCTCATCTTCATCATTTATATTTTTTGTAGGTATAACTTTATATCTCAAATTTTTAATAAGTATCCCTGTTTTAGCTAAACGTTCTATCCTGTCTATATTTTGTTTTGACTTGTTGATAATTTCCTTGGATTTTTTTAAGTTTTTAATAGAACCAGTTATAGCATCATACAATAGAGCTACAACTACACATCCAAAAAAAATTCCAAAAATAATTATAGATGATTTATCACCATTTTGAGATGAATTTTTCATTAAATCTATTATTACCAATATGAAAGGTATTGAGAAAAGCGCACTATATATAATTGTTACTACTCCCTCAGTAGTTATTGGTTCATGTTTCTTTCGTTCAAACTTAAAATTGCTGGTATTTATTTTGTATCCATCCTTTGGTGGCACTTTAATTATTTTTTCACCAATATTTTGAACTTTTTTAAATGAAGTACTCCCACAAGCTGGACATTTCTCATATTTTCGTTTTAAATATCTACCACAATATTCACATATAAACATATTTTACCTCCTAAAAGATTTCATAATCAATAAAATAGTTTGAATAATCGTTTGGATCAATTAATAGATCAACGGTGTCATATTTATCATTCTTTTTGTAATGTTTAGGTTCACTATAGAGTGGAATTTCAACACCCGACGAATTCTTAAATTTAACTTCAATTCGTTCATTAAATTCAAACATTTTAGTAGTATAAATCATTTTATATGGCATAGATTTTACAAGCATACCTTTTTTAGAAAGTTTAATTGTTTTTACCATCATTTTTTTAAACTTGCTTCTTTTCTTTAGACCCCTAGTAAAAAAATATGTGCCACCATAAAATACTGGGAGAACAAATATTAAAATAAACATTCTAAAGTCTCTCCCAGGAAAATCACCTGACAATGAAATATAAATCACAAATACAGCAACAAGATATATAATAATTCCCATAAGCATAGTACAATTGGCACTTCTTAAAGATTTTTTGTAGTTTTTAATGTTAACTTTATATCCACCTTTTGGAGGATTTTCAATTATGGTTTCTCCTATAAACGCTTTTGTTTTAAATGAACTTCCACCACAGCCAGGACATTTCTCATATGCATGTTTTAACACACGATTGCAATAATTACATATATACATGAACTTACCTCCATTATTAACTATATTATACATTTTTAATGAGTTGTTTTCAAGACCAAAAAATGCTAGGTCCTAAGACCTAGCTTCAGGGGGCAAAAATATATTACAAATAAAATAAATTATTACTAGTTAAAAGCCTTATATTATAAGCATTTATAAATTATAACTAATTACAATATTTTAAATATAATTATCAAATTTTACAATTTGAGTACCTAAATGGGTACCTAAAATTGATAATACTATTATTAATTCTTCATAGAAATGAAAGGATAAATATTATGAATATAACTTATACAAAATGTGGTGATTATTTATTACCAAATTTAACACTACCTGAAAAAGAAAATAAACTTTTAAATAAATATGGATTATTAAGATTAGAATACTTAAAAAGTAATAAGAAAGCATTATATCAAGAATTACTTATGAAAAACAAATTAAATGAACATCTTTTTTCGGTCAGTATAATTGCTGAAGATAGAATTAATAACATAGTTAATAGCTTAATAAAATCAGATGAATCAATTACAGAAAAATTAAAGTCTGAAAATCAATTACTATGGGCTCAAAAAATGAATAATTGTAAAAATAATGCTGAAGAAATTGTTTTAAAAGAAATTATTTATGGAGACGAAATATGATTAAAGGTAAAGAAGATATCACAGATAAAGAATTTGAAGAAATATTATTACCATTTTATAACAATTACAATGAATATCTTATTAACTTTGTAATTCCAGATGCTGTAGCATTTTATTTAGCAAATGGACACACTAGAAATTGTTTATCAGATTGTCCACTAATCAATCATATTAATTCAGCATTAGATATATTTAATGTTAGATGTAATGTTGATGAATTAATGCCTGAAATAGAATTAGTTTTAAAAATAAAATATAATCTTAAAATTGCAAAAAATAATCCATTAAAATTAATAGAAGTTGTATAAAGAAAAGCACTACCTAAATTTAGATAGTGCTTTAAATTTATGTTGAGATTAACATTATTGTCTAGCCAGCACTGAATTTGTACTCCCGTACGAAATTCATACGTGGGAAAAACCCACCCCCTTTTTATTTCTATACATTTTCATTTGGAACAAAACAACCATTACCATTAATTAAATCAATAATCATAATAATCATTTTAATGATATTTAATTGTCCATCAAATAGTTGCATTATGTTTCCATAATTCGTAAATGGATCATCATTTAATATTCTTTTATCGATTACACCATTTTTCATTATATAATTTTTAATTAAGTTAATAAACCTTGTCTGATCAACATTTAATTCGTTTTCGTTTATATATTTAGAAAATTCTCTATCAATCGCTTCTTTTGACAATCCTACAGTTTTTCTCACTAATAAAACCAACGATTCATTATCATAATTTAAATTAAACTCATTTTGATTAGAATTTAAATCATTAAATAATATTTCCTGTAGTTGATTAATTTCATCTTTACTTATTTTCTCGTTATTTCTAATTTTGCTTATTATTTTATTGTCTATATGATTTCTTAAATAAAAATTCATTTTTCTTTTATAATCAGTTAATTCTACCTGTTCAATTTTTCTATCATCGTGTTCTACTATATTAATATCATCACAAAAATCAGTGTATACATCCTTTTTAACATTTTTTGGTAAATATTTAATTAATTCTCTTAATGAATCCCTTATTCTATCAACTTCTAAAATACTTGATCGTTCTATATATGTAGATTGAATTATTCTTTTTATATCATCATTCTTTTCCTGAACTTGTGGAAGATTCATTAACCCTAATAAGCTCTCACCAATGTGATTAAGTCTACTAGATTCTCTACTATATTTCATATTAAGCATTTTAGATAATTCAATAGCTAACATTAATTTATCAAATTGTTTTGCAGACTCATCATTATCATTAGACATAATTAATGATGTCAAATTGTCTTTAATTTCTTTTACTTGTAAATCTGTTAAATTATTCCAATTAACAGCATCTTTATATTTTTCAACATATTTAATTTTTTGTTTAACATCAAATTTTAAAGTATTTAAAGAATTGACAATATCAACTAATTCCTCTAATAACAAATTTTTATAATTAATATACTCTTCATCATTTAGATATTGAACTTTTTCTAGTTCTTTTAATATATCAACTTTTAGTTCGAATATAAACTGAGAAATACTCATTCCCAAAGAAGATTCTGTTCCTTTAGGATTTTGTTCAAAAAACTCAAAATTTTGGCAAACATCAAATATATAGAATTCCTTTTTATCTTTTCCCCATCCAAATAAATCTGGACATAATCTTGTACCTCTACCAATCATCTGTAAAAATTTTACTTTTGATTTTACTTCCTTAAAGAAAACCAAATTCACTACTTCTGGAACATCTATACCGGTATCTAGCATATCTACTGATATTGCTATTTGTGGCATTTTACCAATATCTGAAAAATCATCAATTAAAGTTGAAGCATAATTAATATGATTATCTATTACCCTAGCAAATTTTCCGTTATATTGTGGATATAACAAATTAAATCTTTTTTCTATTGCAACTGCATGTTTATGATTTTTAGCAAAAATAATTGTTTTTCCAAGTTTGTCATTACTTTCTACTTTTATTCCTTTTTCCATCAATAGATTAAGAACTTTATCAATTGTATTATCATTAAACACCCAACTAAACATTGCTCCTGGAGCAACAGTATCAGTCACATCTTCATCATCAGCAAAAGTATCTTCGAATTCTTCTTTTTCATTATCAGATAATTTATTATATTTTATCCCTTCTCTAATAAATCCAGTTGAACACTCAATAGTATGATAATCAACTAAGAAACCACTGGCTACAGCTTCATCATATTCGTATGAATAAGTTGGAACATTATCTTGTAATTCAAAGATTTTATAAGTATTTTTATCAATATCACTTCTTGGTGTTGCAGTTAGCCCTAATAACAAGCCATCAAAATAATCAAATACAGCTTGATATTTTTTATATATACTTCTATGAGCTTCATCAATAATTATCAAATCAAAATGACCGACAGTAAAGAGTTTTTTTCCATTTTTTGCCTTTATATCATCTATAGAATTAATCATCGTTTGATATGTAGAAAATACCATTCTAGCATTTTCTGCATTTTCTTTTTCAGTTGTTAAATTAATAGTTGATAATGAAGGCATTAATTTATTAAATGTCTTTTTCGCTTGTTTTATCAATTCTGTTCTATCTGCTAAAAATAAAATATTTTTTACCCAATTACAGTTAGTTAATACGTCAACTATAGATACAGCTGTTCTTGTTTTTCCAGTACCTGTTGCCATTACTAATAGTCCTTTTCTTTGATTATTTTTCAAATCATCACAATAAGCTCTAATTGCTTCTTGTTGATAAGTTCTATTTGTGATATTTTCATCAATTGAAATATTTTGTAAATCTTTTTTTAATGTTCTTCTATCTATTAATAGTTGCAATTCTTCTTGAGTATAATACCCAGATACTTTTCTAGGAGGATAATTTGTATCATCCCACATATAAATATCAAACCCATTACTATAGTAAATAATTGGTCTTTGTCCATATTTTTTTTGAAGACAATCTGCATAAATTTTTGCTTGTTGTTTGCCTACATAAGGATCTTTTGAAGTTCTTTTTGCTTCAACTAATCCAACAGGCTTACCATTAGCACCCATCAAAACATAATCTACATAACCAACTCCAGTTTTGTTTGGCATTCCAGTTACTTCTAATTCTTCCTCTATATTTTTGTTAAATTCCCATCCAGCAATTTCTAAATCTAAATCAATATATTGCTTTCTAGTTTTAAACTCAGAGATATCTTTAATATCAAACGGTATAGAACTTTGTTTAATCTTCCTATTATTAGTTTTCTCTTTTCTTAATGCATTAAATTGTTGTTGTAATTGTTCTATAGTTTTTTCATTTGCTTCTAATTTCTCTAATAAATCTAATTTTTCTTTTTCTAAAATTTTATTATTTTCAGGAGTGGAAACTAAATTCTCATCAAATTTATGTTCAACATAATCATCACAATATAAATAAGTAACCCATAACATAAAATCATGTAAATTTTTTAAAGAAAGTAATGCCTCTTCTTTATTAATTTTCATATTACTATGTACAGATTGATTACCAAGTTTTTGAATATAAATTATTTTATGCAACAAACTAGAATCAATTATATTTTTAAAAATTCTATCATAAATTAAGGTAGCTAAAGTTTGTTGATATGGTATTTTTAGTTCGCTATCAACACCGTATACCCATTTCACACCTAATTCTAATGCTTTTCTTGTCATAATAGCACAAGTTGCTGATGTAACTATTAAACTTTTTTCAGCCTCAATACAAGCATTTTTAACATCATTTAGTCTATTATCTTTAATAAAATCAAAATTTGACACCATAATTCCACTTCCAAACTAACATTATAGTATAATTTTACCATATTTTCGTCATTTTTCCTAATAATCGTGCCATATTTATACATACAAATTTCTGTTTATCGATTTGTTCAAATATTTTTCCAAATTTATTTTGTAATTCAATGGGAGGAAAGATAAATTCTAAATTTCCTAATTGATTTTTACTAAGTATCCCTTTTAATGACATATTTACAGGCGTATGAAGATATTCTTTTGATAAAATAAATTGTTCATACATAAAATAAACATTATTTTCCTTGGGATTAATACCATTAATTTGTTGGTTAAAAGAAACTACACGGTCTGTTATTGCAACATTTCCAATTGATTTCAAACTACCAGCAATACAAGTCATAAGTATACATTTCTCAGGGACATATCGTCCTATTTTTAACCCCTCTATTGATAAATGTTCTTTAGCTTTTGATAAATAAGTTTTGTCCTCAACTATATTGTCAGATTTTATCCATTCTATATAATTACCATAATAAGCTTCTATTTTTCTAGATGGGGTATTCCCTGTAACAATTTCACATTTATCAGATAATTTTGTTTTTTCCCACTTTTTAATATTAAAAACAGGATCACCAAACATCTCGACAAACTGAGATTTGAAATATACTAGCAAATATATCTATGGTGTGATAGTTTTACATTATTTTGATTCACCATAGCA
>CAKPHY010000024.1 GCA_934162285.1 uncultured Bacilli bacterium
CTATAATAACAAAAAACATAAAGAAATCAAATTTTTAAATTCAAAATCTTTATGTTCAACATTATACGTGATATAATAATTTTATAAAAAGGAGAATCTAATATGAATCCTGTAAAAAAAATAAACATGTCAGAAGAACAAAAGTTGATAAAAGAATATGCAAACGATCAAAATGCTAAAATGCAAAAAATATTATCTAATACTGACTATATAAAGTGGCTTGATAGATTTACTATAGAACATTCGAGCTTTTTTGATAAAGATTGGTTACATTCACCTGAGAAAATATCTAAAGAAGACTTGGAACGAGTAAATAATTTACACTTAATGTACCGTGGAATAGATACATACGCAAATAAAAACTATATATATCCAACAAGTTGCAATTTTGGAAATTTCTATAATATCAAACTAGAAAACATTGGTTTTGAAATCGGAATTCTAGGAAGGCAAGGAACACTATTTTTCTGTAATAGAGTTTCAATTGAAAATCAAAAAGACTTTATAGATTTTAATGATATTCTTAATAATAAAAATGTTAATGTTAATGCAACTGCTATTGAAAATAAATTAAATGAATTGTCTAATTTAATTACTTCTCTATATAAAAGTGGCATTCCACTCAAAGCAATAAAATCTATATTAAATAATACATTAAAAGAAATAAGTTCCCAAACTGATATAGAACAACCAAAAATATTAAAAAGAAAATAAAAATTTGCTTATATTTCATGAACTGTCTCTCGTTTTTATATCATAAAAAAACTAACATAATTGTTAGTAATTTATCAATCTCGAATTCATAAAAGTTCGAGTTTTTTTACAATCTGGTGCTGGAAATAGGACTTGAACCTACGACCTGCTCTTTACGAGGGAGCTGCTCTACCAACTGAGCTATTCCAGCTTTTTATTACTATTATATTATAAACCAAATTTTACTATTATTCAATTATAAAATATAAAAGAAGATGTAAAAAAATAAATATATTCATTTATATCTAAATTTAGATGTTTTAAATATTTTGCTTTTTGTTTAACAAAAAAAGCATATTTCTATGCTTTATTCTTCTGTTTCATCATCATCAATTATTGTTAAGTCGTCTAAATCGTCATCGGCGTCATCTAAATCAGCATCGATGTTATCTTCGATCTCTTCATTTTCTTCTTCAACTTCTTCATCTTCTAAAGTTTCTTCAGATAAGTCAGCATCGTCATCATCGACAACTAATTCTACTGAATGATTTTCTCTTAAATCCCACTCATTATTTTCTAAAACAATAAATCTTTTATCCATAGTAATTGATGTATAAAAATCACCTATTTTATTAGCGTATTGGGTATCATTAAAACTTAACAATTTACAAACTTGTTTAAATAGATCAGGTATTTTCAAAGTCACTTTATTTTCTTTTAAATAGCGGTAAGCTATTTCTGTATAAGACAATAAATTTAATTCATTTTGTGTCATTTCAGTTAATTTCATGTATAATCCTCCTACATTTTTTCATATGCTTGAACTCCTATTAAGTTCAAGGATTTTTTAATTATAATTGAAACTGCTTTAATTAAATTAATATACTCCTCTGTCTTTAATGCATCATCCGTTAATACATGTTCATGAGCATAAAAAACATGAAATAATGTTGCTAAATCATAAACATAGTTAGTTAATAAATGAGGCATATGTCTAGTTGCCGATGCTTCAATTACATCTTTAAATTCATACATTTTATTTAGTAAATCTAAAACATATTCTGAATTTAAATTTGTATAATTCATTGGTTTAATATCTTTTCCATATTCATTTAGAATAGAAGAAATTCTTGCATAAGCATATTGCACATAATAAACAGGATTTTCATTATTATGTTTAGTAGCAATATCCATATCAAAATCAAGTTGAGTATCTAAAGAACGGGAAGTAAATATATATCTTGTAGCATCTAAACCAACATCAGATACAAGTTCATTCATAGTAACAACTTTACCTGTTCTTTTACTCATTTTAACTTCTTCGCCATTCTTTAAAAGACGAACCATTTGTAATATTTCAAAATCAATTTTAGAATCATCATATCCAAGCATTCTTAAAGAAGCTTTAAGTCTTGGAATATAACCATGGTGGTCAGCACCAAAAACATCAATCAATTCATCAAAATTACGTGAAAATTTATTAATATGATAAGCAATATCGGGAATTAAGTAAGTATATGTACCATCTTTTTTTATTAAAACATGATCTTTTTCATCACCATACTCACTTGTTTTTAACCAAATAGCGCCTTCACTTTCGTATGTTAAATTCTTTTCTTTTAATTTTTTAATTACATCTGAAACAGCATTAGCTTGATATAAAGTTTTCTCACTAAACCATACATCAAATTCGACATTGAAATTCTTTAAATCATTTTTTATTTGATCTAATAAATAATTAACACCATATTCTTTAATTACTTCCATATCAACTGTATCAGGATATTTTTCATATATTTTTTTAGCTAAGTCAATTATTTCTACCCCATGATAACCATCTTCAGGAAATGTAACATCTAAGCCCTTTAATTCATCATAACGAGCCTTTATAGAATTTACTAAATTATTTATTTGATTGCCACCATCGTTTATATAATATTCACGAGTTACATCGTAACCTGCAAACTTCATAATACGCGATAAGGCATCCCCATAAGCTGCTCCTCTGGCATGACCTAAGTGTAAAATTCCGGTTGGATTAGCACTTACATATTCAATGTTAATCCTCTTATTTGCACCTATATTACTTTTACCATAGTCCTCTTCAGTAATTATCTTATTCAAATTATCATATAAATAATCATTTTTTAAATAAAAATTAATAAAACCTGGTCCGGCAACTTCCATTTTAGCAATATTTTCATCATTTATATTATTAACAATTTCATTTGCTAATTCACGTGAATTCATATTAGCTTCTTTAGAAAACTTTAAAGCTACATTACTAGAATAGTCACCAAAACCTCTTTTATTAGGAATTTCAATAGCTATTTCTGATATTTCTTTTGAAATATTCATTTTTTCTAAGGAATTTTTTATTAAATTCTTTAGATATTCTTTCATTCTATCACCTCATATTTTATTTCAAAAATAAAATTGTCCATTTGGATATTTTCTGAACTGATTTCATAGTCAACTTTTAATTGACCGCTATCAATATACATTGTATTTGTTTTGATGTCAATAGGTAAATTGTAATTAAGTTTTTTTAAATTATATGTACCCTTTAACGTTGTATTATCTTTAAAGTTTAAAACAATTTCATATTCATTTGAAACTCGGCGCATCGTTGTTACTTCACCTAACGTTAACGAAACCCTTACCTTATCATCAATAAAACAAATTTTATTCCCTCGATAAGAACCAAATAATTCTTTTTCGTAATTTTCTTCTTTACTTTTTAATTTTAAATTTACTTTTACTTTCATAATATCACCAATAATATAATGATTATAGCATATTTTTTTTAAAATTCATTATAA
This sequence comes from uncultured Bacilli bacterium, assembly GCA_934162285.1. Lineage (GTDB taxonomy): Bacteria > Bacillota_I > Bacilli_A > RF39 > UBA660 > RUG11241. The sequence continues at coordinate 3,516 of CAKPHY010000024.1, forward strand.
TTTATGTTTTTTTACTAATAATATTTCAAGAGGGATAAAATGAAAAAAACATTTAAAGTATTTTTAGTTTTAGCAGTTTTTTTATTAACATCTTATATAAGTTTATACGCTATTGCTTATTTAATACCACCTTTAGAATTAAATAACATAAATGGAATTTATTATTATGATTCAGATGGAAATCTTTTCACTGGTACAACTAAAGAATGGATAGATATAGATAATATATCTACTAGTCTAATAGATGCTACTATAGCTGCCGAAGATAAAAATTTCTATAAACATCTAGGATTTGATTATCTAAGAATTTTAAAAGCAACATGGACAAACATAAAAAATAAACAAATGATCAGTGGAGCTTCAACGATCTCACAGCAATATGTTAAAAATCTTTTTTTAAGTTTTGATAAAAATTTTAGTCGTAAAATCAAAGAGGCTTGGTTGACAATTCGTTTAGAAACACATTATTCTAAAGATCAAATTCTTGAAGGATACTTAAATACTATTAACTATGGTAATGTTTTTGGTATTGAAAATGCTTCTAAATATTATTTTGATAAAAGTGCTAAAGATTTAAACTTAGCAGAAGCAAGTATGATAGCTGGAATTCCAAAGTGGCCTACTGGGTATTCACCAGTTAACAATTATGAAAATGCCAAAAAAAGGCAAAAAGAAATTTTAAGTATGATGGTAAAAAATAAAATTATTACTGAAAAAGAGATGCAAGAAGCCTACAGTCAAGAATTAAAGATCGTTGCTAATTCTAATACAAGTCACTTAAAAACTCTTATGTATTATCAAAATGCCGTTTTAGATGAATTAAAAAACATTCCTGGTATCAATTTAAATGAAAGTTTAAAAATTTATACTAATTTAAATTTGGATTTACAAAGAAATCTTGAAGAAAACATCAATAAAAATATGGAAAATATTGATGAAGCACAAATAGCTAGTATTATCATTGAACCTAAAACAGGAAAAATATTAGCTTTAACTGGTGGAAAAAATTTTTATAAAAGTGAATTTAATCGAGCTACTGACGCTAAACGTGCTGTTGGTTCAACTATTAAACCATTCCTTTATTACCAAGCTTTAAAAAGTGGCTTTACGCCATCAACAACTTTCACGAGTGAAAAAACAACTTTCGTTTTTTCAGAAAATCAAACATATAGTCCTCATAACTATGCTAATCTTTATGCTGAAGATGATATTACAATGGCATCAGCAATCGTTTTATCAGATAATATTTATGCTATAAAAACTCATTTATTTTTAGGTGAAGATAAACTTGTCAATATTGCTAAAGATTTAAATATTAGCAATAATCTAAAACAAATACCATCATTAGCTTTAGGTAGTCAGGAAATATCTTTACTATCAATGATGAATGGGTATCAAGTATTAGCTAACAGTGGTGTGCAAAATGAAACATATTTTATTGATCATATTGAAGATAAAAATGGTAATCTTGTCTATGTTCATAAAAACAAGAGTGAACAAAAGTTAGATAGTGATCTTGTTTATATTTTAAATAGCATGTTAAGTAATTGTGCTTCAACTTCATTCATATCTTATAGTTATCCTACATGTACTAGTTTAATTCCCAAATTAACTCACAAATATGCTATTAAAACTGGTTCAACTGATAGTGACTGTTTAATATTTGGTTATACAGAAGATATTTTAATGGGTGTATGGACTGGTTATGATGACAATCGTAACACTACATCTAAAGAAAGTTTAGCTAGCAAAAATGTATGGGCTGACACTATTGAAGCTTTTTATAAAGATAAAGAAGCTAAGTGGTACGTTCAACCTAAAAACGTTATAGGAAGTCTTATTGATACTAAAACCGGTAAATTAGCAACTAATGAGTCAGCTAAAAAAGCTATTCTTTACTATCTAAAAGGAACAGAGCCAAAATAAAAAGGAATTATTAAAATAATTCCAATTCATCGCCTTGCTTTAATAGAAAAGCGTTAGCGTCATCGGTATCTAAATGAAGTTCGAAAACATAATTATCTTTAACTTTTATATGAACATCACTTATTATTCCTGATTTCTCACCATTAATTTTTACATTGTATGTTTTATTAGGATCTAAATTATATTTAAGTAAATCGGCCTCAGTTGCATGAATATGTCTTGTAGCAATAATGCATGCCTCTTTAGTAATAGATCCTTTAGGGCCAACAATAGTGATTAAAGATGCATTTCTTAAATCTCCTGATTTTCTAATCGGGGGATTTATTTTTAATTTATAAGCGTCAGTTCTAGAAATCTCAACTTGAGTATAATCTCTTATTGGTCCTAATACTCGAACATTATCAATTGATCCAAATGGTGTTTTAATTGTAACACGAGATTTAGAAGCAAAGTCACCCTTTTGAACTAAAAAGCGATCAACTTCTAAAACAAAATCGGTACCAAAAAGTTCTTCTAAATCACTTTGATTTAAATGAACGTGGCGATTAGAAACACCTAGCTTGATTTTTTTAATAGTTACTACAAGTATTTCGGCAACAACTGTTAAAAATTTTTCTTTAGAATATGACTCCAATATGCGAACTACTTCCGCCTTTTTAGTTTCAATATTTATTTCAGCAATTAAACTCTTAGCGTTTTCATTATAACATTTAAAATAACGTACTTTTCCTTTAAAAGAAACAAAAGCAAGAGCGATTGTATCACCAGGATCACTAGCATAATTAGGAAAAAACTCAACAAAGGCTACCTTATAACCATTAAGTTCCAAAACTTCAACATTATTAGTTGTTAATGTGCCATTAGATAATTTTTGGTAAGTATCAATTTCAATAAAACGTTTTATTGTTTCACGATTAATAAAAATTTCATTTAAAAATAATTCCTCATTAGCATTTATTGTTTCAGGAATTATTTCACATGTGTGTTTAAAATTTATACTCATAGCATATATCTCCTTTTTTTTATTATAGCATATTTTAGGCAATTTTTTGCTTTAATAGCATAAGTTTTTTTGAAAGGAGAATTTATGAATAATCAATATAGTAATTATGGGTCTCCCCTTTATGGAAATGACTTCGTTACACCAAATCAATATACCGCACCTAAAGCTGAATCTTATCGAACAGAACAATCATATATTGAAAACATTTTGAGACTTAATCGTGGAAAAATGGTACGTATTCACATGACATTTCCTGACTCTGTAGAATTTCGTGATCGCGAATTTACAGGAATCATTGAACAATCTGGGCGTGATCATATCATATTAAGTGAACCCGATACTGGTAAATGGCAGTTGTTGTTAATGATATATGTTGATTTCATTACGTTTGACGAAAAAATAAATTATCTTAATTTAAATTGAATTAATCACATTTCTTTGCTATAATTATATTAGGTGATTATATGGAAACAATATCAATCGTCTGCATCATCATTGCAGTAATTTGTTTAATTTTAATATGGTTTATAAGTATATATAATAGATTTCAAGCAAATATAATTAGAATTAATGAAGTTGAAGCAGATATCGATAACATTTTAAGAAAAAGATTTGATCTACTAAATAAATCAATTGCAATTATTAAAAAAAATTTACCTGAAGAAGAACCATTAAAAATAATAGAAGAATTACATTCCAAAAAAATGAGCAACTTTGAACTTGATCGTTCTTTATATCAGGCAATAAATGAATTTGATATCTATAAAGATCAAATAAAAGATGGAGAACTAAAAAAAATTGATTTAGTACTTACAGAAACTGAAGCTGATTTAATTGCTTATCGTAAGTACTATAATGACGTTACTACTGATTATAATAAGCTACGTCACTTATTTCCATCAAATATTGTTGCAGCATTATGTGGATATAAAAATCGCAATTACTACGACAATAAGAATTTAACTAGTAAAGATAATTTAAAATTATAAAAAGGCTAAAATTATTTAACAATTTTAACCTTTTTTTTAAATATAAATATTAATAAAATTATAAAAACGGGAATAATCATATATAAATACTTATAAGAAAATTTATTTGCAGTAGAAGTAGTTCCTTTTTTTTCTTCTTTTTTTTCTTCAATTCTAATAACATACTCCCCTTTTTTGGAATATAAATACTCTTCACGAGCATAACGTGCTAAATAGTCGTCATCTTTTAATTTATTTATTTCACTATTAAGATCTGTTTCTTTATCTTTAAGATTATTAAGTTTATCTTGTAAAACAATTTTTTCGCTTTCATAGTTTTTTTTAGAAACTAAATAATAAATGCCACTATAAAAAAGATAACCAAAAATCATTATTGTTATCGTAAATACTACTAATGTTCGAACTTTTAGTTTTACTTTTCTCTTTTTCATATCATGACCTCATTATAATTATACATTTACCTAAAAAAAAAAGCAACTAAGATTGCTTCTCACTACAACTTCAACATTTTTAATAAATTTCTAAAAGTGCTAAATAAAACATCAACATAATGACTATTTATTATTTACTTACAATATGTATAGTTTAATAAAAAACCTAATATTAGAAAAAAATATGAATAAAAATGCAATGTGAAATTGTTTATTTTATATAAGCCAACAACATAAATAATTGTTAAAAGTTCAATATAAAAAAAAGAAAAAAGAAACTTAATTAAAAACTTCTTATGATAAATTTGTTTAGTAAAAATTTTTCTTATGAAAAAAGCTAAAGTTCCTATAAAATATGAAAAAATAATCGTTTCAATTTGGATTTTTAAACTCATTTAAATAATTTATTAAAAACAGAATCTTCTTTTTTTATATTTTCGGAATAACTTAAACTATTTATTGTACCTTTTATAGAAACATTTCCTTGAAAAGTATCCAATTTTACAATTTCTAAATCACTACCTTTTAAAGTAATAAATCCCATATTAGTATCTAATAAAAATTCATTAGCATTAAAACTTGTTATTTTTTTTACTCCTGTTATAGCAATACTTTTTCTCTCATTAATTGTAATTGCATGATTAATATTTGATATCTCTTTGTCCATTTTTATTCCTCCTATCTAAATATATGATAGAAGGTTATTTTTATTCAAAAAAACAGAAGATTACTCTTCTGTTGGTTTGTTATATTCAGCAATAATTGCATCCTCAAACATTTTTCTAGTTTCTTTGTTAATTGGATTGCAAATATCAACATGTTTATTTGGAGCAATCTCACGATTTGGCATTGCTATAAATAAACCGTTATCACCATCAATGATTCTAATGTTTTTAATAACAAAACAATCATCTAGATAGACAGTTGCTATTCCTCTCAATCTTGAATCTTCTTTTTCGACTTTATGTACGTCTACTTTTGTAATTACCAAGTTAATCTCTCCCTTCAAGTACATACTACTCTAACTAAATTATATAATAAACACTATGTGAAAGCAAGCATTTTTTTAGATTATTGTTTAATTTTTATTGTTTTTGTTATGACATCAGCATAAGAAAACGATTTTACCTCTGAATAATTATTTTCTTCTAATGTTACCGTAAAAATATAATCATATAATTCTTTAATTGTAACTCGGTAATTTTCTTTTTTATTTCTTCCTAAATTATATTCAATAAAAATCTTTTTTCCTTGTAATTCTTGAAGATTTTTTTTTATTTTTTCAAGTTGCATCATCGTGGATACCCCACATGCATTGTTCCTTTAGTTATTATTCCCCCAATACCATCCGATCCATATTTAGTTTTTTCCAGTAATTCTTTCAAATTAATATCTCTATTGGCTTCTAATAAACTTATGCGGGTTGCAATTATAGCTGGATCTAAAGCATGAATATTAATTCTTTTAGGACTTGAAGCAAAATTAGCTCCTGCTTTAATTAATTCTTCATAATTAGACTGACAAGCTCCAGCAATAATAATTAATTTATCATGACTTGATTCATACTTACGAGCTTCGGTTACTGCTTTAACAAAGTTAGAACTATTTTTATAAGAATCGTCTTTTTTATAATAAGCATCATGTCCTGTAAGAATAACAATATTAGGATTATATTCTTCTAATAATTTTTTTATATTAGTAGCCAAACTTTCTTCGGATTCATTAATTCCGATAGCATTAATGTTGTTTTTTTTATAATATTCAAGACACCTATTTAGGTAATCAATATCTCCATCAATATGCAAAATTTTACCAGGTAAATAAAAATAATCACTACGATTTAAATTGATAGTTTCACTTATTCTTTCATTAAATTTTTCTTCATCTTCTATATCTTCATTTAAATTATAAAGTTTTAAATCACTATAAGGGGCATCTGCTAATAATCTAGTATTTAAACCTTTTAAATAATAAGTATCACCTTTAATATCAACAATCGTAAAAATAATATCATTTTGATGAGAGTTTCTTGTTACCATATCACCTATATTATATTTCATTTGATCACCAATAAAATATATGTAAAATTTTTTTAAATATGAAAAAAAGAAAGTTTCCTTTCTTTCTAACCGTGACGGCCACCGCCACCACTATGACCCATACCACTTGATCCGGAGTGTGATCCTCCACCACTACCTCCTGAATCTGTGTTAATTGTATACGAGCTAGTGTGACTGTGTAAAAATATATTGTTTTGTTTATTGTATTTTATGCTATTACGATCTAAATAAGTATTAGCTTTCAATTCTTTTTTAACCATTTTATTTTTACCAACTAAAATGCACATTGTTATTGTGGTAATAGTACCTGAAATAATAGCACTTAAAAGATAAGGAACTTTATATTTAGTTTTTACAAAGCCATTATCATCTATATATTGATCGTCACTTACTTTTCCTTGTTCAAAATAGTATTCGGCTTCTGAAATATAAGTGGTTAAACCTTCTAAATAACGATCTGCTTTAATATCATCATAAATATCGTCTAAAATACTTTCACATCTATCATATGTATAATAAAGTTGAGCTTCTCCAAATGTATAAATGTTAAAAAATCTATTATAAGAATTAACATTTCTAATCAATAAAATTCCACTGTAATAACTATAATTTAAACCAAAATCATTATAATCATAAAAATCAGCAGCGTAATCTTCAATTTCATCATCACTAAGTTCTTTATCAATTAAAACGATGACAATATCCATATTACTTTTTTCAATAAAAGCATTCATTTTATTTAATAATGTTTGTTTAGTTGTATCATCTAAAACATCAGCAAAATCATAAATTTTTTCTGAAGCATCTACTAAAGGTGTTCGCAAAATATTATTTCTATTGGCATCAGTTATTGTTATGTTTTTATTTACTCCTAAGTTATCAAAAGTACGTTCTTGATAATTAACTTGAGCATTTACAAAGGTTAAACCCCAAAAGAAGGCACTAAGAATAATAAATATTTTTTTCATATATTAACCTCCTATAAGATAGCTAATTAAAATTACTATTGCTGCTACTATAATAAACATTATAACAGAGGAAAAGAAAACTTTTTTGCTATCAACAGGCATATCACCTATAAATTCACCAGTTTGACCATTCATCGCGAATAAATAAAATTCGTCTTTATACTTTATATTTACCATATAAACTGGTAATAAAGCGTATTCAACACCATTTTCTAAGGCTTTTAAGCTATTATTTGTTACAACAACAGATGAAAAACCATTCATTGAATCTTTCGCAACATCTAAAGTAGATTTTAAAGCACGATCTTCAGCAATTTTATATGCATCTTCACTTTTAAAATCATATTTTTCAGCTAAAAATCCTGATAAATATGCTGAATTAAAATCAACTAATTCTTTATAATCAAAAGGCTCAATTGTATTCATAATAGCATCATCAAATTTAATGGAACCATCTATAGGAATTAAAGTATAATTAGCTTCAACATTTCTTTCTAATCGATAATTATCTGTTTTAGTATAATGAGTGTTACCAACTACCCAAGTTTTTACTTTATTTCCGGTAGCATCAACATCACCATTACAAGAGATATTAAATAACCAAAAAGGAACATAAAGACCGGTAATCTTTTCAATATTCTTTTCAGAAATAAAATCTTTAGGTAAAAATGGACGACCTTTTTTTAACTCTTTAAACGCTGCAACAGCGTCTTTTTTGACTTTTTTAAAAGGAATTACTTTAGAAGGTTTAAAGTCACCACTTAATCTTTCTTTTATTATTGCTGTATTACCACAATACAAACAAAAAGTGGCAGCTGTATTTTCTTCAGCAATAATCTCCGCTCCACAGTTTTTACAAATATAATGATCATAATTAACATTATCATCATTTACTTCAACTTTTACGTTTTTATTTTCTAATTCTTCTAGTGAAAAAACACTTTCACAATAATTACATTTCCATTTTCCTAACTCTGGATCAAACAATAATGGTGCCTTACAAGATGGACATTTATAATCTGCAGCCTTAGTACTATTCATAAACATCACCATAATAATTATATCATTTTAATCTGATAAAAGAAATAAAATTTAATTCTATTTACTTAATGACTTTTAAAAATTTTTGCTGTATAATATTAATTATAAGAATGTAGGTGTAGAGATGAATAAAAATCATAAAGAAATTGAAATTATAGATATTGAAAACACTTATATGTTTGCCAAAAGCGAAATAGAAAAATTAAAAAAAAGAATCGAAGCAGTTAATCTTCAAAAAAAAGAAGATGAAAAAAAAGAACAAATCATATTTTTACTAAAAACAATTTTAGCTTTTGTTATAATAATGATAATATTATTAATTTATTACATCTATATAACCAAAACAAATATGTAAAAAAATGTAGACATCATATGAACTGAACCCCCAAAGTTGGACAGTTTATAAATAGTTTCTAGTTAGAGGATTGTAACCTGTAATTCACAGGAGACAGTCCTTTTAATTTTCTTTAATTCTATCTTAATTATAATAATTATATAGTCATCAATTACTTTATCAAATCATCTAATGTTTTATAATTATCCACTTGATCATAAAACATTTTTGTTTTAAGTAATCCAATGTAGTTAGATAATTAATTACACTTTTCCTTATTTTGTATTTATTTGATAGACTTTCTATCGACATTCCTTTCTTTTTATCAGTATATAAATTTATTTTATCTTCGTAAGTTAATTTTGACATATAAAAACCTCGCTTCCCTTATGTCCAAGAAACGAGGTTCATATCATCATAATTTACATTTTTTATTTTATTAGTCTCTAAAATATACAAGTGCAACATCTTCATATGTATAAGTCATATCAACTTTCTTAGATGAAGAATCAGTATGGCTAATTGTTACTGTATATGGTATATATACAATATCACCTGCTTTATAATTATATATTGCTTCAGTAAAATCTGCACCTATACCTTCGCCTGGTTCAGCATTTAATGCCTTAATGCTAGAAACATAAAAATACAAATTATCACCTTCATTACCAATAAATTTAAATGCTGCCCTCATATCATTCCCACCAATTATTTCATGGCGCCATGAATAAGTTATTGTATATTCAGACTCCGGTGCTTCAGCTAAAGTCGTTTTTCCTTGAGAATATCTCAAAATGTCATGAGTTCCATCTGTTGCTATATATATATCAGCATTAAATTTAGGATTATCACTAGTTTTATTTAAGCTAATAGATGCATTACCAACATCTTTCAATTTAAAATTCAAATAATGTCCATTCAATGTAGTAGCATCAGGATCATAATTAACATAAGTTTCTTTTTTTGAACCAAAAGATTCAGTCAAAATTATAACATTATAGCTTAATTTTGTATTTTTTTCCCACTTGTAACCAACAGTTGCTTCTAATGTATAAATTTTTTGATCTGCAAGCATAGCTCCAGTATAACTAACAGAACCATCTGCTTTTGTACCACAATCTTCACAAGAATCTGAACTTAAAACTCCTAAATCAACACCTTGGTAATTTTCTGTTCCTGCTGGATATAATGTACCCTTCTTTTGATATACATCTGTTTTAGAAGTATTTTTATTTTCAATTGTATATTTTGAACCAGCTATTTCAAAAGCAATGTATTTTTTTGTATCTTCTGCAGATAAAGAATTCCAGTCTTTAGAATCAGCTGCTACAAAATTTGAAGGTGCGTCTTCTGTAGTTGCAACAATATCTGAAACTTTTACTTTTAAATAAACATCAGAGTTATTATTTACAAGTATATATCCTAATCCTTTATTTGATTCATTAAGATTAATATCAATTGGAGCATCAATAGTAGCAATATATTCTATAGAAACTACTCCATTAATGTTTACTTCAACAGGAACTCCTGCTGCCAAAACTCCAAATGGCATAGAAGTTAATAAAATAGTTACTGACATTAAATAAGTTAAATATTCTTTAATAAATTTTTTCATATTTTTTCCTCCATTATCCTTTTATTTCTACCTTAATTATAGTTCCTGTTTTTCCCACAAACTCATTTTTTTCATTATATGCTTCAAAATAAGCTGTGCATTTATGAGAACCAGAACTTATAGTTTTATCTAGTTTAAGTTTATCAATATTTTCTCCTGGTTTTAATTTTGGAGATTCATAAATTAAATTTTCATTTTCATCATAAATCTTAACAATAATGTCATATAAGTTATTTTTATTATTTTCAATATTAGCTAAAGCTGTTCCTGTTGGTTTGTCAAAATTCAATACAGAATTTATTTTTATTGCTAATTGTCCGTCTTTAATTGTTAAATTTTTCTGTTCATTATTAGTTACTGAATTTTGCTTATTTTTCCAATTTGTAATAACATTAATTCCCACTATTACAATTACACTAGTAAGACCAGTAAATAATATTAACTTTAAAATACCAATCATACCAGATTTTGCTTTTTTCACTCCTATACTACCATCCTTAGTTTAATAATAACTTACTCCAAACAATATTTAATGATAATTAGCAAAATGTCAACAAAAAAAGTGTCAAATAACGACACTTTATATTTTTAAATGTTTCCTTACAGCTTTAGCACTACCTAATGCCCCAACTATTGCTGAAATAATTAATAAAGAAATAGAAACATAATAAACAAATGGTGTAGGTTTAATTAATTGGATTGTTTTTACGCTTATATAACCACCAAGTTGATTGTAAAGAGCTGTATAACCATAAATAGTTGCTAAAATAGGAATTATAGATCCAAACAATCCTAAAAATAAGCCTTCAAAAAGAAATGGAATTTTAATATTTAAATTAGAAGCACCAACTAAACGCATAATTTCAATTTCTTTTCGACGTGAAAAAATTGTTATTTTTATAGTATTTGATATTAAGAAAATAGTTACAATAATAAGAGCTAAAACAACACCAATACTTACATATTTTACAGTTTGGAAAATATCTACTAATTGTTCTACCATACCTGCCCCATATTGAACTGATTCAACATTAAGGATTGTATCAATTTTCTTAGCTGTATCACCTATTTTTTCAACTTCTTTGACTTTTATTAAATATGTATCTTGAAGTGGTAAATCTTTTTCATCATAATCTTTCAAAATATCTTTATAAGTTTCATATTGCTCCATCATTGACTTCGCTATCTCGGTTTTACTTCTAAATTCGATTGTATCAATATTAGATATTGCCTTTAATTCATTTTTAATTTCTGCTGTTCTTTCTTCAGTAATGTCACGATCTAAAAATACTACTATAGTTAAATCTTTTTTGACATTATTAGTAAAATTATTAACAACAGCCGATAAAATAATAGAAATAGAAACAATTAAAAGAGTTATTAATATACAAGTTATTGAAGCTAAAGAAAGAGAAAAATTTCTAACAACACTGTGAAAAGCATCACGAATGTTGCGTCCAAGCATTCTAAATATTTTCACGTTTATATTTCCCTTTCGCGTAATCTTTCTTTATTTGACCACTTTCCAATTCAATAACCCTCTTCTTCATTTTTTCAACAATATGAGTATCATGAGTAACCATAATTATTGTTGTACCTATTTCATTGACATTTTTTAAAACTTCCATTATTTCCATACTAGTTTCTTCATCTAAGTTACCAGTAGGTTCATCACATATTAATAATTTAGGTCCATTTACTATAGCACGAGCAATAGCAACTCTCTGCTTTTCACCACCTGATAATTCATCAGGATAATTTTTAGCTTTACCTTTTAAGTTTACTAAATCCAAAGCTTTCAAAACTTTTTTATGAATTTCATCAGATTTCAAACCAAAAATTTCTAAAGCAAAAGCAACATTTTCATAAACAGTTAGTTTTTCTAATAATTTAAAATCCTGAAAAACTACTCCCATTTTTCTTCTAATTTTATAAACTTTACGATTTCTTAATTTAGCAACATTAACACCACCAACAAAAACTTCTCCACTTGTTGGCTTTTCTTCACGATAAATTACTTTAATTAAAGTTGATTTTCCACACCCTGTAGGCCCGATAACAAAAACAAATTCACCCTTACCTATTTCTAAAGAAATATCATTTAATGCTACGGTACCATTTTTAAAACGTTTAGTAACATTATTAATAGTTATTAATTCCATTCATTCACCTACTTCTTTTGTTTTAAATATGCATCAATAAACAAGTCCAAATCTCCATCCATAACCTTAGAAACATTAGTAGTTTCTACATTAGTTCGATGATCTTTAACCAATGAATAAGGATGCATAGTATACGTTCTTATCTGTGAACCAAAGTTTATTGCTGATAATTCTCCTTGAATTCCCTTTAACTCTTGTTCACGTTTTTCTAATTCTAATTTGTATAATTTACTTTTTAACACTTTTAAAGCTGTTTCTTTATTCTGAATTTGACTTCTCTCATTCTGACAAGTAACAACGATTCCTGTTTTTAAATGCGTTATTCTTATCGCAGAATCCGTTGTATTGACACCTTGACCACCACAACCACTTGATCTATAAATATCGATTCGAATATCACTTTCAGGTATTTGAATATCAATATTATCATTTTCAAATATCGGTTCGATATCAACTGAAGCAAACGATGTATGTCTCCTTGAGTTAGAATCAAATGGCGAAATTCTTATTAAACGATGAACACCTTTTTCACTTTTTAAATAACCAAAAGCATATAAACCATGAACTAAAACTGTAACACTTTTAAAGCCGGCTTCATCAAGTACTTGCTTATCAACAATTTCATATTTAAAGCCTTTACTTTCCAAATAACGTGTATACATTCTAAGAAGCATATTAGCCCAATCACAAGCTTCTGTTCCACCAGCTCCAGCATGAATCTCCAAAATAGCATCCATTTTATCATAAGGACCATTTAAAAGAAGTTTTATGTCAAGCTCTTCTACTTCTTTTAAAATAGGATCAAGTTCAGCGTTCACTAATTCTAAAAGATCATCATTATTTTCCGTTTTAAGTAAATTAAGCATTTCCAAATTATTCTCAATTTTGCTTTGTAATGAAGTAATACTATCAACTATCTTTTTATAATTATTGCATTCGTTAATAATCGCTTCACTCTTATTTTTATCTGACCAAAAATCAGATTCATTCATTTTAGATTCTAAATCAGCAATTTTTACCTTTAAACTCGGAACGTCAAAGTGTCCTCCATAAATCTAAAACTCTTTTTTGTAAATTCAAATATTTATTTAATATTTCTGTTATTTCCATGTCATCACCTATACTTAGTTAATTATAACATAATTTTAACATTTAAACAATGCAATAAAAAAACATATCATTGATATGTAAATCATAACTGGCGTCCCCGAGAGGAATCGAACCTCCGACACCGACCTTAGGAGGGTCGTGCTCTATCCTACTGAGCTACGAGGACATCTAAAGATATTTTATCATATTTTCAGCCAAACAATATACATTTTTTATGGTCCATGATAAATATTAATGAAATTAAAAATTTTTATCAAAAAAAGCAATTGTGCAAAATAAAAAATAAACCAAAGTTTATTTAATATGATTAATGATAAATAGTAGAGCCAAATTAGTTGCATATGACATTTTAAAATTAAATTTGTGCATAAATTCATTAGTACCAATTACTTTATCGGTCAAATTAACAATCCAACTTTCTGCATATTTAGGAAAGCTTTTATAAAATGGAAACATATGAGAGATAATTATATCATCTTCTTTAATGTTTGTCATAAATAAATAATGAGCATTATCACGTGCCATTTTTGGATGTGTAAATGTTAAACGAATACTTTCCATAGACGTTTTATCGTTAGGTGATAAAAAGAAATCATGTAATAAACCACCTCTAGCAGTTGATTTATAATCTAATCTTAAAAATTTTGATATCTTATATGCATAATAGCTAACTTTAAGAGAATGTTCATATCTAGTAATACCATGATGTTCTATCTCTTCTAGTTTTTGAAAATCTTCACTCTCTAATATATCATTTACTATTTGTAAATACTTTTTGTCTACGACAGAAACTGCCATCAAGTTCACCCCATATTTTAGTAAATAACTATAGCACCCTTTGGTGCTTTTTCATTATATCATAAATTTACAACCTTGTAAAATTCTACTACATCATATGAATTTTGTGACATTTTTATACAAAAAAATAGATATTTCTACCTATTTAAATTCATATGGTAGCGAGAGAGGGGGTCGAACCCACGACCTATCGGGTATGAAAAATAAGCCCTAAATTAAATTACCGTTTATTTTTTACCGTTTCCCTTATTAAATAAGGCTTCGCTCCG
>CAKPHY010000025.1 GCA_934162285.1 uncultured Bacilli bacterium
TTGCCATTTTTTACCTCCTTTTTTTAACATCATTAAAAAAGCCAATATCACTATATCAACTGAAAACCATTCACTACTATTGATCATGTAACGTTCTTATTACGTTTATTTTGTGAATTTTACCTACTTTAATACCATTATATATATATATATATATATATATATTCAGTGTATTTTACAGAAAGTTAGTGCAATATTTTATTATTTTTTTGATCTAAAAAATGAATTTTAAACCAAAAAATGATCCTTATTTAAGATCATTCTTGATTGTTAACAATGAGTAATTTTCTTCATTTCCTTCAAATAAAAAACTATTAACAATTTTTACTTTGTTAATAGTCTCACTAATGTTTTTTTATTACATTAGCAAATTTTAATAAATTTATCCCATTTGATCCTTTAATATAAATAACTTTATTTAAAAATTCTTTTTTATTTTGAAAATAATAATTAATTAATTCATCAACATTATTAAAATATAAACTATTTTCTATTTTTATATTAAAAGTATTTTGACCAACAAATATATATTTATAATTTAATTCTTTTAATTTTTTCGCGATTTTTTTATATATTTCCTTAGTTTTATCACCTAATTCTAATATATCACCTATTATACATATTTTATCTTTTTGATAACATTTTAAACTATTTAAACCAGCCATCAAAGATTCATAATTAGAATTATAAGCATCATTAATAATAATACTTTTTTTGATCTTTTTAATGTCCATACGATTATCGATAGCTTTAAAATGATTTAAAGTTTTAACAATTAACTTAGGTTTGACTTTTAGATAAAGAGCTACAGCTATAACTAATAAAACATTTGTTAGTTGTTCTTTACTAGGAATATGATATTTAATATGATATTTTTTATCAATATGTAAATCAAACTCAATATAATTCTTATTTTCTTTAATATTTTTTACTTCAAAATCAATATTTTTATAATTTACTTTAAAAGCATTTTTAGTTTTCTTTAAATACTTATCTAAACCATTAACAAATAAAATATTGTTATCATTTATTTCCATTTTAGCTTTATAAATATTATTTTTAGAACCAAGATTTCCAATATGAGCAGTTCCAATATTCGTAATTAAAGCAATATTTGGTTTTACTATTTTTACTAAATCTCTAATTTCACCAGCATGATTCATACCTAATTCAAATACAGCATATTTATATGTATTATTCAATTTAAATAAGTTTAAAGGAATACCTATATCATTGTTATTATTTTTATAACTTTTGAATGTTTTATATTGTTTATTTAAAACACTAGCAAGTAATTCTTTGGTTGTTGTTTTACCATTAGATCCAGTTATACCTATTACTTTTCCTTTAAAATTATTCCTAAAATATAAAGCTAATTCTTTAAATGTTTCTTTGGTATCATTAACTTTTAAAACAGCAAAATCATTACTAGTAAAATCATTATCAACAATAACACATACACATTTTTTGATATTTGCTAAATATTTGTGTCCTTCTTTTAAGGCAATAAAACACTCATTTTTCTTTAATGTTCTAGTATCAATGCTAAAACCAAAAATTTCTTTATTTAAATATTTAGAGTTATTAATTGAGGCCTTAAGTAAATCAGCTAAAAAACCAATAGTCATTTAATCACCTATTACATTTTATGTAATAAGTGATTGTTTGTTAAAAAAAAGATGCTTAAAGCATCTATCTAAAAAAAGCAATATACATTAAGAATGCAAAATAAATAGTTGATAATATTAAACCATTAATTTTATCTGTTTTAGTTGATTTATATTTAACACCAGCAGCAGCTGTTAGTAAAATACCTGCAATTAAGCCACCAATGTGGGCAGCATTATTAATACCTTCTACCATAAAACCTATTGCTAAATTAAGTAGTATTAAAGGAATTATTTGAGATTTAATTACATTACCAAGGAAAATACGATAGTGATAGCCAAAATATAGAAGTGAACCTAAAAGGCCAAAAATAGCCCCACTAGCTCCAGCACTCCAGCCATCAAAGAAACTCATTGATAATAAGTTGCCAGCAACAGCACTTAAAATATAAATCAAGAAATAATTTTTTCTACCCATGTAACTTTCAATCTGAGATCCTATTACATATAAAGCATAAGAGTTAAATAGCAAATGAATTAAACCAATATGATTAAAAGCTGCTAATATCAAGCGATAATATTCACCTTCTAATACTAACTTTCTATTTAAACCTCCATAAAGATTTAAAGAATTGATTGTAGTATCAAATAAAGCGTCATAAATACCAGCACCAGACTTTAAATTAGTAAAAACAGCTAAAACATAAAGGATTAAATTAAGAATTAAGAAAGTATAAGTAACATATGGTTTTTTTAATTTGAAAACATCTTCAGCTTCTTTAGCATTGTTTTCGGTTTTAGTTGAAATATCACCGGTTATCTTAGCAAATAATTCCATTCCTTCTTCATTAAACTTAGTTTTTTGAACAATATTAGGAAAATAATTAGTTATAAAATCATATTTTTTTAAATCTGTTATTTTCTTAATATCTGCACATTTGATATTATCATCAATTTCTAAATTATTCATATCAACATTATCACCTAAGTTAATGAATAAACTCAAAGTATTTAAAGAATAAGATAAAGTCTTTTTACCAATACTTTTCATTATTTGTTTAGTTTTATATAAATCGTTTTCAAATTGATCATTATTATGAATATAATTAGAAACAATTCTTACAATTTTATAATCATTATCAAAATTTTCTAACCAAATTTCATTATTAGCACCATGAAGCACAATCGGGGTATAATTTGCTTCTGTAATAAAATAATGTAACAATTTCATTACCAATTCATCTTCACGTGATGTTATTTCTTTTGCCATTTTAAACCTCCATTTTTAGTTTTTCTAAAATATTTTTAAAACATTCAGGAGCATCACAAGTAAACTCCATTTTTTCTTTTGTTGTTGGATGAATTAATTCCAATTTCATCGCATGTAAACATTGACCAGTTTCGTCAATTAATTCTCTTTTACCATAAACAGGATCATTAACAATTGGATGTTTAATATAATCCATGTGAACTCTTATTTGATGAGTTCTTCCAGTATCTAAATAAACTTCCAAAAGAGTCGCTTTTTTAAAACGTTCTAGAACCTTAAAGTGAGTAACAGCTTCTTTACCTTTAGGATTAATTGCCATTTTTTTGCGATCACTTGGATCTCTTCCAATCGGGGCATCAATTGTTCCAGAGTCTTCAGTTATGACTCCCCAAACTAAAGCTAAATAAGTCCTTTTTACTTCTTTTTTAGCTAACTCTAAAGCTAAAACTTCATGAGCTTTATTGTTTTTGGCAACAACTAATAAACCCGTTGTATAGGCATCTATACGATGAACAATGCCTGGGCGAAACTCACCATTAATGTCACTCAAGCTATTAGAATAGTATGCTAAGCCATTAGCAAGAGTATGTTCATAATTACCAGGAGCAGGATGAACAACTAAGCCATTAGGTTTATTTATAACAATAAAATCATTATCTTCATAAACAATATCTAAATCCATTTTTTCAGGTTTTAAATGATTTTCTGTTTCAACGTATTCTAAAGTGATTTCATCATTTTCTCTTACTAAATAACTATTTTTTTCTAAATGGTTATTTACTAAAATCTTTTCTTCTTTTATCAATGATTGTATTTTAGAACGACTAATATCAGTATTTAAAGCTAAATAATTATCTAATCTTTGATTTTCATCGTCTTTATTTACTAAAAACTTTTCCATTTTTTTCCTCCTTAAAGGATTTTATCAAAAGTCCAATTATTCCTAAAACTATTAAAATATCAGCTAAGTTAAATACAGGATAATCATAACCAAATATTTTAAAATCTAAGTAATCAATAACATATCCTCTAAATATTCGATCTAACAAATTTCCTAATATTCCTGAATATAGCATTCCTAATAATAAACTATTTAATTTAGTTAATTTAGAACTTTTAATAAATGTTTTATAAATGATTAAAATAGCTAGTAATGATATTATAATTAATAAAATTCGATGATTATAAAATGTACTCCAAGCAGCACCATAATTATTTACATTAGTTATATAAAAGAAATTTTTTATTATCTCTTTTGATTCATTTAATAAAACAAATTTAGGCAACAAATATTTAATTATTTGATCTAAACCTGTAAGAATTATTATTAATAAAATCATTAATATCAACTTAATCACCTATGAAGTATTATACCATATTTTTTATTTTAAAAATTAAAAATAGCACAATTAGTGCTATTCTTTTACTTTTAACCAAAAGCCACCAAATTCATAACCCATTTTACTTTTACGATTATAAGTTATGTATTTATAACCCAAACTAGTATATTCTTTAACTACTCCATCTGAGTATTGATGTTCTTCTTCCTTTAAAATAATGGTTGGTGTTTCATTTTTACTTGCACGATAATAATCATATGCAAATAACCCAACCCAAGCAATTAAAATAATTGTTATCAAAGCAGAAATAAATTTTCTCATCAATTAATCCTCCATCTTCTATATTAATTTTACTACAAATCAGAGCTTTCTGCAACTTTAGAATATATACATCCACAAAAAACTTGACGATATAGATCAAACTCTTTTGATAATTCAATACTTCTTTTATAACCGTTTCTTTTTTTGAAATCTGATGGTAAATAATTAATTCCTATTTTTTCCATTAAAGATAAACCCATTTCATTGATCAATTTAGCATTTTTATAAGGGCTAACTGTCAAAGTAGTTGCAAAATAATCATAATTATTTTCTTTAGCATATAAAGCTGTTTTCTCTAGCCTTAAATAATAACATTCATGGCATCTTAGACCACCTTCTTTTTCGTTTTTAAAAGGTTTAGCAATTTCCAAATATTCACGATTATCATAAAGAGGTTTTATAACTTCAATATCTAAATTCATTCCTTTTAATAATTTAGAAAATTGATCAAATCTTTTATTATATTCTTCTAAATTATTCATATTAGGATTATAAAAGTAAATTGTTATTGCAAAATAATCATTTAAAGCTTCTAAAACATAACTTGAACAAGGAGCACAACAAGCATGCAATAATAATTTAGGTTTTCCTTGCAAATTTTTAATTATATTTTGCATTTCTAAATCATAATTCATATTTTTCTCTTTTCTATTAGTTTTAACCAAAAAACAAATTTTAAACATTATATCATAATTTCAAAAAAAATAGAAGATTGCTCTTCTATTTATTCATTTGTTTTGCTACTTCTTCAGCAAAATTTTCTTCTCTTTTTTGCATTCCTTCGCCTACTTCATAGCGAACCATTGCAACTATATTTCCACCATTATTTTTAACATATGTCTTAACATCAACACTTGAATCCATTACGAATTCTTGTTCTTCAAGACAAATTTCTTTGTAGAATTTATTTAAACGACCTAAAACCATTTTTTCAGCTATTTCAGGGTTTTTACCTTCATTAATAGCTTGTTCTTTTAATACGGCTTTTTCACGTTCAAGTTCTTCTGCACTTACATCTTCTTTTTTCAAATAAGTTGGACGCATAGCAGCAGCATGCATAGCAACATTATGGCAAACTTCATCATTTGTTCCATTAACAACTAATAAAACACCAATTTTGCTTCCCATATGGATATAATGTCCAAATAGTTGACTATCATCTTTATTTAAAATAGCAAATCTTCTTAAACTTAATTTTTCTCCAATTTTAGCAGTCTTAGCAACAATTAAATCATTAATTGTTCCAACACTTGATGGTAATTCTAAAGCTTCTTCTACAGTTTTAGCATCTGATTTTATTAAAGCTTTTAAAATTTCAGTTACCATTTCTTTAAATTCAGGATTTTTAGCTACAAAATCTGTTTCAGAATTAACTTCAACAATTACAGCTTTATTTCCTTCTATTAAAATATCTGTCATACCTTCAGCAGCAATACGACTAGCTTTCTTGGCAGCAGTTGAAATACCTTTTTCACGTAACCAATCAGTAGCAGCAGCAAAGTCACCGTTAGTAGCTTCTAGTGCTTTCTTGCAATCAAGCATACCAGCACCAGTTTTTTCTCTTAATTCTTTTACTAAACTTGCAGTTATCATAAATACCTCCTACTTTAAAGCTTCTACTAATTCTGCTTTTTTCATAGTTGAATAACCTTTAACATCTTTATCTTTTGCTAAATCTCTTAATTCAGCAACTGTCATTTCGTTTAAATCTACGGCTTTTTCTGATTTAACTTCTTCAGTCTTTGGTTCTTCAGCTTTTACATTTTTTGTTTCTCTTACTTCTCTATTATCTTTTCTGAAAGGTTTATTAAATTTTTTTTCAGAATTTTGTTCACGACGATGATCTTCACGTTTCTTAACTGATTCTACAGCTCTTTCCATGATCTCTTTTTCGTTCTTATCGTCTTCATTAACATAATTTACAATTTCGCCACCATTAGCTTCTACAATAGCGTTAGCCATTACACCAATGATTAATTTTACAGCACGAATTGCATCATCATTACCTGGAATTACATAATCAACAACATCTGGATCACAGTTAGTGTCAACAATTCCAAATACTGGAATGTGTAAACGATGTGCTTCTCTTATTGCAATATCTTCCTTAGAAGGGTCAACAATAAATAAAGCTCCTGGTAATTCATTCATTTCACGAATTCCACATAATAATTTATTTAATTTTTCATATTCTTTACGAAGTCCGATTACTTCTTTTTTAGGTAATAATTCAAATGTACCGTCAGCTTCCATCTTTTCGATTTCTTCTAAACGTTTAACTCTTCTTCTAATTGTTCTGAAGTTAGTTAAAGTACCACCTAACCATCTTTCTGTAACATAATATGAATTTGAACGAATAGCTTCATCACGTGTAGCATCTTGTGCTTGTTTTCTAGTTCCTACAAATAAAACTTTCTTTCCAGATTCTGCAATTTCTTTTAAAGCAGCATATGCTTCTTCAATTTTCTTTGCAGTTTTTTGTAAATCGATAATATAGATATCATCTCTTGAAGTAAAAATGTACTCTTTCATTTTTGGGTTCCATCTACGAGTTTGGTGTCCAAAGTGAACGCCAGCTTCTAGTAAATAACTCATTGATACAACTGTCATATTTATTCCTCCTTTTGTTTTTTCCTCCACTACCTCATCCTTATATTATCACCATTAAGGCACACGACATATAAGTCAGTAATGTGTGTATTTGAAAAAGCCAAATTCATTATAACATATTTTTCATCAAAATCAAGTTTTTTTATTTAAAAATAAAGATTAAAACTAGTTTTAGTTCTATTATTTTCTTATTAATATTCTTTATACACAAAATGAATTAATTTATCATTATTTTCTTTTAACTTTTCTTTCATAATTTCAGGATTAATTTTATAATTATCTAATTCATCTAATTTTAACCATCGATATTTAGATTTTCCTTCATTTAAATCTAAACTATCATATTCATTATCATAATATTTATATTTATCTTCATCGATCACTAATTTATAGAAAAATCCTATTTCATGATATTTTCCTTTCGGAAATTCAATAAAACTTTCTCCTATATAAGCAAGTTCCACTTCTTCTTCAATATTAAGTTCTTCTTTTAGTTCTCTTTTAATTGCAGACTGCGAATCTTCAAGTAATTCTACTCGTCCTCCAGGAAACATATAAAAATCATGATCCCCTTGTCTTTGCATAAATATTTTAGTTTTATCTTTATTATAAATTATTCCTGACACTCTTACACCAAATCTACTATTTTCATCTTTTATTGTTATTACCATTTTTTCTTTTTCCTTTCATCTTATATATTAATTATAAACTATTTTAATTATTTTAAAGTTTTTTAAAGCAATTAAAATTTCTTTTTCTATTATTATAAATGAACGATCTAAATATTCATTTATATTATTATTTAGTTTTAGATCTTCTTTTAAGTTTTCTTCAGATTTTTTTAAATTTAAAGTGTTATTTTCATAATCTTCATAAATTTTACTAAATTCAACTTTTTGATCTAAATTGTAAATATCTAAATTTAAGTATTTAAATATTAAAGCTTTTTTAAAAACTATTTTAAAAATATTTAAAGGAATATTTTCATACTTATCTATATTTAGATTAAATCTAACAATAAATATATTTTCATAATTGATAAATTCTAAATATTCTTTAACAAAAAATATACCTTTAGATTCTGGAACAATAAAAGGCAAATAATCAAATGTTATTATAGTATTCAAAGCATCATAAGTGTAGTTATAATTTTCAAAAAATGCTTTTAAGCCTTTTTTTAAAGTCGAATTATAATAATAGTTATTAGTTAAATTAGATTTAAAAATAGAATTGTAAAATAACTTTGTTTTAATAAAAATGTTTTGTAAGTGGTTATAAGAAATAAAATATAGATCTCTTAAATTCATGCTTTTTATTAAATAAATTATTTCTTCTATATTTTGGTTTTTTAAATAAGTTTCAATCGTATAAATATTTGATATATTTACATTTTTAGCAACATTTATACTTATAGTACTTTTTAAATTAGCAGTATAATTTTTCAATTTTAAATACATCAAATCAACTAAATCAATTATTTTTTCATCCATTGTATTTTGGGTAATAATGCCACTTTTTACCATATTATCTAAAGTATTTTCCAAACTTATAAATTTTAGATGATCAATCATTAAAATAATCACCTAACATTTCTACTGAACCACACTTATGAAAAGCATTTTTCATATGTTCTAATATTTCTTCATCAGCTAATTCTAAAATATTTTGACAATAATAAAATATAGGAATTAATTCTTCAATTGTATCTTTTAATGAATCAATATAAGGTAAATCATAAAAATATATTATTAACTTAGTAAGAGTATCTTCAAGTTCAATTCGACCATATCCTTTTAAAAAGTAATTTTTACTATTAATTAATTCGATTATTTCGTTTTTTGTTAATTGTAAATGAAGTTCATTATTTAAATTTAAAATATTTTCTAAAATTTTACTATTCGTTATTAAATTACTCACTTATTATCACCTATATTTTTAATACACTTATTTACTAATTAGTTCAAGTCTTGAAAAATAAGCATTTTTATGGTAATATAAAGATAATAATGAATGAAAAAAATAAGATCTTTTTAGGAATCTTATTTTATTTTTTGTTTAATTATAGGATTTACGGTAACACTATTTATTTCATTTATAGTATTTACTATTGATAAAATATCACTTTCTACAAGGCTTTTATGATCATAAGGAGTTATTCCTGTTTTATTTAAAGCCCGACTACGATTAATAATTCTATCGCGATCATACAAAATTGTAGTTGTTTTGATCTCTGCTTCGGCATTTTTAAAAGCTACGATATTATTTTTATAAACATTAGTTCTATTGCTGATCAAAAAATTGTTTACAACAAGAACAGTATCACTTCTTCTTAAAGTAGTAACACGAATAGGAAATCCTACTTCTTCTTGAATCAAAACTTCTAAAGTATGATTAACTGGTGATACTAAAAAGCCACGAATATCAACTCTTTCATTTTCTTTTGTTGTACTTGTTTTTACAAAAGAATATTGTTCCACATCTAAAAAATTTAAAAAATTGTTTAAAGCTGCAAATTTACATTTTATTTCATCTAATTTTTCCATTTTAACCCTCCACGGGTAATAGTATAACAAAAAAACTATCAAAATGATAGTTTTAAAGTTCAAATTGTGAATTATATAATTCAGCATAGAAACCATTTTTAGCCATTAATTCTTTATGATTTCCTTGTTCAATAATATTTCCATCTTTCATAACTAAAATTAAATCAGCATTTTTTATAGTTGATAAACGATGGGCAATTATAAATGAAGTTTTTCCTTCAGTTAATTTATCCATTGCTTTTTGCACTAATTCTTCAGTACGTGTATCAACATTACTTGTTGCTTCATCAAGAATTAGGAAAGGTGAATCTTTTAACATACCACGAGCAATGGTAAGTAGTTGGCGTTGGCCAGATGATACATTGTCTGATATTTTTGAATTATATCCTTCTGGTAAAGTTTTAATAAAGTGATCAAGTCCAACTGTCTCACATACTGAAGTAACATCTTCATCTTTAATGTGCTCACAATTATAAATGATATTTTCTTTTATTGTTCCATCAAATAACCATGTATCTTGCAAAACCATTGTAAATAACTCATGAACATTTTTTCTAGTTAAATCTTTAGTAGAAACACCATCAATTTTTATATCACCACTAGATATATCATAAAATTTCATAAGTAAATTAATCATTGTTGTTTTACCGGCTCCGGTTGGTCCAACTATCGCGATTTTAGAGCCAGGTTTAGCAATAGCATTAAAGTCTTTAATCGTATCATGTTCATTCCCATCATATCTAAAAGAAACATGATCAAATTCAATATTACCTTTTACTTTGTTTTTATCTAAAACTTTAGTTATATTGTTTTCAGATGACATTTCTTCTTCATCAAAGAAATCAAAAACTCTTTCTGAGGCAGCAGCTGTTGATTGTAAACTAGTCATCGCTTGCGCAATTTCTGAAAGTGGTGAAATAAACAATCTAACATATAAAATAAATGCAACAATTGTTCCAAATTCAATTGAACCTTTACTAGCTAATAAAGCTCCAACAATACAAACAGCAACATAGCCAAAGTTACCAATGAAACTCATAAGAGGCATCATTAATCCTGAAAGGAATTGACTCTTACGATTAGAAACATACATTTTATTATTTAGTTTATCAAATTCATTAGTTACATTATTAACGCCATTATAAGCTTTAATAACATTTAAACCCGAATAAACTTCTTCAATATGAGCATTTAAGTCACCTAATTGATTTTGTTTAGCAATAAAGTATTTTTGAGATTTTCCTAAAATCATTGCCATGAAAACAAAGCCAATTAAAGAAGCAACTATAGCAGTAATAGCCATAACAGAATTAGTTACAAACATCATTATAGTTGTTCCAAGAAATAAAGCTGTAGCACTAACAAATGTTGATAAGGAATTATTCATGGTTTGAGCAATTGTATCGACATCATTAGTTACACGTGATAAAGTATCACCTGTTTCATGAGCATCAAAATATTTTAGAGGTAATTTGTTTATTTTTTTAGAAATTCTACTTCTTAAATTACGAGCAAAATTATTAGAGACATTAGTCATTGTTATAGCTTCAATATAAGTAAAAATTGAACTTATAATATATAAACAGATTAAAGTTATAGCAAAATGTTTAATGGCAGCAAAATCCATTTTTGGTTTAATTAAATTTTTAATGTTATCAGGTAATTGATCAAGTTTTTTATAAATATTAGATTCATTAGTTTCTGTCATAAATGTATTGATAAATTCTACTTGATCTTCAACACTTATATTAGTTTTATTTATTTCAATTGGTTTTAAAATAAGTGAAGCAACATTATTAGTTAAAGTTCCTTGTAGAAGAGATAATTGATCTTCTTTAGTTATTAAAACATTTTCATATTCATTATCAACTAACAAATTAGCTAAAATCTTAGCTGGAATATCTTTTATTTTAGAAGGATCTTCAGCAAGATTATTTAAAACTGATGAAAATTGTTCTTTTTCCTCAGCTGTATATTCTGAACTACTAAGAATTTTACTAATATTTTCTTTAGATAAATCTAATTTTAATATTTTACTAGTCAAAGCAGCTAATTTTTCTTCAGAAACATTGGCTTTAATTTCTTCAGTTATTTGATTCAAGTTATCTTTATTAATCATTATTCCTTCAGATATTTTATTAGTCATATCAGAAAGAATATTAGGAGTAAATATCGAAATAATTGAACCTAAAGCAGCTAAAGTCAAAGATATAAAAATTAAAATTTTGTAATTTTTTAATTCTTTAACTAATCTAACAATTGATCCTTTAAAGTCTTTAGCTTTTTCGAATTCTTTCTTACCTTTCATTCTCTAATTCCTCCTTTGATAGTTGTGATAAAGCAATTTGTTTATAAACACTACATTTTTTTAGAAGTTCTTTATGAGTGCCCATTCCCACACATTTACCATTATCTAAAACTAAAATCTTATCAGCATTCATAATAGTACCAATTCTTTGAGCAACAATTAATATTGTCGCATCTTTAGTTGATTTTTTTAAATTCTTTCTTAAAGCAGCATCGGTTTTATAATCAAGAGCTGAAAAAGAATCATCAAAAATATATATTTCTGGTTTTCTAGCAACAGCACGAGCAATTGATAATCGTTGTTTTTGACCGCCAGATATATTAGTACCACCACTTGCTATATGTGAATTATAAGTATGATCCATGTTGTTAATGAATTCGCTTGCTAAAGCAATATCAGCAGCTTCAACAATTTCTTTTTCGTTTTTCTTTGAATTAGATTCTCCAAAAGTAATATTCGATTTTACTGTTCCATCAAAAATAACAGCTTTTTGAGAAACATAACCTAATTTATTATAAAGGGTTTTAAAATCATAATCTTTGATATTAACATCATCAATAATGATCTCACCTTCAGTGGCATCATAAAATCTTGGAATTAAATTGATTAAAGTTGACTTTCCTGATCCAGTAGAACCAATAAAGGCTACCGTTTCTCCTGGAGAAGCTTCAAAAGAAATATCTTTTAAAACGTATTCTTCGGCATCAGGATATTTAAATGAAACATTTTTAAAGACAATTTTGCCTTTACTGTCAGTATTACCATTAAATTCACCTTCTTGAACACTTGAAGTTGAATCTAATACTTCATTAATACGTTTAGCTGAAACACTAGCACGTGGTAATATCATGAAAATTAAAGCTAACATTAAAAATGCCATTATTACTTGCATTGCGTAACTTGTAAAAACTATCATGTTACTAAAAATATCAATTTTTGAAGCAAGTGCTGCCGCATCAATTAAATTAGCTCCAATATAGTAAATAACTAAAGTAATTGAGTTCATAACTAAATACATCATCGGCGACATAATAGCAAAAGTTCTTTGATTGAACAATTGAAGATTTGTTAAATCATTATTAACTTTAGAAAATTTAGATTCTTGATACTTTTCAGCATTAAAAGCCCTGATTACACGAATACCATTTAAACTCTCACGTGTAACATTATTTAAGCTATCAGTTAATTTTTGAACAATTTTAAAACGTGGTAATACAAGTAAAGTAATAATACCAATAACGGTTAAAAGAATTACAACGGCAATAGCTGTTACTATACTCCATTCAACACTTTTATTTAATATTTTAGTTATTGCCCAGATAGCGGTTATCGGTGCTTTGATTAATAATTGAAGACCCATTCCTATAAACATTTCAATTTGAGAAACATCGTTAGTTGTTCTTGTAATTAAACTACTAGTATTAAACCCTTTTACTTCATTTGTTGATAAACTTAAAACTTTATCAAAGATTTTTTTTCTTAAATTTAAAGAAAAATTAGCACTTAATTTTGATATTAAAAAGCCTACAATAGCAGCTCCAACTAAACTTCCAAAAGCACATAAAAGCATATAGCCACCTTGGACTAAAATATCGCTCATTTTACTGCCTTCAGTTTTAACTAAAACGGTTATTTCAGACATATAATCTGGCATTTTAAGTTCTAACCACACTTGAGAAAAAATCAAAATAAAACTTAAAAATATCATTAGCCAGTCTTTTTTTGTAAAATTTTTTAACAATTTAATCATTAATTATTTCCTTTCTTCATTAAATTTTCCTGCATTCTATTCATTACCTCTAAGAATATATTTATTTCATTATCTGAAATATTAGAAGTAATAAGTTCTTCTAAAGCTTCTAATTTAGCTTTCGATTCTAAATACATTTTCTTGGTTTTATCAGATAAAATAATTTTCTTTACGCGAGCATCTTTAGAACTAATAACTCTTGTTATTAAATCCTTTTTTTCCATCGTCTTTAACACTCCTGAGATAGTAGCTCTTCTTAGTTTTATAGCTTTTTCTAAATCACATTGCAATACTTCTTCATCAGAATTGATAATATATTCAATTATTTGCATTTGGGTAGGACTTGGTAAAAGTTCTAACTTTTCTTGATCTAGTAAGCTTCTTACAATCATTTTATCTAAATCTTTCAATTTAAATAATATTTTCATTTACTTTACTCCTTTAGCACTATTACATCTTATGCTAAATATTTAAAATTGTCAATAGCCTAACAAAAAAGCATTCACACTTTATGAATACTTTTTAAACACTTTTGAGAAGCCACAGGTAATCTAGGCACTTGACCATTAAATCTTTGAATAGAAAGCTCTTTAAAATATTTAGTTAACATGGAAATATTTGGATCATACATTGATAATATTAAAACATCAACACTATTATTTAAAGCATAAATATTAGAGAAAAAGTCAGGAGCAAATTGCGAAACATAATTAATTTCTGTATTAAGCTTATTTAAATATTGGCAAACCATATTATAGCATTGATTATAATTTTGTAATTCCTCTAGTAAAGCTTTAGCTTTAGCTAAGATCATATGAGTATAATGATCATATGGTGCTCCTATATTATTTATATTCCACTTAAAAAATTGCTTCACTGATTCTTCTACTAACATTATGGTAAGGTTAAATTCCAATTTTTCTTTTAAATTATTGGCAACTTCTAAACATTCATTACATAAAAAGCCATTTCTAATGCCATCGCTTTTAATTAAAGCTTTTAAAAATAAAAATTTATTATAATCAGCAGCATGGCAATTATAACACCATGTATAATTTAAAATATCAGGAATAAAATATCCTTGTTGCAAAGCACTAACTATATTAGAAAATTGTAAATCCATTTCTTTAACTCTAAAATCACTTAAAAAATGATCATGAACATAAGGACGAATACGATAAAAATTGGTAGGTTCTCGATGATAAAGTTCACTTAGTAAATACTGATTACAAAGAAATTTACCTGATAAATCTTTTTTTTGATTTTCAATTAACAATAATTCAATATTAGATATGTTTATATTGGGATTCATATTCACATCTGCTAAATATGATTGAATATAATAATTATCAAAATAAAAAATATCGTTGCTACATTTATAATATAAATAATCTATTGGCATATTTGAAAGCGTTGACTTAATTGTTTTTTCGATTCCGTAGTTTAAATCATAAATATGAGGATATGGTCCAAAAAATCCAAGAACTTCAATTAAATTAGGATTTCTAAATCTTAATTCAGCTATCAGTTTTTTATTAAATACTGTTTTAGAAACAAAATAATAAGAATAAACTAAGTCAAAAGGACAACTAGTATTAGCAAGTAAAAAAGATAAAATTTCTTTATTGCAAAAATAAGATTCATCATAATAAGTATTTTTTTCATTCCAAAAATTCAAAACCAAATTAGTAAATACTTCAGCCATTCCTTCTTCAATACTAACTAAATATCCTGGTTCACTGCCAAAATCTTGATATGAAAGAAAAGACAAAACGTGAGAATTCTCATGTATCAATGTATTAATAGCTTGTTCTTTATCATTTTTTAATATTTCATTGTTAAGATGAATCACTTTTTCATCATGACAGCAATCACCATAATATCCTTTATCATCAAAAATCTGTAATCTATAAGCTCTTATTTTCTTCTCAATTATATTAGTATCTATATTATTTCCAGTAATCTTTGACAATTCATTTAAAAAATTAATAACCATCGAAATAGCAATATTTTGATAACTATTTAGATTTATAGACATAAGTATTTGTTCTTTTTTATTAGCTATAAATTTTTCTATTCCCTTTATAATTTCCATATTATATCCCCTTTTTTGTAGAGGATATAATAGCACTTTTTTGGTTTTTTGGCA
This sequence comes from uncultured Bacilli bacterium, assembly GCA_934162285.1. GTDB lineage: Bacteria > Bacillota_I > Bacilli_A > RF39 > UBA660 > RUG11241. The sequence continues at coordinate 15,899 of CAKPHY010000025.1, forward strand.
AATTCATTAAAGATGAATTTTATTAGCGTTCAAATATTCAGTTATCGCTTCAGCAGAAGAAACAATATCCATATTCATGTCTTCTTTCATCTCGGGATATAATTCTAAAATAACACTTCTAATTATTTCTTCAACATCATTTTCTTGAAAAATACAATAATAATTATTTGTTAAAGATGTTTTTATGAAGGAAGGTAGCATCTCAGGATATCTATTAACTATATCCTTACATCTTCGCAAATAAACTTGTTTTTCATCTTCAAAAGACAAATTATGCATTTTCGTATAAAGTGATGGAACTGAATATTTATCTACATATAGATCAATTAAATCGTCTAAGGAACCATCTGCATGCAATTCTTTTTTCATTTCATCGCTTATTTTAGAGTATGGTATAGAGTTTTCTAGCATGTCACGATAATTATTTTCATCAGATAAAAATACTATTGCTCCTGTCTTAGCATAAGCCCAAATACCTGTGCGGGCATATTGCTTTCCATATTTATCAATAGTTGCTTTTACTATTTTACCTAAGTTATTTTCAGGAAAACTATTTTGCATTTCTTCAGCTGATTTTATAACTTTAACCGCATCAATATAATCTTGACAAGCTATTTCTAAATTATCTATGTTGCCGACGCGATCTTTTATTATTTTTAAAACATTATCATGATTTAAATCTTTAACTTTTTCATTTTTTTCATTATCAGTAAGTAATCCTGAATCATTACGAAATGCATAGTAAGTTAAAGCTTGAGCTGCTTTATCTTCGCCATATTTAGCAAGAATTTTTTCAATTAAATCTAAAAGAATCTCTTCATCTTTATTATTTTCAAGAGGAGTTTCTTTTTCCCTATAAGGATATATTTGATCAACAAATTTATTTATCATATCAATTGTTTTATTAGTACATGTTTTCTCAAGCATTATTGAATAAAGTTCATCAGGTGAAATATTATTTAATAATAATTCACGATAATTAATTTCTTTTGATCCGCGACTAAAAAGTTTAACATTACCATCTAAATAAGCTTTTAAGGCATTTTTTAAATGCTTTAAGCCATATCTATTATAAGTTTCATTCATTACTTTTAATAACAAATTAAATTTATCACTTTTCTTTTGATAAGATTCTTGAATAGCTTTTGCATTTAAATAAAGTTTTTTTAAACTAGGATCAGAAGTTGTAGCTATTTTTTTATTCAAAGTTTCTAAAAAAGATAAAGAATTAAGGGTTAAACCACTATTTAAAATTTCGGCAAGTATTTCACACATTTTATAATCATAGGAGAAATAATTGCTTTCACAAACACCTACTCCATTTACATTTGCTAACATTGGATTAGGATCTGACATATTTTTTCTAAGTTGGCTAGAATTTATAAAAGCAATAATTTTATTAGCAATTTCTAAATTATCAACTTTTAAAACCACATTATTATTTCTTATTTTTGAGCCAACTTTTAAGCGATAATTTATTTTGTTTTTACGTAAAAAATCCAACAAAATGTATAAATTAGGGCCTATATCTAAAGCCTTTAAAGGAATATACAAATTTATCGCGGTTGCATTATTAACAATTCCATGATTAGAATAAAAAAAACGTGGATTATTAGTTTCCCCAAAAGCATTAATTCCTGAAATATCAGTCATTCTTCGTGTTAGCATTGTAAGATCTAAAGAAACATCCTTATCATAATCCTTAACACCATACTTAATTAACCTAGCATAAATTTCTTCAGGTTCAATAGTAAAATCTTTGTTATTCTCTTTATAATAACTGTAAATTTCATTTAAATATTTAAAATATTTTTCTCTATTCATTTTTTCGTTCTCCATCAACACCACCGCTTTCTTTTTTATTATTATAAATAATTTCACTTATATTCTCATCTGATTCTACCATTCTATTACCTTATTTAATATATCATTAATTTAAATATTTAAAATAGTTGTTAACATTTTGAAAAAAATATGAATTAAACAATTCATATTTTAAACTAAGAGTTCAATTAAACTTATGATAATTCCAGCCAATGCTCCTATTAAATAAACAAGCATTAATATTAAAAAATTTTCTTTTAAATTCTTATTTGTCCTAAATAATACTAATAAAGCGACCCCCGAGTTTTGCAGTTAGCTATATTTCAAATGTTAATCTAAGCCTTATTCTATGAGGTTTTTATTTTGTCAACAA
>CAKPHY010000026.1 GCA_934162285.1 uncultured Bacilli bacterium
TTTTGTGAAAAAGTTTTTTTATTTTATGTTTTTATCAAAATAAAAAGTGAAATTTAATTTTCACTCCTTATTACTGAAGAATAAAAGATTATTCTTCAAATTAATTATGAATTTAAAATTATTTTTTAACTTTTAGGTTTAAATATCAAAGATAGGAAAAAAGAAAAAATAATGGCGGCAACTATTCCTGAACTTGTTAAGTCAAACATTCCCATAAATAGTCCCATAATTCCGTTTTCTTTTACTCTATCGAGTGAACCATGAATTAGCAAATGACCAAAACTTGTAATAGGAACACTTGCTCCCGCTCCAGCCCAACTAACAAATTTATCATAAATTGAAAATACATCTAAGAAAGCTCCAACCGAAACTAAAATACTAGTTAAGTGTCCAGGAGTTAACTTAGTATTATCTAAAATTATTTGACCAATTAAACAGACGGCACCTGCAAATAGAAATGCCTTTAAATATATCATATATTAGCCTCCAAACTAATTGCATGAGCGATAGCTGGTATTGTTTGATGTTGATTAACACTTGTAGTTGATAATAAAGCTCCAGTTGCAACTAATAAAACTCTTTTTAAATTACCTTTCAACATTTCATCAAAAACATAAGTATAAGTAACCATAGGAGCACAAGCGGGACCACTTCCTCCAGAATAGACTGATTGTTTATTTATATCATAAATCATTGTTGCCGTGTCATTATAATTGATTAAATCAATTTTATATTCTTCTTTCATTAGATCTTTTAATACTTTTTTACCAAATTCTCCTAGATCACCAGTTAATATTAAGTCATAGTATTCTAAATTTCTATTGCATTCTTTTAAATGTTTATCTATAACATAAGCTGCGGCAGGTGCCATAATTGCTCCCATTTCATAGGCATCTTTAATACCATAATCTTGAATAACACCAATGGTTCCACTTTCAATTTTAATTTTGCTTTTTTCACTTGTTACCAACGCAGCAGCACTACCAGTGACCGTGAAAGTTGTACATTTTGGTTTAGGTCCACCATATTCTACCGGATAACGGAATTGTTTTTCAGCAGCATTATTATGTGATGAAACATTTACTAAAACATTTTCTACTTGTTTGGCTTCTACAAAATTTGAAGCTATTATTAACCCTTCTGTTGCAGTTGCACAAGCATTATATATTCCTAAATAAGGAATGGGAAAATTAGCTACTGCAAAGTTAGATGCTGATATTTGGTTTAATAGATCACCAGCAATAATTAAATCAACTTTGTTCTTCTTAGTAATTTTACCAATTGTTTCTGATATCATTTTGCTTTCTGCTTGTTCCCATGTTTTAGCATTCATATAAAAGTCATCATAATAGTCTTGAAAATATTTACTCATTGGACCTTCATGTTCAAACTTTCCAGCAACTACTGCTGTATCTTTAATATAAACATTATTGTATTTAAATGTCATTTTTAACCTCCAAATATTAAGTATCTAAGTAAACCAAAAACATAAGAACTAACTACCCCATACACGATTACACTTCCAGCTAATTTAAACATATTAGCTCCTATTCCTGTAATCATTCCATCTTTTTTATATTCCAAAGTAGCACTCATCATTGAATGCGCAAAACCGGTTATAGGTACGATTAAACCAGCGCGAGCAAAGTGAACAAATTTATCAAAGAAACCTAAACAAGTACACAAACACCCTAAAAATACTAAAGTTACTGTTGAATATGTAAGAGCTTCTTTCATTTCAATTTTGAACATATAGACATATAAATCACTTAATCCTTGCGCAAATACGCCAATCAAGCCTCCAATCACGAAAGCAATTATCATATTTCTAACTTTATTTTCTTTGGGTAAATTCCTTTTTACAATTTTTTGATATTCTTCTGTTTTCATATTTCCTCCATTTTTATTATGAAAGTTTTCAAATTTTATATACTAAAAAACAGTTTAAGCGCTTAAACTGTTTTTTAATTTTACTAATATTTTTTGTTCTTCTCTAGAAATCCAAGTTTGATTTTTACCAATTGAATTAGCAATCTCTGTTTGCGTCCTATTTTCATAATAGCGCAACTCAATAATTCTTCTTTCCTCTTCACTTAGACTATTGATAGAATTTTGAAGCATTATATTTGTATCAATATCATATTCTTTACTCGGAATAAGTTCATACAAGCTAAATGAATCTTCATCCGTAACAACCTCATCTAAACTTTGAACAGGTTTTACTGAACCAACTGCTAAATTAATTATATTAATAGGTATTTCTAAATATCTACTTACTTCTTCTAAACTTGGTTCTCGCATTAGTTTTTGAGATAGTAAATTTATGGCTTGATTGATTTTATAATTAACATTACTAATTTCGCGATTTACTTTAAAACTTTTATCTTCACGAATATATTTCTTCATTTCACCCCATATATATTTGTAAGCAAAAGAAGAAAATTTGACATTTAAGTTTTGATTATATTTTTTATACGCTTTTATTAGTCCTATACAACCTACTTGAAATAGATCTTCTTTATTTACATAATTGGGAAAATATTTCATAATTGCATAAATTAAATTTTGATTTTTTTCAATTATGTTAGTTAGTTCTTCTCTAATATTGTAAATTCATCTTCTCTTTCTGTTATTATTTTAAGTAAATTTTCAACTTTTTTATGAATTTTACTTGGAATCGAGCAAAGAACAACATCGCTTTGGTTTTTTAACATTTCATAACTTTCAAGAAATACATTAACGCCATAATTATCAATATCATTAACACCATAAAAATTAAATACTATCTTTTTTATGCCATTATCTAATATAAGAGGATCAATTTCTTCTACTATTAATTTACTACTAATTTTATTGATTGAACCTTTTAAGCGAATAAAAAGTATTCCTTTCTTAAATTGAAAATCATATTCAAGCAATAAATTTCACCTCACTTATAATTTATCATATTTAATCCTTTTTTATTTACTTTCGACAAATAAAGAACTTTTTTTAATTCGACAATTTGTTGAAGCTTTTATAAATCGCAAATATTATTAAAACAACACCTAAAGTAATTAGAATGATTGGCAAAATATTGGTTTTCTTTACATAAGTTTTTATTTCTTTTTTACTTATAATTTCATCTTTAGTTTTTAAATTGCTTTCTAATCTATCAATTATTTCATTTTTATTTTCGATAGTGTCTAATAATTCTTTATTTTTTATTTCCAATTTATTTTCTAAGCTTTTTATGTATTCATTATAAGTATCTACTTTTACTTTTTTAGTAATAGTTTTATTAGGAAAAAGAAATTTTACTTCGTATTCACCATTTTTGGTTATATCAATATTAGAAGTTATTTCATAAGGAATGTCACTTTTGATGTAATCATTTAGATCATAAACACTACTAGTAATAACAATATTATCTTTTATTTCAACCCGAGCTTTTTTTAAATATTCTTTTTCAATTATAAAATCGTCATTATCTTTAATATAACCTTCAACATTTTCTACATACCCTGGATAATAATTTTTAATAATTTTATAATAGCCAATATATTTATCGCGATAAGAATATTCTTGATAAGAATCTTTTAACATCATATCATTTCTTTTAGTATATAGCTCAAATTCATCTATAAAAGCAGTATTAAGAATATCAAATTCATCTATAGTTATTAGATTAGTAGTACTTAATTTTTCACAACTATAAAGAGGATTAATTAAACTATCATCTTCATAAAATGTTATTTTATATTTAATATCATTTGTATTAAAAGCAATTTCTATTTTAATGTCATTTATATCATAATTATTTTTTAAAGTAATATCTAAAATATTGATTTTAACTCCGGTCGTGTAGTCTCGATCTTCTAAATACATATAATATGAATCACTACAACTTTTGCAAAAAGTACCACTTCGCAAGTTTTCTTGATCTTTTCTAATTACATACTCAGTTAATACTTTATCATCACTAAAAACTTCAAGTCTAACGTATTTGGCTTTTTTTAATTGTTGATAAATATAAACTGTTCTTTCTCTTATTTCGCGATTTTTTAAGCTTTCAGGTTTTTCTTTTGAGTATTCACTATAAGTAGTATAAAAATATTTTTTATTATCTTTATTTAAAAAATCTTGATCATTTTCATCTTCAATAAAATAATTATAAATTTTTTCTTCTTTATAAAATCGATATTTTTTGGTTTCTTTTATTTGGTATTCATTTTCATCTAGTGCTTGAGCATCTAAGTAATAGATTTTAGCTTGAATTTTGGGAACAAAAATTAGTAAAAGTAGCATTAATAACTTCAATTAAATCACCTCCTACTAATAACATACAAGATAGATTGTTTTCATTCCTTTAAAAAAGATAAAGAATTTGGATTTTTTATCTAAATTTCTTTATCTTTTAATTTTATATATATTTTTTCTGAATTTTTTAAAACTTCATTAGCTTTAATACTTTGTTCAACTACATAGCCATAACCTTCAAACTCGTATTCAATATTAGCTAAGTTGCAGAACGTTGTTACATCTTTTCTTGACCAGTTTTTAAAATCTGGAACTTTTATTTCCAAACTATTGGTTACAAGAAAAAGTTTATCATTATCAAGTAATGTAGTATTAGCTAGTGGATATTGATTGATAATTTTATCACCAGATCCAACAACAATAACGTCTAAAGTTTTTTCTAATTGTTTTTTTATAGTAACAGTATCCATACCACGATAATCTTCTAAAACTATACTATTAGAGGTATCTAAAGTTATTTTATGATTAAAGGTATTTCTATAAGTAGCAATATCTTTCATGAGTTTTACAACTGCTTCTGCCATTTTAGTTGAACCATTCATTTTAGGTTGCTTAATTGAGGCAAATATAATAACATCAGGATCGTCTTTAGGAAACATTCCTGCAAATGAAAATATACTATTAAATACATTAGTAGAATATCTACCTAATTCAGGATCATAAATTTGTGCAGTTCCGGTTTTACCTATTACATTAAAACCATCTATCTTATATCGTAACCCCGTTGCTCCTGGAGTGGTTGAATTAACTACATTATACATAAGTTCCCGTACTGCTTTTACATTTTCTGATGAAGCTACTTGGGTTTTTTCAATTTTATTTTCGTATAATATATCACCAGTTTTGGAATCTACTATTTTAGAAACAATACTTGGTTTAATCATATAACCATTATTGGCAATAATTGATAATGCTTGTAATTCTTGAATTGGAGTTATAGTAATTCCTTGACCATAGGCAGCGGCAGCAACTTCAACGTCATAATTAAAGTTTAAACTACCACTTAATTCTCGTGGTAAATTTATACCTGTCTTTTGACCATATCCATATTTTGTCAGACATGAATGTAAGTCAGTTTTAGTAATGGTTCCATTCTGAGTCATAGTAGCAACTGCTGTATTACTTGAACGTTCAAAACCAAGATCATAAGTTATACGACCCCATCCTACTACATTATGGTCATATATTAAAGTGTCACCTATTTTTATTACTCCGGATTCATAAGTATCACTACCTTTGTACGTTCCTTTTTCCATCGCACACAAATAGGTAAATATTTTCATTACTGATCCAGGCTCATAGGTAAAAGAAACCAAAGGATTTTCATAATTAGTAATATTTAATTCATTAGGATTAAATGATGGCACTGATGCTGAACCAAGAATTTTTCCAGTTTTGGCTTCCATTACAGATACAGTAAAGAATGTTGGATCAGATCCTTTTTCAACATAATCAGCAGCTGTTTCTAAAAATCTTTGAATATTAGCATCAAGAGTTAAATATATGTCATTGCCATTAGTAGCAGGAACATTTATTTCCGGGGTATCTGGTATTTTATAGCCGTAGCGATCTTGTTGTTGCTCTATTCTACCATTGGTTCCTTTTAATTCGTTATTATATAAAGATTCAATGCCTAGTTCTCCAACAATTTCATTGGAATCATTTTTTTTAGCATAACCTACTATATAAGAAGCAAAGTCACCATTAGGATAATATCTCTTATTATCTTCAATAAAATCAATTCCTGGTAAATTTAAAGCTTCAATTTCTTCTTTTTTTAGTTCGGTAATTCCTCTACCACCAGGGCCTAATTCTACTTGATATAAGTCCATGTTTAATAAGCGTAAAAGGCGATCTTCACTCATATTTATGAGTGGTGCAAGTTCACGAGCTGTTTTTTCTTTATCAACCACATGAAGTGGTGTTTTTGAAGTTCCTGTTCGTGATTCTGACAAATAAGCTATGACAGTATAAGATGTTACGGTTTGAGCAAGAATTGTACCATCTTCGGCATAAATATTTCCTCTAAGTGCTTTAATTGTTGTTTTATAAGTATTACGATTTTTAGCAAATGCCTGCATATTTATACCATATACATTTTTAAATAAAGCTAAATAACAAAGTTGAATATATAAAACCACAATAAAAACAAGAAATATCTTAAAAAATTTTTGGGGTTTTTTCCATTTCCTAATATTTCTTGTTTGCATGTTCCACATCCTTACTTATCTATAATTATAATATTTTCGTAATTATAAGACAAGCCCAATTCATCGACAACACCTTTGACATTATCAAAAGCAGTCAATTCACTTATTTTCATACTCAAACTTTCATTCTTTTTTTCTTGAGTAGAAATTTGGTAATTAAGCTTTTCTATACTCATTTTTAAATTGCCTAAGTCAGCTGCTGAGTATATTTTTATAAATACTACTAAAAACATCATAATTGCAATACTAAAGTAAAGGAGTTTTTCACCTTTAGTGATTCTGCTTTTTTTCTTTGATGTTGCCATTTTACCTTCCTATTCTTTCTATTATGCGCAATTTAGCGCTTCGTGAGCGATTATTACTATCTACTTCTTCATTACTTGGCGAAATTGTATCAACAATTTTAAACTTAGGTTGATATTCTAAAGGAATAACTGGTAGTGAAGAAAGTTCTTTTTTAACTGTGCTATTCTCTCTAAAAATTTCTTTACAAATACGATCTTCTAAAGAATGAAAAGTAATAACACAGATTCGACCATGAATGTCAATTAAATCTAGTGCATAATTTAACGACTTGGTCAAGACATTTAATTCGTCATTTACTTCAATTCTAATTGCCTGAAAGACTTTTCTAGCTGGATGGTGTTCTCTTTTATATTTTGCCGGAACAGCACTAGCAATAATATCTGCTAACTCCAATGTTGTTTCTATTGCTTTTTCCGTACGTTTAGCTACAATTTTATGAGCAATACTAGTAGCGAATTTTTCTTCACCATATTCTCTAAAAATTCTAACTAAATCAGAATAACTATATTCATTTACAACTTTATAGGCTGTCAATGAATTATTTTTATCCATTCGCATATCTAAAGTTGCATCAGCGTGAAAACTAAAGCCACGTTCTCCCTCATCAAGTTGGGGACTTGAAACCCCTAGATCAAATAGTATGCCATCAACATGCTCGACATTTCTTTTAAGTAATTCTTCTTTTATATGAACAAAATTACTGTAAATAATCTCGTAGTTGTTAGCAATTTTACTTAATCTTTCTTGGCTATTTTTTATAGCTTCCATATCTTGATCAAAAGCATAAAGAAAGCCATTTGGTATTTGTTTTAGAATTTCACTGCTATGTCCACCATAGCCTAAAGTACAATCAACTATTATGCTATCTTTTTTTAAATTTAATCCTTGAATGCTTTCGTTTAAAAGTACACTGATATGTTTAGACATTTGTTTCAAATAAATGGTCAGCTATGCTTGAAAAGTTTTTCTCGTTTTCCAAAACAAAGTTATCCCATAAATCCTTATTCCAAATTTCTAGACGTTCATTAACGCCTATGATGACACATTCACGATTTAAAGATGCATATTTTAAAAGTGGTTCCGAAATGTTTATTCGACCTAAGCGATCAAACTCACATTCACTAGCACCTGATAAGAAAAACCTCATAAAGTCTCTAGCTTCTTTAGTGTTAGGTAATTCGCGATATTTTTGAATGATACTTTCCCATTCGTTTAATGGATAAACAAATAAACATTTATCTATTCCTTTAGTAATGATAAATTTTTCACCTAAATTTTCACGAATTTTAGCTGGTAAAATTAAACGCCCTTTTGTATCTAAATTATGATGAAATTCACCCATTAGCATCGTCTAATCACCACTTTCTTCCACCATGATCCACTTACTACCATAATTATACTGATCTTTCCTTATTTTGTAAAGAGTTTTAAGTGCTTTTAAATAAAAAAAGAGGCTAGCCTCTTTTTAACAAAACCAAGAACCAATTATAATTGCAAGCAAGATATATAAAACGATTAAAATGATATAACCAGTTCCGTTATTACCTGCTGGTTTTGCTGCTTCTTTACCACAATTCATTTAATACACCTCCTATAGAACTAAATGTAAGCTCCTAGTATAATAATTAATAAAATAAATAAAACTAAAACTATTGCTGCTCCAGATACTCCTGTATTATACATAAAAGTCATTCCTCCTTTTTATCTTTCGTTAATATTTTATGGTAAATTGCAATATGTGTGATTACTTCTATTGTATTTTTAATAAAAATTTGTTATTATATAAAAGAACAAATTAAAGGAGGATTATATGTTTAAGAAAAAAATAGCAAGTGTTTTTCTAATCGGAACTTTAGTTTTAACTGCTGGTTGTGCCAAGGTACCTAAACTATCAAATGGTCAAGAAAAATTTGCAAGTATTGATGGTTACGAAATATCTGTTGACGATCTTTATAAGGAATTAAAAAGCAAAGGTGGTTTATCAATTATGTTAGATATGATTGATAGAAACATTATTAATAAAGAAATAAAAGATCAAACTGGTGCAGAAACTTATGCTGAAGGTCAAATTTCTACATATCAAGAATATTATGGTGATGATTTTGAAAAAACTTTAAAACAATATGGTTATGAAAGTATCGATAGTTTTAAAGAGAGCATTAAAATTGATTATTTAAAGCAAAAAGTCGCTTTAAATTATTTAAAAACAACAGTTAAAGATAAAGAAATAAGTGATTATTATGAAAAAAATATTTATGGTGATTTAACTGTAAGATATATTTTAATTAAACCTGCTGAACTTGATAGTAGTGCATCTGATGCTGATAAATTAAAAGCTGAAGAAGAAGCTAAAAAGAAAGCTCAAGACATTATTGATAGAATTAATAAAGGCGAAAAATTTGAAGATTTAGCTAAAGAATTATCTGAAGATAAAGTTTCTGCTGCTAATGGTGGTTTAATGTCTGGATTTAATACCGATCAAGTAGATGAAGCATTCTTTAAAGCTGCTAATGAACTTGAAAACGGTAAAATGACTAAAGAACCTGTTAAAGATTCTAAAGGTTATAATGTTATTTTAAAAGTTAGTAGTGCTGAAAAACCAAAATTAGAAACTGTTAAAGACAGTATTACTGAAACACTTGCTGAAGAAAAACTAAATGCTAGTAGTAGTGCATTTAATGATGCTTGGTATCAAATTAGAAAAAAATATAATTTAGATATTGTTGATACTGATGTTAAAACATTATACAAAGCTAATTATGAAAAATAATACTTCGGTATTATTTTTTTTGCATTAAAAAAGTACTATTTTTCTAGTACTTTTAGCTTTCTATAGGTTGTAAATAATCATAATTATTAAAAATCAATTGAAAGTTATAACCATTATAGTAAACATTATCTTTACCACGCCATAGAGCACGAATCCATATTTTACCATTATTAGCTCCCCATGAAGTTTCGGTTTTATCAGGCAAAATTTCATAATTTTCAGGAACACTTGTGTTAAAAAATTCATAATGGAATCCTAAATCTTCAAGTAATTTAATGTAATTATAAAATTCTTCATAAGTAAAAGTGTTAACATAAATGGAATACTCTGTATGAGTATTATCTTTTTGATCTTTAGTTATTTTATCTATAGTTTCAGAAGGCACTGGTAGAGAATCAAAATATGTTTTTTCTGGCCAACTTTTTTTATCTTCATTTACTTTTTGATCTTTGCATGCTGGTAATGAAATTAACAACACTAATAATAACAAACATCTTACTACCTTTTTCATTTTACCACCTATTAATAATTTAGCACAAAACAAGAGCAAAGTAAATTAAAATTTAATCTTATTCATAATAAAATTGTAGAGTTACAATTGATGTGACACCATGTAAGTACCAAAAAAGCAAAAAATCCGATAAAATATTAATTGAACAAAAAAATTTATCGAAAGGATTTTTTGCTATGAATACTATACCACAAAACATACGTTATTATCCACATGATTTGAACACAAAATTTTATGCTGCTCGTCTATATTCGAAAGGTTATTCTTTATCTTTGGTCTGTAGAAGGTACCATGTCTCTAAATCTTCTCTTCTTAGATGGATGAAAAAATTTGACGGTACTAAAGAATCTCTTATTGATAAATCTCACAGACCTTTTTCTAAACACCCTAACGCTCATACTGATGAAGAAATTAAATGGATTAAGGATTATACCAAAAGAAATCCTCATATCACTTTACCTGAATTATATGGCAAACTAAGAACTGAAAAAGGTTATTCAAGACATGCTTGCTCTCTATTTAGAATTATCAGAAAAATGAATTTATCTGTTGATAAACAAAAGCATGAAAAGTATATTCCTAAAAAATATGATACTCCCAAAATGATTGGTATTAAATGGCAGATGGATGTTAAATACGTACCTAAAGAATGTTATGTTGGTAATGATGGAGAGAAGTTTTATCAATATACTGTTATAGATGAGGCTTCTCGTGAAAGATTTATTTATCCTTATAAAGAACAATCTACTTATTCAACTATTGACTTTGTAAAAAGAGCTATTGTTTATTTCGGATATAAACCTCAAATTATTCAAACTGATAATGGTTCTGAATTTACACACACTTCTAATACTAAAAGAATTCATCCATTAGATATTTTGTGTGAAGAACTAAAAATAACTCATAAACTAATTAAGCCTAGAACTCCAAGGCATAACGGAAAAGTTGAAAGAAGCCATAGAAATGATCAGCAAAGATTTTATTCCTACTTATCTTTTTATTCATATGATGATTTATTAAAACAAATGAAAGCATATTTAAAACGTTCTAATAACATACCAATGCAAGTACTAAATTGGATGACTCCTATTGAAAAAAGGGAACAATTGAAAAGTGATGCTAACGCACCACTTTCGAATTAATATTTTTTCTGATTTTTTGGTATCACATCATTTACAATTATACAAATTTAATCTTATTCATAATAAAATCTTTGATTTCTGATACTTTTATTTTTTCTTGAGTCATTGTATCTCTAAAACGAACTGTTACAGTATCATTATTAAGTGTTTCATCATCGATAGTAATAGCAAAAGGTGTTCCAATAGCATCTGCACGACGATATCTTTTACCAATATTACCACTTTCATCATAACTAACCATAAAATATGATGATAATTCACGATAAATTTCTGTTGCTTTTTCACTATGATTTTTCTTGATTAAAGGTAAAATACAAGCTTTAAAAGGTGCTAAAGCCGGATGAATTTTTAATACTTCACGAGTATCGCCATTTTCTAATTCTTCAACAGTATAACCATCACTTAAAACAGTTAAAAATAATCTTTCAACACCTAATGAAGGTTCTACTACATAAGGAATATATTTAGAATTATCTGTAGGATCTAAATAACTCATGCTTTGACCGCTAAACATTTCATGTTGTTTCAAATCATAATCAGTTCTACTTGCTATTCCCCACAATTCACCCCATCCAAATGGGAAATTATATTCGATATCAGTTGTAGCATTTGAATAAAAGCAAAGTTCTTCTTTAGCGTGATCACGTAAACGTAAATTTTCTTCTTTAATACCTAAACTTAGTAAAAATTCAAAGCAAGCTTTTTTATAATGATTAAACCAATCAATCTCCGTTCCTGGTTTACAGAAAAATTCTAATTCCATTTGTTCAAATTCACGAACACGGAAAATAAAGTTACCCGGAGTAATTTCATTTCTAAAGCTTTTCCCTACTTGACCAATACCAAACGGAACTTTTAAACGCATACTTCTTTGAACATTTAAGAAATTAGTAAAAATTCCTTGAGCTGTTTCGGGTCTTAAATAGATTGTACTTTTTGAATCTTCAGTTACTCCTTGAAAGGTTTTAAACATCAAATTAAATTGACGAATATCAGTATAATTTAATTTGCCACATTTTGGACAAACAATCTTATTTTCATTAATGTAATTAACTAATTTTTCATTAGACCAACCATCACCAGTTTCAGCTCCATGAGTAAAGTCTTCAATTAATTTATCAGCACGATAACGTGATTTACATTCCTTACAATCAATAAGAGGATCCGCGAAAGTCTTCAAATGCCCACTCGCTTCCCAAGTTTTAGGATTCATTAAAATCGCACTATCCAATTTAACATTGTTAGGATCTTCTTGAACAAATTTTTTCATCCAAGCATCTTTAATATTTTTTTTAAGTTCTGCTCCTAAAGGTCCAAAATCCCAAGCATTAGCTAAACCACCATAGATTTCACTTCCTTGAAAAACAAAACCATATTGCTTACAATAATTTACTAAATCATCCATTGTTATTTTTTGCATATTATTCCTCCTTACAAAAAAACTTCCATGAAATGTAGGAGCGTCAAAAACGCGGTTCCATCCTACTTATCCATAGAAGAATAACTCAATTATTATATAGCTCTAAAGTTCCAAATTAATTTCTACTTATTAGATTCTCACTATCTCTAACTCACTTTAAAGTTCAAAATTAATTCCTCTTTGTCGTCACTTTATAAATAGATAATAAATCAAATTACTAGTTTTGTCAATAATTTTCAGAAATATTTTCTGATAGAATATATACATTCTTTTAATATGCTTTTTTATTACTAATTATTTGGAATATTTGCTTAAAAAAACACTTTCATTTACCGAAAGTGTTTTTCTACTACTGGATAAATTTCTTTATCCACTAATAATATGAACAATTATTTTTAATTTATACTAATTTTTTTATAAACTTCAAATTTTACTTCATAACCATTTACATCATTTACTTCTGTATCTAAAGTTTTCTTAATTATTTCAGTTGCTAAAGTTTCATTTTTTATATAATCAGCATATTCTTTAAATACTTCATCAATTTTATCATTACCTTCATATTCTAAAGTAATACGATCTACAATATTGAAATCTTTATTTTTTCTTAATTGTTGAACTTTAGAAACAATTTCACGAGCAATTCCTTCATTAATTAATTCTGGAGTTAATTCCGTATTTAAAATAATGAAATTATTATTTTCCATACCAACATTAAAGCCTTCTTTTGAAGTAATTCTAATATCTACCATATCTGCAGATATTAAATAATCAGCATTATCTATATTAAGTGATAAAGTTTCATTATTTCTCAATTTATTGATCTCTTCTAATGATAATCTATTTAAAGCTTCTACAAATAATTTAATGTTGCTACCAAATATTGGTCCAGCTACTTTAAAGTTTGGTTTTACCATAAAGTTCATATAATTACCAACTTCGTTAGTAAATAATACTTCTTTTACATTCAATTCTTCTTTAATTAAAGGTACTAAATCACTTATTAATGATTCATTACTTCCATCAATTAAAGCTTCCTTAAGTGGTTGACGAACTTTTATTTTAGCTTCTTCACGAACATATCTACCAATACTAATTAAGTTTCTTACTAAATCCATACGCATTTCAATATGATCATTGATTAAACTTTCATCAAATGTTGGATAATCACATAAATGTACTGACTTATCTCCAACTAACTTTTGATAAAGTTCTTCAGCTGTAAATGAAGCAATTGGAGCGATTAACTTAGCTAAATTAACTAATATTTCGTAAGTAGTATTATAAACAGCCTTTTTGTCATCATCTAAAGTTGAAGCCCAGAATCTTCTTCTATTACGTCTAATATACCAATTTGATAAATCTTCACTTACAAATTCACTTATTAAACGTACTACTTGATTTAAATCATATTTATTGAAACCATCTAAAACATTTTTAACTAAGCGATTATATTTAGATATTAACCATTTATCAATTTCTGGTCTTTCACTTATAGGAATATTAAATTCTGTTGGATCAATCTTATCAGCTTCCGCGTAAATAGCAAAGAAATTGTAAGTATTTCTTAAAGTACTAAAGAATTTAGAAATAACTTCTTTTATACCATCCTCATCAAATCTAAGTGGAGTCCATACTGGAGAAACAGATAATAAATACCATCTAGTTGGATCAGCACCATATTTAGCAATAGTTGTAAATGGTTCAACTGAATTACCCTTACTTTTATGCATTTTTTGACCATATTTGTCTGTAATTAAATCATTTACTAAAACATTTTTATAAGGACTTTTACCTGTTACAAATGTAGAAATAACTAATAATGAATAAAACCAACCTCTTGTTTGATCAATTCCTTCACTTATAAAATCTGCTGGGAATTGTGAAGCAAATAATTCTTCATTTTCAAAAGGATAATGATATTGAGCAAAAGGCATTGATCCTGAATCAAACCAACAATCAATAACATCAGTTACTCTTGTCATTTCTTTACCACAATTTGGACATTTAATATGAATTTCATCAACATAAGGGCGATGTAAATCAATATTATCTGGAACTTCTTCGATTGCTAATTCTTTTAACTCAGCTCTTGAACCTATCATATGCATATGACCGCAATCGCATTTCCATAAAGGAATTGGAGTTCCCCAATAACGATTTCTAGAAATAGCCCAGTCATTCATGTTTTCTAACCAATTACCAAAGCGCTTTTCCCCTACATATGATGGATACCAATTAATTTTCTTATTTTCTTCAATTATTTTATCTTTATAAGCTGTTACTTTTATATAAAGGCTTGGTTTAGAATAATAAACTAATGGAGTTTTACAACGCCAACAATGAGGATAATTATGAACCATCTTTTGTTTTTTAAATAATTTATCTTCACTTACAAGATACTTTATTATATCAAGTTCTAGTTCTGGATCTACTACTAATCTACCCTTCCAAGGTCCCTCAGTATAACAACCTTGTTCATCAACAGGATTTAATACTGGCAAGTCATATTTTAAACCTACTTCATAGTCGTCTTGACCATAAGCAGGAGCAATATGAACAATTCCAGTTCCATCTTCCATGGTTACATAGTCAGCTAAAGTTACATAGAAAGCTTTTTTATTTACTTTTAGAATTGGTAAATATTGTTCATATTCAACACCTTCTAAGTCTTTTCCTAGATATTCAGCAACTACTTCATAATCATCACCTAAAACTTTATTAGCAAGTTTTTCTGCTAAAATAAAGTTATAACCTTTTGATAAACATTTAACATATTTTTCATTAGGGTTAACACAAACAGCAACATTAGCTATTAATGTCCAAGGTGTTGTTGTCCATACTAAAAAGTAAGTGTTTTCTTCACTTTTTAGTTTAAAAGGAACAGTTACTGTATTAACAGATATTTCTTTATAACCTTGAGCTACTTCATGAGAAGCTAAACCAGTACCACAACGTGGACAATAAGGTAATATTTTTAAACCTTCATAAATTAAACCAGCGTCAAAATATTTTTTTAAAATCCACCATTCAGTTTCAATATAATTATTATCGTAAGTAATATATGGATGTTTTAAATCAATAAATTGACCCATTTTATTAGTAAAGTTTTTAAAAGCATCTTCGTTTTTCCAAACAGCTTCACGACATTTTTGGTTAAATTCTTTAATTCCATATTTTTCGATATCACCTTTACCACTAAAGCCAAGTTCTTTTTCTACTTGAACTTCAACTGGTAAACCATGAGTATCCCAACCAACTTTTCTTAAAACATGAAAACCTTTCATTGTTTCATATTTACAAAATACATCTTTTAATAATTTGGCTAACATATGATGAATTCCCGGCATACCATTAGCTGTTGCTGGACCATCATAGAAAACAAAGTTTTTGCAATTAGTACGATTTTCAATTGTTTTTTCAAAAATATCGTTTTCTCGCCAATACTTACTTATTTGATCTTCAATTTCACTCGTTTTAACATTACTCAAAACTTCAAATTTTTTCATAATATCTTCCTTTCCATAAAAAAACACGATGTTTCTTCAAAGGACGAAATACCGTGTTACCACCTTAATTTATAGTTGTTTAAAACTACCTCAAATGATTATAACGCATCACCGTTTTAACTTTTATTAAAATCATCCAGAGTGATTTTTATTAATCTCTACTTCTGCATTCCACCTAACTGCAGTTCTCTATAAAGCTTTAATTAATAACGTCTCTTTCATTTGATTTAAGTATAGTTAGATTATATAAAATTTTATAATCGTTGTCAAGCAAATTAAAAACCTAATTACTTAGGTTTAAAAATCTACTTTATCTAATTCATCAATAACTTCTAACTGAGCTTCAATAATACTTCTAATACGTTTTTTATAAATACCCAAATTACGTTTTAAAGTATTAGCCTCTTCTTCAGCTTTTTCAGCTTTAACTAATGATTCATTAACAATTCTATTGGCATTATTTTTGGCTTCCTCAAGAATGGTATCTCTTTCTTGATATGCCATAGCTCGCATTTGATCAGTTGTTTTTTGAGTCATATATATTGCTTTAGTTAGAGTTTGTTCCATTCTTTGATATTGACTTAATTTTTCTTGCAGTTTTTCAGTCTCTGCCAATTTACTTTCAAGTTCTTTTATTTTCATTTCTTTAGCTTTTGATTCTTTTATAATAACGCCTACTTGACTAATTACTTGATCAAGAAACTGATTTACTTCACTCGGATTATAGCCATTTTGAACCCTCGTAAATTTTTCCATAAATCACCTCTTAAATTATTTTATAATTCTATTTTTATATCATTGTTGTCAGGATCTGAAGCATCTTTATCTTTATCTTCGGTTATTTTTCCTTGAATATTTACATTATTTGGAGTACATAAAATAATTCCTTTACCGATTTTTTGCAAATCACCTTGTAAAGCATAAATAGTACCACTTAAAAAATCGACAATTCTTTTAGCTTGATCAGGAGTAACACGTTTTAAGTTAACAACAACTGTGTGTCGTGATTTTAAATGATCAGCAATTTGTTGAGACTCAGAATAAGCTCTTGGTTCCAACAAAATCATCTTACTATTGCCATCATTTTCTTGCAAAACTTCTTCTGGTTTTAAATTATAATATTCATCTCCATTATTTGTACTTTTAAAAACATCATCATCTTCTGCTGTAAACCATTTCTTTAAGCCCATTTTTTATCCTCCTTATAAACTATTACCATTTTAGCATATTTTGAAATAGAAGTAAATATTTTATTTTGTTCATCAGAAAAAATGTAAATATTAAAAAAATAAGAAGTTATCTTCTTATTCACATTTTAAATTATTTTCCCCAATACTTGTTATATGTAATATTTTTTAAATTGTCCATTTCTTTTTTGCGAGCTTTAGCACGTTCTTGAATTTCACTAGCATTAACATTTTTTCCAGTAATAGCACTTATTTTAGTTTGATAACGTTCCGTTGCAATATCTTGAAACTTCTTTTTACCTCCCGAGTTTTGCAGTTAGCTATATTTCAAATGTTAATCTAAGCCTTATTCTATGAGGTTTTTATTTTGTCAACAATT
>CAKPHY010000027.1 GCA_934162285.1 uncultured Bacilli bacterium
GCAAGCATAAAATGACAAAAAAACTAGATTTTTCAATATCTAGAGAGGATTTTTATAGTACAACTGTCAAACTAGGGATATTACATAGATCATTAACTTCACTTTATTAATAATAACATAAAATAATAAAAATTACTTATAGTTTTGTAAACTTTATTTTAAAAATTGTTACATTCTTTTCTTTTTAAATAAATTAAGTTATAATAATATTGGTGATGATATGAAAGATAAGCGTAAAATCAATTATCCATTGATAGTAAATATTTTAGTAACAATATTAGTTATTGTTTATTCCATTTATTTAGTGTTATATAAAAGGCATACTGCTAATTTTAAATTATTAGTAATTAATGATGCTGTTTTATTAGTTATATCTTTTTTAGCTATTTTAAATCAGCTTAGAATATCTAGTAAGAAAAAAGAATTTAATATTTTAAATTCTCTTACAGTAGCTTTATTTGTAATTTTAACTTTTTTAACTGCTAATAATGCTACAACAACTGTAGCTTTAACTAAAAAAGTTCCTAATTTCATTGGAAAAAATTTAATTGAAGCATTAAAATGGGCTAAAGAAAATAATGTTACTATTGATCAAATATATGAATATAGTGAAAATTATGATGAATATATTATTTTTGGTCAAAATGTTGAAGCTGGAATTGAAGCTAAAGATGTTAAAAATATAACATTGACAATATCAGATGGTGTTAATTATGATAAAAAAGTTATTATTGGTTCACTAGTTGGACAAGATATTGAAACTTTAAAAGAAACAATTAATAGTCTTCATCTTAATAATGTTAAAATACAATATAAAACTGATGAATATACTAAAAAAGATTTAATAACTTCCCAATCAAAAAGTGGCGAAATTAGAAGAAATGATGAAATTATATTTACTTTATCTTTAGGTTCTAAAAATGAATTAGTTGCAGTAAAAATGGAAAATTTAATTGATAAAAGTTTATTTGATGCAACATTATTATTAGAACAAAATGGTATTAGTTATGAAATTAAATATGATTTCAGTGATAAAAAAATTGATACTATTATAAATCAAAGTGTTGTTGAAGGTACAACATTAACACCTTTAAAAGATAATGTTATTATAACCGTTTCTAAAGGAAAACAAATAAAAGTTCCTAATCTAAAAAATATGAAAATGGCTGAAATTGTCGATTGGATAACTGCTAAAAATTTAAAAATTTCTTTCAGTGATAAATATGATTCAAAAATTGCAGCTGGTTCAATAATTGAAGCTAATTATAAAGAAAATGATATTATTGAAGAAGGTGCAACCATTAAAATAGTAACATCTAAAGGCCCTTTAAAAATGCGTAAATTCAATTCTTTAACAGAATTTAGAACATGGGCTAATACTTATAATATTAAATATGAAGAAGAATATCGTTTCCATGATACGATTTCTAAAGGTAGTATAATTAGTTATTCTTTAGCAGAAAATGATTTAATTGATATTAATGATGTAATAGTAGTTACTATATCTAACGGTAAAGCCGTAACAGTTCCTTCATTTGTGGGAAAAACTAAAAATAATATTTTAACTGAATGTAATAAAGTTGGTTTAAGTTGCTCTTTTACTTATAGTAATTATTCTTCTACACCAAAAGATACTGCTGTTGATCAAAATAAAAAAGCTGGTTCAAGCGTTGTTTCGGGTACAAGTATTATTATTTATTTAAGTAAAGGTCCTGCTCAAACATTTAAAGTTGAAATCAGTGAATCACAATTAACACTTGGTGATGCTAATAAAACTATTCAAACATTAACTGCTTATTTTGCTAGTAAATATCCTGGTGTTACTTTTACCTTCTCTACTAGATCAAGTAATATTTATTCCCGTGCTGGTTTTATTCATGAAGCTAGTCAAGTTACTGATGGAACAAGTGTTACTCAGGGCAAAACTTATAATGTAATTATAACTAAATAAAGTGAAGAAAATCTTCACTTTATTTTTATGTACAAAAAAAGCCTCAAAACTGAGGCCTCTAAGTAAAAAACAGATGTGCACAAGGTAAATGCACTTCTTTAAAGGGCTCCATTGATATATAAATCATGGAGTAATTAAAATATACCATAAAACATTAACATTGTAAACACTTTTTTTAAAAAAAATGTCGAAATTTTTGTTCTAAAATGAAAATCGAATTAATTGATTCATGTGTACCTTTTGGCTCTGATGTATATACATCTATTTTAGTATCATATTTTTTGCTATTTGGAGTTATTGCTTTTATTATTAATTTATCATCTGCCACTTTTATTACTATCTTTCATTAAATCAGATATAGTTTTACCAATTTTGAATATGGAATAAGATATACCTTCTATATGGAACAAACTATCAAATTCAACTAAACATAGTTCCAATTGTGAAATAATAGATTCTATTTCTTTATATTTATCTGCAATTGCTTTGTATTTTTTCGACTCATAATCATTTTCCCACTTTTTTATGTTTACATAAACGTAATTTAGATAATCAATTATTTGTTGTTTAGATAATTCTAAATATGTTTTGTCTTTTAAAACGTTTGCTTCTTCTATAGCTTGCTTTAAATTTGATAAAGCATAGTTCAAGTTGTTAGAAAAATCTAAATCAACTTTTTTGCTTTCTTCCATCAGTATATTCCTTTCTTAAATGATATTATATATTAAAAGTTGCTAAATTACAATGTTAGGAAAATGTTATACAAGCTAAATAAATATAAGAAAGATTCTTAGTTATAAATTTTTCTTAAAGTTACGAAATAAATAATTTAAAATATAATTAATATTAAAATACCTATTAATATACGATACCAAGCAAAGACTTTGAAATTGTGTTTTTCTAAATATTTAGTTAAAAATTTAATTACTAATAAGCTAACTAATAAAGAAACCAGAGTTCCAATTAGAATTATTGTTATCTCAGCTTTATTATAATTAAAACCTAATTTTAAAATTTTTAAAAGACTAGCTCCCATCATTGCTGGTATTGCTAAAAAGAAGCTAAAATTCGTTGCTAAACTTCTAGATAAACCTAGTGTTAAGCCACCAATAATAGTTGCTCCACTTCTAGAAACGCCTGGGAAAATTGCAGCAACAGCTTGAAAAATACCTATTAACAAAGCATCTTTATAAGAAATGTCGGAGATTAAAAATTTATTTTCTTTTATTTTTTTATTTTCTATTATTATAAATATAATTCCTACTAATATTAAGGAAATAGCAACACATTTATAATTATAGAAATATTTTTCAAAATCTAAAAATAAACCTACTATTAAAGCTGGTATTGAAGCTATAAAAATTTTAAACCACATTATAATAATACTTTTTTCAATCTTTTTATTTTTTATAGGCCATATTTTAGTGAAATTTTGACCAATGACAGCTATAATTGCCCCTAATTGTATAAATACCCTAAAAGATGATAAAAAGGCTTCATTAAGGTTTAAATTGACTATTTTTTCAAATAGAATTAAGTGACCAGTACTACTTATTGGTAACCACTCAGTAATTCCTTCTAAAATAGCATAAAGAATTATTTTTATCATAATGTTACTTTAACCAATATGACGTCTTCCCCTATTTTTTCAATTTGCTGCCATTTAATTTCAATATCTTCACGACTTGTAAAAATACTTACTCCCCTACTAGGTTCTACAATCATACTTTGCATTTTACCATCATAATTAATTACAATATCAATTATATTCCCAATTTTTTTACCATCACCAACATTAATAACATCCTTATTTTGAAGTTCTGACAATCTCAAATTATATCACCATTTAAATTTATGAAAAAGATTGAATAAAATGCTAAAACAAGATATTATATTATTAGGTGATTATATGAAAATAGCAGTGTTAGGTGCTGGAGCATATGGACTTGCTTTAGCTCAAATGATAGATGTAAATAAAAATGAAGTAGTAATATGGACTAAATTTGATGAAGAAAAAAAGATGCTTGAAAAAGAACATGCCAATCTAAAAGCTTTACCTGGGATAAAACTAAAAGATGAATTCCAATATACAACTAATATGCAAGAAGCTGTTACTGGGGCTCGTTTGATTTTAATCGCGGTTCCTGCAGGTTTTGTTGATGATATTAGTCGTGAGTTAAAGTGTTATATTACAAAAGATCAACATATTTGTTTAGGTTCGAAAGGAATTGAACAAGGTACTTGTTTATTTGTAACTGATGTTTTAAAAAAATATATAAAAACTTCACGCATAGCTGTTATTTCTGGGCCATCTTTTGCAATTGATATTGCTAATAAAGTTCCGATCGGACTAAGTATTGGCACTAAAAATAAAGAAACTTTAAATATAGTAAAAGAAGTCTTAGAAAATGATACTTTAAAACTTCGAGCAACTAGAGATATTTTAGGTATTGAAATATGTGGTTCAATTAAAAACGTTATCGCGATTGCTTCTGGTATGATTGCAGGAATGAATTTACCAGAGTCAACGCAAGCAATGTTTATAACAGAATCTTTAAATGATATTAAAAATTTAATAAGAGCTTTAGGTGGTTCTAAAAAAACAATTCTTTCTTTTGCAGGCTTTGGTGATATTTTATTAACATGTACTAGTAAAAAATCGCGTAATTTTACTTTAGGTTATTTAATTGGATCTAAAAGACCTAAAGAAGAAATTGAGGCTTATAAAGCAACAACTACGGTTGAAGGCTTATATACTTTAAAATCAATTTATAAACTTTTAAATAATAAGAAAGTAAATATGCCTATTATTAATTTAATTTATGATATTATTTTTAAAAATAAAGAACCTAATTTATTATTAAAATTTTTAATAGAAAAATAAAAAAGAACAAAAAGTTCTTATTTGATCATTTTCTTTAATGATTCAATTCCATTTTTTTCAAGGCGAGAAATTTGGGCTTGTGATATACCTATTTCTGAAGCTAATTCCATCTGAGTTTTCCCTATTATATATCTTTCTGTAATAATATATCTTTCTTTATCTTTTAATTTTTTTAAGGCTTCTTTTAAAGCAATATGCATTTCTAAAGGATACATGTTGTTTTTTTTATCTTCTAATTGATCACATAAATAAATAGTGTCTCCACCATCATTAAAGATTGGTTCAAAAATACTTACAGTATCATACATAGCTTCAAAAGCATTAGCTATTTCATATTCTGGAATATTCATTTCTTTAGAAAGCTCACTGATGGATATTTCACGATTGTATTTATTAGTTAATTCCTCTTTTTTCTTCAAAGCTTGATATGCTAAATCTTTAATACTTCTAGCAACTCTTAAACTACTACTATCACGTAAATGACGTTTAATTTCACCTAGAATCATAGGAACTGCATAAGTTGAGAATTTAACTTCATGACTTAAATCAAAATTATCAATAGCTTTGATTAAACCAACACACCCAACTTGAAATAAATCATCCATATTATCAGTACGATTATTATATTTTTTTAAAATCGATAAAACTAATTTTAAATTACCATTTATAAGTTTTTCTTTACAAGCTAGGTTTCCTTTTTTTAATTCTTTAAATAATTTAATCATTTCGTCATTCTTTAAAACTTTGATATCCGCTGTATTCACGTTTACAATCTCTACTTTGTAACGTGCCAATTAAATTCTCCTTTCACTTCATTTTGAGTAAAAAGAGAAAAATTATGCAAAAAAAGTGACTATTTAGTCACTTTTTTAATATTATTGAACATTACTTTAGTTTCATCCATATTAAGTCCTCTATTACGCCATTGGTGAACTGCATATTTACGCATTTGAAATAAGATACCCATAGTAATTTGACGAATTCTTGCACGTGATAGATTACTTTTTTCAGCTATTTGGTTGAATGTTAATGGTTCATCACCATTTAAGCCAAGTCTTTGTTCAAGGATTTTTTTATTTTTTTGTGGTAATAAAATATCATTTATCTCTTTAATGATTATAGGATAATTAATGCTATCAATTACCAAATCTTCAACATTAAAGTCATCTTCAATATTATCAGTTAATTTTTCATAACAAGCATCAATGATTAATTTTAAGAACATTACTTTTCTTTCATTAATATTGTTTTTAATAGTGTATTCTTTATCAAGTTCTAAAATTGAATAAATTTGTTCAAACCAAAATAATATGTTATTAAGTTCTTTAACTTTTGATTTCGCTATATTATTAAAACAATATTTTCTTAAAGTTCCATAAATATCGGCATTATCAGAATTTCTTAAGTTAACATATTTTAAAAATAAATCTAATAGTTGATCATTAGTTAATTTAAGTAAATCGTTAGAGATTTTAGAACCTCCAAGTTTATTATAAACTTCACTAAAAAAGCTAGAATTAAAAATTTGAGAAAATCCTGAAACATGTAGTAGTTCACCATTATAAATTTTATTTATCCATACTTCATTAAAAGAACTAATAACATCATTCATATCATATGGTGGTTTTATAAAAAAAGATAATTGATTTCTTTTTATATATTGAAGCACTACATATAATGTTCCTAATACTAATCTATCCATATAAGCTTTTTTTAAATTAGGATCAGTTGTTAAAGTTATTTTTTTATATAAATTCTTAGCTGCATCAATAGTTAGTTTTTCATAGTTAGATATTTGTTTTCCCCATTGATTTAATATTAAATCATTATTATTCATATTTATCCCCTTAATCTCTTTTTTTGCTTAGTTATTATAAACTTTTTCCATTGTTTGTCAAATTTAATCATAAAAAAATGACTATTTAGTCATCTTATCTTTTATTTCTTTTATAATTTCATCATTTTTATCACTTACAATGTATATTAAATAATTATCAATAGTAATAATTTCTCCCTTATTTATACGATCTTGATTATCTTTATCATATTTTATTTCTAAAGTTTGAATAAATTTTTCAATCTCTTTTTTAGCTTCTTTTTTATTAATATATTTAAGAGCTATATAAACATTAACAGGATCTTCATAAGAAACTTTAAAAACGTGTTCATTAAATTTTGTTAAATCTAATTTATAACTACTTTTTAATTCATCATCACTTATTTCTAACATATGAGAAAAATTACCATTCATAATTGTATCAAATTTTGTACGATCAAATTTATAACTTGCACAACCAACTAAACATATTAAAATTAAAAAACTAAGTATTATCTTTTTCATGTTATCACCTCTTTAATTGTACAAAAAATTCTTTATTTTAGCAAGAAAAAAGGAAGATAAACTTCCTATTTTACAATCCAAGCATCTGGCAAATAACGATCACCATTATAACTCCAGCCACCAGTTCTATTTATTACTTCATTATTAATTACTAAAGTAGAAGAACCACCACCATCTAAATTAGCAGCATTATAAGCTTTATAACGAGTTAAAATATCAATTAAATCATTCATACTAGCACCAAGTGCTCTTTCAGTTAAATTGCGGCCATCAAAGACGATAAATAGAACGATTCCATCTTTTCTTTGAGCAATAACACTTCTTGGAGCATAACCCCAACCACCATTACCACTTATTTTAGCAGCTTTACCATTAACGTATAAGAAAGGTCCAAAAGTCATTGCATCACGCATTCCATCTTCGATTGCTTTTTCTGGAGAATCAGTTGTAAGAACCAAAACGTTGTCTTTATTAAAACCAATTAATCCAATTGAACCACCAATCTCACCGTTTTTATAAAGAATTTGTGAATCTTTTATAACAACTCCCGTAGGAACAAGTTTCTTATTTACTATAGAGAAACCTGAAGCATTCATTGCTATAATTGCTCCTTGTTCTTTAGCTAAACTAGTTAATAATTGTCCTCCAATATTTATTTTACTTGATATAGCATAACTAATTCTTGAAGGGTCATATATTACTGTTATATGAGCATATGTATTATTTACTTGAATTTTAAAATACTTATATAGATCGTTTCCTTCATCTCTTTTTAGAATTTGTTCTTCATAAAAAGAATCATAAACACCAGTATCTTTACTGTCTGAAAAAGAAATTTCACTGGCATTAGTGTTTTGATTAATGGTTTCAACATAGTTTTTATTAAGAGTTTCTTTAATAGCGTCTGCTGAATATAGTGTTCTAGCCAAATAACGATGAGTCATTGTTTTCATAGATGAAGTTATCCAGAAGTTTCTAAACTCATCCCATGGTCCATAAAACATTATTAGAAAACAAATAGCTATTACATCTAAAATACCTAATCCTATACACCAAATATTTTTCTTTTTATCATTATTTTTTATTTTCTTTTTCGGCTTCAAATCATCAAAGTCTAATATTTCAATTTTCTCAACTTTGTATTCATTTTTCATATCATCACCTGCTTACAACATAAGGGTCATTCATAGTTCCTGTCCCTGTAATCTTTAAATTTATATCTAAATTTAGAACTGGATAAATATTTTTAAGATTGGATGGCATGTCAAAAAAGTAAGTTCCTTTATCAGATAATGTATAAATTGTATCACCAATTCCTTTATTTAGCAAATAGGAGTTATGATTATTAGTTATGAAATAATCAAAAGCACTAGGAATACCAACTTTAGCTTTAAAAGTTTTATTATTGATATTTTCAAAATTATAATCAACTATTTCACCTATTTTAAAATCACCTTCAACTAAAAAGTCATTGTTTTCTATAGTGCTAAATTTTTCATTTAAATAGGTATTTAAAGAACTTTTAGAATAATCATTTGTTGTCCCAAATTCTTTTTCGATACAAGCATCACTTTCTTTTAAACATTCTAAACTTAACACTTGAATATATGTTTCACCTTTATTAAGAATACGATATAGTTGATCATTAAATTTTACATATTCACCAACATTAACATCTTTAAATTCTAGAGTTTCACTTTCTTTTAGAATATAAGGATTATCAGCTAAACCATTACCAGCTTTTATATTTAATTTAGCTTTTAATCTAATAACTGGTCTAATACTTAAAGCCTTATATCCATCTTCAACATTATATAGATTTAAAGAGCCATCACTATTTAAATACCATAATTTTCCTTCTAAATCTTTTGACATAGTAAATGTTGTTTGGTTTTTATTTAAAAAACTTTTTGAACCACCAGCTTCATTATAGTGATAAATATCAATTAAAGATATATTTTCTTTTATTTTATTAGTACAAGTAATATTAGTTAAATCACTTACACTATCACTACAATATTCAATTTGGTCAAGGTATGTTTGATCTAAATCTTGATAAAATTTATTCAAGTAGCTTTCAAGATAATCATTATCTTCATAAGATGGATAAATAATGCTTAATGGTTCATCCATAATAAGATCTATAGTTTTGTCGGCATTAATTCTAAGCATACGCCATAAAGCACCTGAATACCATACATAGTTATCTTCAGCATTATATTTATAAATATATTCGTCATTATTTATATACAATCCACCAGAAGCATCAGAAACATTAATAGTTGTTTCTAATAGATCTGTAAAATATGTTGTTTTATTTTCATTATCATCACTCTTTTTATGTTCAATAGCATAATAATAAATTAGTCTTGACCCATAAAAAGCAACCAAACTAATAATAAATATTGCACTGATAACAATAAATATTTTTTTATAGTCAATCTTTCTTTTATGCATAATCCACCTCAAATATTTAAAAATTCTTTAATTGTTTCTTTTAACTTATCAAGCGACATATTATTTTGCTCTAAAAGTTCATCAATACTTCCCTGCTTAATAAAAATGTCATTATAACCTATTATTTTTAAATCATACTTATACTTCATTTCATTTAAATAAAGGTTAACATAAGAACCAAAACCACCTATTTTCACATTGTCTTCTATAGTTATTATTTTTAAACCTTGATTAATTACTTTATCAAGCAATTTATAATCAAGAGGTTTTAAAAATGTAGCATTGATTATTTCTAAATCCAGTTCAATTGCTAAAGGCATAATTATATTAAGCATACGACCATAACTAATGATGGCACCTTTTTTGCCTTTTTTAATAACTTCCCATTTACCATAAGCTATTTCTTTTAGCGGTTTAAAAGCATATTCATTTTTACCACGTGGATATTTTATAGCTACCGGTTTTTTTCTAGTTAAAGCATAACGTAATAAATAATAAAGTTCTTCTACACATTTCGGAGCTAAAACTTCAATATTAGGCATATGAAGTAAATAAGAATTATCAAATATTCCTTGATGAGTTTCACCATCAGCTCCGACTAAACCACTACGATCAATAGCAAATATCACTGGTAACTCTTGCATGCAAACATCAATTAGCATTTGATCATATGCACGTTCTAAAAAAGTGGAATAAATAGCAACAATTGGTTTAAATCCACCTAATGCAAGACCAGCTGCCATACTAACAGCATGAGGTTCAGCTATACCAACATCAAAAAAACGTTCCTTAAATTCCGTTGCAAAAGTGTTTAATCCAGTACCGTCTTTCATAGCAGCTGTAATTGCGATAATTTTAGGATCTTTTTTAGCTAAATCACAAAGAGAATTACCAAAAAAACTTGAATAATCATTACTATTTTTTGTTATTTTAGAACTTTTATCAAATTTAGATACGCCATGATATAAATTAGGAGTTTCCATAGCTGGTAAATAACCATACCCTTTTTTGGTTATAACATGCAATAAAACCGGTTCATTTAAAGTTTTAACTTTCTTTAAAGTATCAATTAATTCTTTTAAATTATGACCATCAATAGGTCCTATATATTTTAATCCCAAATTATCAAATAATTTATTAGGTAAAATTACCTTTTTAAGATTATTTTTTATTTTTTTTAAAACAAAAACAGTTTTATCTTTATACTTATTTTTAATATCTTTTTTAATATTTATATATGTTGTATTTATTCTTATTTTATTTAACTTTTGAGATAAACCACCAACACTTTTACTTATTGATTCACCATTATCATTTAAAATTACTAACATATCAGTTTTTAAATAACCAAGATTGTTTAAACCTTCAAAAGCTTCGCCACCAGTCATAGCTCCATCACCAATTAAAGTTATGACTTTAAATTTTTCATGTTCTAGATCTCGAGCTAAAGCAAGACCTAAGGCAGCAGAAATAGAATTACTACTATGACCTGTATCAAAAAAATCATATTTGCTTTCAGAACGCTTAGGGAATCCACTTAAACCTTTATATTTTCGCAAAGTATTAAAAAGACTTTTTCGGCCAGTTAAAATTTTATAAGGATAAGTTTGATGTCCAACGTCAAAAATAATTTTATCATAATCAAAATTAAAAGTATAAACTAATGCTATTGTTAAATCAATAACTCCTAAATTAGAAGCTAAATGCCCACCTGTATTAGAAACGTTATCAATTATAAATTCTTGCATTTCTGAGCTTAATTTTTTTAATTCCGTCAAAGTTAATTTTTTTACATCATTAACATTATTAATTCTTTCTATCATAAAACCACTTTTAATATTTTAACATAAAAGAGATTTTTTGTATATACGTTCATAATGATAATCATTTTTATAAAACAATTTTCTTTAGTTTAAATAAAAGTCATAAAACATGTTTATGACTTTTCTAGTATTTCAAATATTTAATTATTTTATTGTAATAATATATGGATCGCTTTCCGTTCCAGTACCTCTAGAATACAGAACATCAGATCTCAGATTGACAACTGGGCGGACACCGTTCGCATACGCTGAATTAGGATAAGTCAAGTAGCCAGTGGAATCGACGTACCAGACGTACGCATAAGCACTATGCGAACCGAAGATGGACGGCGACATTGTCCAGTAATAATTACCAGTATATAAATAATATTTATAGTTCATCGAACCATTTTTACCTCCAGCATAAGCGACCTCATCAATCGTAATAAGACCAACTGGATAAGTAAGCATATTATTTCCATCACCACTAGCTGTAACTGTACTATTTGCTTCACTAGTTTTTAATGTAAATGCATCATTACTCTTATTAGGACATCTAAAACTTGGGACTCTATTATATGCAGTGTTTCTATTATATGGACCATATAAATATGAACCACTATTTACAAGTGGAAAATCAGCAATTGTTGAAGATCTATCATTACAAAATATTTCATCAGACAAATAATCTTCTAAATTATTGCCATTGCCATCTTGCTTATTGTAAATATTATTACCATACCATGTATCAACAGTAGATTTAATTTTACTATCTTTTACGTTTGTATTAGCCGTTGTAGCATCAGCTGAGAATACACCATGATATTTAACTTTTGCTTGTGTAGGTTGATTATTAACCGTACCTACAATTTCTGAAACAACAGGGCATGTAATATATACACTTGTTGTTCCATCACCATTCGCCTTTGTTACAGGTGTTCCATAACCCCAACAAGTATATTTATAATCGCTTTTATAAATATATTGTGTTGAATTAACACCCGGATCAGTAGTACTAAAATTACCTGGAGTTGTAGCTAGAGTATTCCAATTACTTTGAACACAATCTATTCCACTATCTCCATCATTTCCTTTACTTCTACATTTTAGTGTACAAGCTCCTGACTCATCATTATTGCTTCCAGTAAAGCAATCAGTTGATGGATCAAAATTTTTGAAGAAATAATATGTAGTAGCATTAGATATATTATTAAATAGTGAAAAATAATTTAATCTATTTGCAGTTGCACTTCCTGGAGTTTTATTAGGATACACACTAATAACTTTAGCTGGATTATACATATATCCAACATTGGTATTTCCATATCTACCATTAGAATATGTAGTTGTTACAGTTTGAGTTGGATCATATAAGTCAGTTGTAGTAGCATTAAATGTTTGAGTATCACCAAAAGCTGATGTTCCAATCTGAGCATTTCCGCCTGTATGAGAAGATGCACTAGCCAATCCCGAATAAATAAGTCTGATAGAGCCATCTCCATTTATTCTAACAACTCTCCATAAATAATTTCCAAATTTTACCCAGTTATTATTTACATCACCACGATAGTAATAGGTAAAATTATCTTTGGCTGTATTATTTTCATATGTTGTATAATCATCTTCACCTTTATATAATCCCGGATTAGAACTCGATGTTCCTACAACTTGATAAGTGTATTTATATCCTTGTTTAAATCTATAATAACCAGATATTAAATAAGGTTCTTCAGTAAACAAATATAAACTTAAACAGTTCCCATTTTGTAATGTATCTAAACAAGTATATTTATATATTCCATTTTCCATATCTGTTGCTGTTGTAATTAAATCATTAATATTACCTACTTTGGAATCGGTATAAGTATAATATCCTGTAGATGAATTAAATTTTATTTTTGTTATATCACTATCATTTACATCAAATTCAGTTATCAATTTATTTTCTATTACATAGGTAAATCTATTCATATCAGTATATGCAATAAATTTTTCATTAGTTTTATTTTCTATATTAGTATAAGTTGTCTTAGGAATGTAAGCTACATTCGGTTCAACATTAGCAAAATTAACTGAATTTGTTCTTAATGATATTGTGTTTAAAGCATCATTTAATTCTTGTTGACTATCGTTTCTTATTAAACATTCCTTAAAAGATGTAATATTTTTACTTTTACAATAACCAACATCTGCTGTTGCGATCGTACCTGTTTTGGTAACTGTTTTAGTATATCTTCCATATGTATTTGCTATGTTTAATGAGAATAAAGTAAATATAATTATACCTAATATAATATAACTTTTATCTTTCAATTTTAATTCCTCCTATTTTGATATTTGATAACAATTTAAATCAACTTTAAAATCTATATTTTCACTCGTCATGGAATCGGTTCTTACTTCAACATTTATAACTTGACTTTGTTTAGCATCCGTTGAAAATGTATAGTTTCTAGTTGTAAATGTATCTACAAAATTATTTGAATTTCCTGATGCATCTAAATATCTATAAAGTGCTTTTGAAGTTTGTTGATTTGAAATGCTTAAATTATATTGAACTGGAACTTTAGTTATATTATCGTTGTTATCATAGTTTTTAATAATTACTTTAAAATATGCCCAGCCTTCATTTGAAATATAAGTACCAGGATTATCAATTTCAGCATCACATATAAAATCTGCTGCTGTTGAATTTATTTTTACATTCATGTCTTTTTTATACTCAGAATATGTTTCTCTGACACTAATAAAAATAAGAAATAATGTTGCTAGTATTAATAACAATATTCTTCTTTTCATTTACTACCACCTTCAAATCTTTGTGTAGTGCTAATATTTAATAAAACTGATAAACTATGATTCATATATAAATTATCATTAGCATTACTCACGTCATCAATTGCATAGATCCACTTCCAATAAATATGATAAGTATGGATTGGTGTTGAATTTATAAGAAAAGATCCACTTATTGATGAAAATTCTGTAGTATAAGTAGAATCAGAATATAATTTTAAATTTGCTGGTAAATCATAAGTGCCTAGATTTATTGTATAATTAGTAGAAACATCTACATTAGAGAAATCTAAAACTAGTTTTATATCACCTGTACTACCTGGTGCAACATATTGATTTGAATAATTATTAGATGTTATTGTATCTTCTAAATTAATAACCTGGGATAAACTAGTACTATTATTTAATTTAATTTGGTATTCAGCTGTATTAAAAACGCCTGTTCCTTTTTTAACATCGTTATAACTACTATTACTTTTAGGAGAACAAAAAATAGCAATTAACATAGTTAACATTAAAACATCAAATCTAAACAAAGATTGTTTATTTTGGGTTGCCATTTTTTACCTCCTTTTTTTAACATCATTAAAAAAGCCAATATCACTATATCAACTGAAAACCATTCACTATCCTTGATCTTATTACATTTATTTTGTGAATTTTACCTACTTTAATACCATTATATATATATATATATATATTCAGTGTATTTTACAGAAAGTTAGTGCAATATTTTCTTATTTTTTCGATCTAAAAA
>CAKPHY010000028.1 GCA_934162285.1 uncultured Bacilli bacterium
TTAAGAATTTGCGAAGTACATCAGGAACAGTAACGTTAACAGCAAACTGGAAAGCAGTAGCAGTAACGTTACCAACAATAACTAAGACAGGATATACATGTGGATATACAGCAACAAATGGAGGAACAACTATTACATATGCATCAGGTTCAAGTTATACACCAAGTACAACAACAGCAAGTGCAACGTTGTACACAGTATGTACAGCTAATACATATACAATTGGTTATACATTAAATGGTGGAACAAAAGGAACAAATGGTCCAACAAGTGGAACATATAATAGTGTTTTAACAATAGATAATCCAAGTAAGACATTCACAGTAAATATTACAAACTCAGCAAGTGGAACTTTAAGTGCAACAAGTGCAAGTAAAGCTCAAACATTTGCTGGATGGACAGCAACAAATTCAACAACCGGAACAGCAATGTATGGAACAAGTAGTGATGCCGTATCAACAGCATGGAGTAATGGAGCAACAAAGGTAACGGCAAAATACTTTAAGAATTTGCGAAGTACATCAGGAACAGTAACGTTAACAGCAAACTGGAAAGCAGTAGCAGTAACGTTACCAACAGTAACTAAAACAGGATATACATGTGGATATACAGCAACAAGTGGAGGAACAACTATTACATTTGCTTCAGGAGCAAGTTATACACCAAGTACAACAACAGCAAATGTAACGTTATATACAGTATGCGTTGATAAGACAGCACCAAGTCCAAGTATATCAACAACAAGTAATTTAAAAGCAACAAGTCAAACAGCAACATTAAAATGTACAGATGGAGTTGGAGTAACATCATATTACTGGGGAACAAATGCAAGTCCAGCAGCAAGTGATTATACAACAATAACATCAACAACAAGTATGTCAGTAAATAAGACAGTAAGTGCAGCTGGAACATATTACTTAATTTGTAAAGATGCTGCAGGAAATGCAAGCAGCAGTACAAATAAGACATATAGAAGTTATACTGTTAATAATATGTTATTAAATATAAAAGGAAGTAAGGGAACATATACAACAGCAAATTATACAAGTGCAAGTACAAAAACGTATATAATACCAAACTCAACAGCAATAACATTAACAAGTATTTATACAGCACCAACTGGAGGAACGTATGTAGGAACAAGTAGTGGAGCAGCAAGTAATGATTCAGCAACATTACTAACAAGTAATCCAACAATAACAGCAAATGCAACGTACACAGCATGGTTTAATAGAAATGAATACACAATAACAGTAGCAACAGGTGGAAATGGTTCAGTAAAAGTAACAAGTGAAAATAATACAACAGGAGTAACGGCAACAGCTAGTGGTTCAAATAAAACATTAACTGCAAGATATGGTGAAAAGATTACTGGAACAGCAACAGCTAATAGTGGATATACGTTCACAGGATGGACATCGGGATTTAGTGGGACAACAAATCCAGCAACATTAACAGTAACAAGTGCAGTGACTGTTAATGCTGGATTCGCTGATAAGACAGCACCAAGTCCAAGCATATCAACAACAAGTAATTTAAAAGCATCCAGTCAAACAGCAACATTAAAATGTACAGATGGAGTTGGAGTAACATCATATTACTGGGGAACAAATGCAAGCCCAGCAGCAAGTGATTATACAACAATAACATCAACAACAAGTATGTCAGTAAATAAGACAGTAAGTGCAACTGGAACATATTACTTAATTTGTAAAGATGCTGCAGGAAATGCAAGCAGCAGTGCAAATAAGACATATAGAAGTTATACTGTTAATAATATGTTATTAAATGTAAAAGGAAGTAAGGGAACATATACAACAGCAAATTATACAAATGCAAGTACAAAAACGTATATAATACCAAACTCAACAGTAATAACATTAACAAGTATTTATACAGCACCAACTGGAGGAACGTATGTAGGAACAAGTAGTGGAGCAGCAAGTACAACAGCAGCAACATTACTAACAAGTAATCCAACAATAACAGCAAATGCAACGTACACAGCATGGTTTAATAGAAATGAATACACAATAACAGTAGCAACAGGTGGAAATGGTTCAGTAAAAGTAACAAGTGAAAATAATACAACAGGAGTAACGGCAACAGCTAGTGGTTCAAATAAAACATTAACTGCAAGATATGGTGAAAAGATTTCAGCTACTGCAACTCCTAATTCTGGGTTCAAGTTCTCGAGTTGGTCTTCTGGCTTCTCTGGTTCTACAAATCCTGCATCTTTGACGGTTTCAGCTTCTGTCACTATTAAAGGTTCTTTCGCTGATAATTCTGCTCCTACTTGTTCTTTTGGCTCTTTCTCGCCAGCATCTATTATGAAAGACTCTACTGCTACTATTACTCTTACTTGTACTGATAATATTGGTGTTGTTACCAATGTTCTAACTAGCTCGTCTTTCACTGTTTCTAATTCTAATATGATAAGTATTGAAGGTGTAACAGCAACAAAAGTAACAAATGGTTATAAATATAGTTTAACAGTAAAAGGTGGAAGTACTAATGGTAATGCAACTATTAGTATTAAAGCAGGAATGGTTGCTGATAATAGCGGTAATACCAATGCTAGTGTGACTAGTCCTAATATAAATATAAATAATAACGTAACGGTCAACTTTGATCATAACTATAATATATATGATGAAAATACATCTAATTGGACATTTCAAGGTCAAAGTAAAGTTGATAGCAGTAATCAATATAATGGAAAACCAGGATTTGCCGTTTATTCTAACGCATACCAATATACGGGTATAATAATACCAATACTAAGTACAAAAGTTAAGCAAAATACATCGTATCTATTAAGTGCTCAAGGTAAACTAGGAGCAACAATTTCAGGAAACTTACGCTTATATGCACCAACATTTAATTCTGATGGAACAAAAATAAGTTCTAATTATGGAATAAATTGGAATACAAGCAACACAACTACGTCAGCTTGGAAATATTTTGGGTACAAATTTAATTTAGGTGCTTCAGATTATTTTTCTAATATTGGGCTTAATTATGATGTGGTAAATCAAGGACCAATATATATAAGTGATTTAAAATTGAGAGAATATACAACAGATACAAAACAATATAAAACAGCGTATGGAACATTACCAACTCCAACGAGAACAGGTTATAGATTTAATGGTTGGTATACTAGTGAAACAGGAGGTACTGTCGTAAATAATACAACGATTGTAAGTAACTCTAATGCTCATACACTTTATGCTCGTTGGTCGGATGTTGAAGCCCCAACTTGCTCTTTTGGTTCTTTCTCTCCAACATCTACTATGAAGGGCTCTACTGCTACTATTACCCTTACTTGTACTGATAATGTCGGCGTTGTTACCAATACTTTAACTAGCTCGTCTTTCACTATTTCTAACACTAGTGCTATCTCTATCTCTAGCATTACTAGCTCTGCGGTTTCTGGTGGCTACAAATACGTTTTAACTATTATTGGTGGCGACTCTAACGCTTCTTCAACTATCTCTTTGAAGGCTGGTTCTGTTAAAGATGCCGCTGGCAACTCTAATGCCGCTGTTACTAGTGCTTCTATTACTAATGTTGCCGATCAATCTGGCCCTGAAATTTCTTTCAGTCCTAACGGCAATATGACTTACAGTAAATCTCAATCAACTAAAGTTACCGTTACTGACATGTCTAATGTCGCTAGCGCTAAATATTTATGGACTCAAACTAAGGGGGCTAGTGCTGCTAATGGCACTTCATTTACAAGCGGCTCTACTATTACTAAAAATTCTGGTGATGGTTTATGGTATTTATGCGTTTACGCTACTGACTCTTATGGTAATGCAACTAACGAATGTTCTGAAGCCTTCGCTTTAGACAATACTCCTCCTGTTATTACCGCTTCCGATATTTGTATCTTAAAAGGTCAAACATTAACAATAAGCAATTATGCAACTGCTAGTGATGCTAATGGTGTAACATTATCGGCTAGTTCTCTTGATACTTCAACAACTGGAGTTAAGTCAGTGACAATAACAGCTACTGATGGTGCAGGAAATACTTCAACTAAGACAGTAAAAGTATATGTTTATACAAAATTAACCGAAACTCTTGTTACAAGTGGGGACGGTTTATACAAAGATGCTTATACTGTAAATAGATATTTATATCGTGGTTCTTCTCCTAACAACTATTTAACGTTTAACGGTCAAACTTGGAGAATTGTTGCCGTAAACCCTGATGGTACTTATAAACTTGTTTATATGACTTCATTAGGAAATAGACAAGTTCACTCAGCTAATAGTACATTCGCGGGAACAAGATTAGAAACTTATTTACTAGATACTTACTATGCTGGTTTAACAACTGAAGCAAAAAATTACATAGTTTCTAGTGGATATTACTACGAAGGAAAGATTGGATCTACTAATTACAATGATACGATGGCAACAAACGTTAATACCGATAGAGCTAGTGCTTATACTGGTAAAGTTGCATTATTAAGTGCAAGTGATCTTATCCTAGCAAGTACTCATTCTAAATGTACTAATTACTATTATTCTTATACTAGTTCAGGTGGGGTAATACCATGTTTCAGTGAGAACTATTTATCTGCTTTAAATAGTAGTGATTGGTGGATTATGAATAATCATACTAATGGTAACTCTCGTTATTTCAACTCGAGCGGATTACAAAACAAGATCTCATATGATGAATCAGCTGTTTATCCTTCTGTAACTCTAAAGGGTACAACAACATTCTTAGGTTCTGGAACTAGTAGTGATCCATATACTATTTGTACTAACTGTGAAGAAAGTGGTCTTTCTAGTACTACTTGTGAAGTTACTACTTCTGATGGTTATGATACAAGTAAGGTTATAACAATTACGCCTTCTTCAACTAGTGGTATTACATATTCTTGGGATGGTATTAATTGGTCTTCAACTAATAGCAAGACTATAACTGAAGCCGGTGTTTACAGCGCTTGGATTAAAGATAGCAGCAACAAAGTTAATCGTTGTTCTGTTAATATTAACAGTCGTAAGGAATATCGTAAGGCTACTTGTAGTACTGTTTATGGATCATGGTCATTATCAGGTCAGGTTTGTCGTTCATCAAGCGCTAATCAAACTGATGAATTAGTGAAATATGAAAAATGTCGTTCTGAATTTAGAAACCCTGCAATATGTACTGATACCGAGTATGTATGTAATAAATATAATCGTGTATGTACGCCAACAAATTGCGGTGAATTTGGAGCATGGCAAACTGGAGTATTATATGGCACATGTACTAGTAAAGTAGAATCTCGTACGGCTATAGGAAAATAACATTGAAAAATACACTTATTAAATTAAGTGTATTTTTTATGCTTCTGCATGGGATATTGCTATTTATTTTGTAATAAAATCATGTTATAATAACATCTGAAAGAGGCAGGGAATATGGAAAAATTAGATAAAGAAAAAGTTTTACATGTTGCGTCTTTGGCAAAACTACATTTAACTGAAGAAGAAGTTGAAAAATTTTCTTATCAGTTAAAAGATATTTTGACAGAGATTAAAAAAATAGAAGATGTAGAAATACCTGATCAAGATATTGTAATTGCACCATGTACAAATAAAAATACTTATAATGAAGATACTATTGGAGAAATGTTAAGTCGTGAGGAGATTTTAAAAAATGCTAATAAAAAATATGGAAGTTATATTGCTGTAACGAGGGCTTTAAATGACTAATTATTTAGATTTAAGTTTAAATGAAATACATGAACTTTTAAAATCTCATAAAATTAAACCAATAGATCTTGTACTAGAATCATTTAGAAGAATAGAAGAAAATAATTTAAATGATTTTATAACATTAAATAAAGATGAAGCAATAAAAGAAGCTAAAGCTTTAGAAAATTTAGAAATTGATAATATTCTTTTTGGTATGCCTATTGCTATAAAAGATAATATTATAACTAAGAATTTAAGAACAACTTGTGCTTCAAAAATGCTTGAAAATTTTGAACCAATTTATGATGCAACAGTTGTTAAAAAAATAAAAGAAAAACACATGATTATTATAGGTAAAACTAATA
The DNA here is from genome assembly GCA_934162285.1 of uncultured Bacilli bacterium. Classification (GTDB taxonomy): domain Bacteria; phylum Bacillota_I; class Bacilli_A; order RF39; family UBA660; genus RUG11241. The sequence continues at coordinate 6,065 of CAKPHY010000028.1, forward strand.
TGGATGAATTTGCTATGGGTTCAACTGGAGAAACTAGCTATTTTGGTAATACCTTAAATCCGAGAAATAAAGAATATGTTCCTGGTGGCTCAAGTAGTGGTTCAGCAGCTAGTGTTGCTAGTCATGAAGTATTATTTGCCTTAGGTAGTGATACAGGTGGCTCTGTTCGTCAACCTGCTAGTTTCTGTGGCTTAGTTGGGTTGAAACCAACTTATGGTCGTGTTTCTAGATACGGATTAGTAGCTTTTGCGTCAAGTTTAGATCAAATTGGACCAATGACTAGAAATGTTTACGATAATGCCGTTCTTTTGAATGCTATTTCAGGTCTTGATGAAAATGATATGACAAGTACTAAGTGTGATAAAGATTTTACTTCTTTAATTGGTAAAGATATTAAAGGAATGAAAATAGCTATTCCTAATTATTACATGAGTGATGTTATAAATTCTGAAGTTAAAAATAAAATTTTAGAAGTAATTGATTTATTAAAGAAAAGTGGTTGTATTGTTGATTATGTTGATATTAAAAATTTAGAATATGCAATACCTTTATATCAAACGATTTCTTTAGGTGAAGCAAGTACTAATTTAGCTCGTTTTGATGGCATTAAATATGGTTATTTAAATGATAAAAAAGATTTAACAGAAATGTATGAATATACTAGAAGTGAAGGCTTTGGAGCTGAAGTAAAGAGAAGAATAATGGTAGGTTCTTATGTTTTAAGTGGCGAAAACGCTGATAAATATTACTATAAAGCTATGAAAATTAGACATAACATGATCGAGAATTTTAAACATGTTTTTGAAAATTATGATCTAATTATTGGACCTACAAATACTAATACAGCTTACAAGTTTAATGAACACTCGGATGATGCTTTAAAGTGCTTTTATGACGACTTACTAACAATACCAGTTAATATGACTGGGTTACCAGCATTATCGATGCCAGTAGGCTTTAATCATGAAAATATGCCAATTGGTATGCATATAATAGGTTCATACTTTAATGAAGAAATAATTTATAAATTAGCAAGCTATTTAGAACAAGCATTAGCTTTAGATATGAGAATAGGAAGTGATAAGTAATGTTAGTACCTACAATAGGAATTGAAGTCCATGTCGAATTAAAAAGCAATTCTAAAGTTTTTTCAAGAAGTAAAAATAATTTTAGTGATCCTATTAATACTAATGTAAGTGTTTTAGATTTAGCATATCCTGGAACACTTCCAAGACTTAATCATGAAGTAATTAATATGGCTTTAAAAGCATGTCTTGCTTTAAATTGTAAAATTAATCAAACAATGCATTTTGATCGTAAAAATTATTTTTATCCAGATTTACCAAAAGGGTTTCAGATTACCCAAAAGGATACACCAATAGGATATGATGGTTATTTAGAAATCAATACTAAAAATGGACCTAAAAAAATCGAAATAGAGCGTATACACATTGAAGAAGATACTTGTAAAAGTATTCATAGTGGCGACTTAACTCTTTTAAACTATAATCGTGCTGGAGTACCTTTAATTGAAATTGTAAGTAAACCAGTAATAAGTGATGGTGAAGAAGCTTGTCTTTATTTAGAAGCTTTAAGAGAAACCCTTTTATATTTAGGTGTAAGTGATGTTAAAATGGAAGAAGGAAGTATGCGTTGCGATGCTAATATTTCCTTAAAAGAAGAAAATGCAACTAAATTTGGAACTAAAACCGAAATAAAAAATATTGGTTCTATTAGTAAGGTAGCTATTAGTATTAACTATGAAATAGAACGTCAAAAAGCTATTTTAGAAGCTGGTGGCACAATTCAAGAAGAAACTAGACGTTTTGATGATAAAACTAATACAACTATCTTAATGCGTGTTAAAGAAACGGGTAATGACTATCGTTATGCTCCTGAACCAGATATTCCATTTGTAGTAATCAGTGATGAATGGATGAATGAAGCTAAAAATAGTATTGGAGTTATGCCTGAGGCAATGCGCAGTGAATATGCTAGTTATGGTATTAGTACTAATAATATAAAAACATTAGTTGCTTTTAAAGATTTAAATGATTATTATCGTAGTATTTATAATAAAACTGATAAAGTAATTTTAGCTAATCTTTTAACAGGTGATATTTTAAGTCATTTAAACAAAAATAATATTGCTTTAAAAGATACTAAATTAACCGATGATAACTTAATTTCTTTAGTAAATATGTTAGCTTCTAAAAAGATATCATCAAAACAAGGGAAAGAAATATTACCATATATTTTAGAAAGCGATTTATCATTTACTGAAATAATTGATAAATTAGGTATAAAAGAAGTTGATAATAGTGCTTTAGAAACAATTGTTACTAAAATATTAGATGAAAATGAACAATCAGTAAATGATTATAAAGCTGGAAAAGATAAAGCTTTAAAATATTTAATGGGTCAAATAATGAAAGAAACTAAAGGTCAAGCTAATCCTGAAGTTGTAAATAGAATGTTAATTGACAGGCTACAAATTTTGAATAAGGATTAAAATGTAGTATAATTAAATCGCGATTGAGGTGAAATATGAGTAAAAAAATAAAAATAGTTTTTCTATCTTTAGCAGTATTAGTAATTCTTGTTACAAGTTATGCTATTATTAAAGTAGTTTTACCAGATTCTAATATTTCTTTATATGGAAATAGACTAGATCAAGCTAAAAAGTATCCAATAAGTGATACTAAATTAACAGCTACTGATAATAAAGTAAAAGAAAGTAAGTTTATTAATTCAGCAAAAACAAGTGTAAATGGAGCGATAATTGAAATCATTATTGACGTCAAGAAAGATACTAATCTTTTGTCAATTGAGCAAATGCTTGATAAAGTTTTAGAACTTTATAGTGATGATGAAAAGAAAACTTATGATTTTCAAGTTTTTGTAACTTGTAAAGAAGATACAAGTGAGGATAGTGCTTATCCAATTATCGGAGCAAAACACAAAACAAGTCTTTCATTTAAGTGGACTAACAATAGTTAGGTGGTAAAAATGAATAAAAAAATTATATTTATAATTATTTTAGCAATTGCTTTAATTGGTAGTGGCTTTGGTGTTTATTATTACCTTTCAAGTGAAGATAAAAATACATCTTTAACGAAAATAGAAAAAGAATGGATTGAAAATAATAAACAAAATTTAATTGACTTAGGTGTTTCTAATGATATACCTGTATTAAATTATGTTGGTGAAGGCTTAGTTTTTGATTATTTCACTGATTTAGAAAAAAATACAGGATTAGAATTTAATCGTATTTCTTACAATATAAGTGATAATATTACTACTAAATATAGTTTTAAAGGCGTTAAAACTATCAGTGATAATCAAATTGAAGTATATGCTGATAATTATGTATTATTTTCAACTGAAAATAAACATTATCAAGATTTAAATGAAATAAAAGATTTAAAAATAGGTGTTTTAGAGACTGATTTAGCTGAAATCAAAAAATATCTAAATTGTTCTAGTTGTGAAATTAAAGGATATAAGAGTATTAAAGATATTGTTAATAATATTTTAGGAAACGAAAGTAGTAATATCACAGCTTCTTTAAATGCCATGGTTGTTCCTCAATTATTATCTTTAGAACATTCTTTAAATGACAAATTACATAATAATTATTTAATTAATGATCTTCATCTTTATTATGTTATTAATTTAGGAGATAATAGTAAATTAAATAATATTATTAAAAAATACTTTAAAAAGTGGTCAATTGAAAATTTTGATCAAGAATTTAATAAATACTTTACTTCATCATATTTTGAGTTTAGTCAAACTGATCAAAATTCTATGGCTTCATTTAAGGGTAAGAGATATAAATATGGTTATGTTGAAAATGCTCCTTATGATTTAAATATTAATGGAACTTTATATGGAACTAATAAAGCTATTTTAGACAAGTTTAGTACTGTAGCTGATATTGAAATTTTATATGAAGAATATAGTAATATTGGGGACTTATTAAATGGTTTTAATAATGGTGATGTTGATATTTTTTATAACACATCTAGTAAATCAGGATATGATCTAAATGGTTATATTGCAACTGATGTTTATAATGATCAAATTACTATTATTTCTAATGGTAAAACTACTTTAGATGTAACATCTTTAAAATCATTAAATGATGTACGAGTAGGTGTTTTAAAAGATTCTTATATAGGAAAATTAGTAGGTGAAAATACTAAAAATGTAGTTGAGTATAAAACTATTAAAGAACTTGTTAATAGTAAAGAAGCAGTAATTGCTATTGATTTTAATACTTACAATTATTATGCTAAAACTACTTTGAAAAATTATAAAATTGAATATTTAAAAGATAATGATAATGCAAGTTATGTTATGAAAAGTGTAGCTAATAATTCAATTTTTAATGAATATTTAGATTTCTATTTGAGTTCACTTTCTCAAAATAAAGAAATAGGTTTAGGGTTAAACGAAATTAATAATCATACTAATTCCAAAGAATTAATTAAAAAAATTATTTTAATAAGTGGTGTTGCTTTATTATTTGTTGGTTCTATTATTTTAACAAGTCAATTAAATAAAGCTAATAAACCAACAATTTCTTTCAAAAAAAGTGAAAAAATAAAATATATGGATATGTTAACTTCTCTTAAAAATCGTAATTATTTGAATGACAATATTGATACTTGGGATGCTAGTAAAGTTTATCCACAAACAATAATAATCATCGATTTGAACAATATTGCTTATATAAATGATAATTATGGGCATAATGCTGGTGATGAGGAAATTAAAGAAGCTGCTAATGTACTAATTAAAAATCAAGTAATTAATTCTGATATTATGCGTACTAATGGTAACGAATTCTTAATTTATCTTGTAGGATATAAAGATCGTCAAATAGAACTTTATATTAAAAAATTAAATAAAGAATTAAAAGAATTAAGTCATGGATTTGGAGCAGCGATTGGTTATAGTATGATCACTGATGATATTAAAACAATAGATGATGCTATTAATGAAGCGACAATTGATATGCGAAAGATAAAAGAGGAAGCTAATGATCGAAAAGACATATAATAAAACTAAAAATGTTTTAAAAAAACTTTTAAAAATAATCAAAAAACCAGAAATGATAATATTACCAGGTAATTTATCATTTTCTTTGATTTTATCAATATTTCCAGCAATTATTTTATTAGGATATATATTTTCTAAATTAAACATTTCTGTTAAAGTTTTAACCGATTTATTTGCACCAAATATTCCTGGTGATGTCGTTAATATTTTAGAAAAGTTTATTAATACTGATATTGGTAGTGGTAATGTTTTTATAACTGTTATTTTAGCCTTTATATTTGCTAGTAATGGAACAAATTCAATAATAACGACAACTAATATTCTTTATAAAAATGAAGGTGGCGAAACTATTGAAAGAAGAGTAAAATCGTTCTTTTTAGTAATTTTGCTGATGTTTGTTTTTTCCATAACGGTTTTTATTTTAGGTTTTGGGTCTTCAATTTTAAAAATGATTATAGATCGTATTGATGGCGATTATACTTACATTTATCATTTGTTTACAGTATTAAAATGGCCAATATCATTCTTTATAATCTTTTTCTGTTTAAAAATTCTTTATACTATTGCCCCAGATAATCAAATAAAAAGTAAAACTATAAATAGTGGCGCATTATTTACAACATTAGGTTGGATTATTGTTACCTTTATTTATTCTATTTATGTTTCTAAATTTGCTCGTTATGATGTTTTTTATGGTAGTTTGTCATCTATAGTTATTTTGATGGTTTGGGTATATATTTTAAGTAATATTTTGGTAATAGGTATAGCGATTAATGCTAATGCTTATTTAGAAGAAAAAGAAAAAAGCTAATTACAAATTGTAATTGGCTTTTTTAAGCATTTATGTAAAATTTCCAAGTTATCATTAAAATATTGGAATCTAATTAAAAATATTAATAATTTGTAATGCACAGAAATAGTAAACTAAAAAAATATTTAAAAATTTTTTGTTCATAAAAGTTAGTAAAATTAAAAGCATTATATCTTAAAAGGGGTGGAAGATATAAATGAATTTAATCTTTCTTATTTTTGTTTTTTTTGCTATAATGACTATGGTGATATTATGTCAAATTTTTTAATATGTATATTTATAATAATACTTTTAATGATACTAATAGGTAGTTATTTATTAGCTTTAAAAAAAGAAAATAAAAAGTTTTTAATAATAACTTATACTTCTTGGGGTCTAATATTTATTGCCTTGATTTATGTTACTTTAGATATTATTATAGTTGGTGGTATTAAATAAATTTTGACATATTTGATTTTAGATGTTATAATTCTTTAATCTTTAAATCTTATTAAAAAAGGAATGATTATTTTGAAAATTACAAGTGTAAATTTAGAAATTAGTGCAGTTAGAAGAAGCCAATATCCTACAGGGAATTTGCCAGAGTTTTTATTAGTTGGTAGATCAAATGTTGGTAAAAGTAGTTTTATTAATACAATTATCAATCGTAAAAATTATGCTCGAACTAGTGCCACTCCTGGTAAAACTCAAACAATCAATTTTTATTTAGTTAATGAAGAATTTTATTTGGTTGATGCTCCAGGATATGGTTATGCAACATTAAGTAAAAAAAATCAAAAGAAATTTGGTTTAATGATGGAAGATTATTTAACTTCGCGTGAAAATTTAAAACAAGTTTTTATGTTAATTGACTTTCGTCATAAATTAAGTAAAGATGATATTATGATGTTTAATTACTTAAAACACTATCAAATACCCGTAACTATAGTTGCCACTAAAATTGATAAAGTTGGAGTAACTCAACATCAAAAGCAAAGAAACATGATCTTAAATGAATTAGAATTACCAGTTGGAGATGAATTTGTAATGTTTTCTAATATTACAAAAGAAGGTCGTGCTGAAATTTATGATCGTATTGAAAGAATTATCTAGCAAATAGTTATTTATATCATACTATATATTAGGTGATTCAATTGAAAATCAAGTTGCTTTCAGAAAATTCTTTTTTAGTTTTTGTTATTGATAAAATACCTAATATAAAAAATGATCAAGAATTAAGTGATTATTTAAAAAATGTTTTTGAAATTATAAAAGAAAAAAATAAATTTGATATATATGGTTATTATGATGTTTTAATTTATAAAGATATAAATTATGGATTAATAATAAAACTTGATAAAGAAGAACTAGAATATTTTAATTGTTACAATAAACAAATAGAAATGAAAATAGTTATTGCTGAAGAACCTAATATTTTATATTGCATTGATAATTTAAAAATATTAAAAAAAATTCCTAAATTTAAACTTTATTTGTATAAAGATAAATTATATTTAGAATTAATGTCTAAGATAAATTATATGTTATTAGGCGAATTACTTGAATATAGTGAAATTATATTTGAAAATGTAAAAGAAATAAAAAATAGTGGAGAAAAAATAGAAATTAAGGTGATATAAATGAAACAAGTTGTAGCGTTAGTAGGAAAACCAAATGTTGGTAAATCAACTTTATTTAATCGATTAGTTGGTAAAAAAGTTTCCATCATTGAAGATATACCAGGTGTTACTCGTGATCGTATATATGGTGATGTAAGTTATAAGAAAAAGCGCTTTATGGTAATAGATACAGGTGGAATTGATTTAACTGATAATACTGTTAATGCCAATATTAAAATGCAAGCCGAAATAGCCATTAATGAAGCTGATGTAATAGTATTTGTTGTTGATGGTAAAGTAGGATTAGATCAAAATGATTTAGCAACAAGAGATATTATATTAAAATCTAATAAGAAAGTTATAGTTGCCATTAACAAAGTTGATAGCAAAGAATCTAAAGATCATTTATATGACTTTTATGAATTAGGTTTAGATGAATATGTATATGTTAGTGGTGAACAAAATTCTGGCATTAATGAATTACTTGATAAAATAACTGAAGATTTTCCAGACTATGAAGAAGAAAAAGCTGATAATCGTATTAAATTTTCTGTTATTGGAAGACCTAATGTTGGTAAAAGTAGTTTAGTAAATGCCATAGTTGGTTATGATCGCGTTCTTGTAAGCGATGTTGCTGGAACAACCCGTGATGCTGTTGATACAACCTTTAAATATGAAAATGAAGAATATGTTGTAATTGATACAGCAGGTATGCGTAAAAAAGGGAAAATTTATGAATCTATTGAAAGGTATAGTTTACTTCGTGCTTTAAAAGCAATTGATAGATCAGACGTTTGTTTATTAGTAATAGATGCCCAAACGGGTATTATTGAACATGATAAACATATCGCAAGTTATGCTATTGATGCAGGTAAAGCAATTGTAATCGTTGTTAATAAATGGGATACTGTTGAAAATAAAGAAGAGTATATAAAGAAATTTACGAAAGAAATTCGTGCTAATTTCCAATTTATGACATATGCTCCAATTGTTTATTTGTCAGCAATGACTAAAAAAAGAATTCATACATTAATGCCTGAAATATTGAAAGTTGCTAATAATCATAAAAAAATGGTTGATGAAAATTTAATAAATGATTGTATAAATGAAGCTTATGCTTTAAATTTACCGCCAAGTTATAAAGGTAAAAGATTAAAAATCTATGGAACCACTCAAGTTTCTACATGTCCACCAACATTTAATATAAAAGTTAATAGTAAAGGACTTGTACATTTTTCTTATGAAAGATATTTAGAAAATAAAATAAGAGAGAACTTTGATTTTGAAGGAACACCGATTGTCATTTATTTTAAAAACAAAGGTGAAGAAAAAATATAATGATAAAAACTGGTTTAATTGTGAAATGCACCCTTTAGGGTAGACATTTATAAAAAAACTAGTTTGTGCTAGAATACACTTCCGAAAGGAGGTGTTTT
>CAKPHY010000029.1 GCA_934162285.1 uncultured Bacilli bacterium
AATTTAAAAATAGAAATATGAAAGATACAATAAAGGATACAGTTGAGTGGATGAATAAAAATAAATAAGAATACAAATTGCAATTTGGAAGTGATGTGTAAAGAGTGAAGAAGAAAGTAATCATAATTTTAGTAGCCATAATTTTATTAGTCTTATTGTTCCCAATTAGAAATTAGTTAAAAGATGGTGCCAAAGTAGAATATAAGGCATTTAAGAACTACTATGTTTATGAAATAATCCTTATATTGTTATTAGCAATTATAGTTATACCGAATATTATACTGACAATAAATAATATGATTCCATTTAATATAACAATCATTAGTACACTTTTAATTATTAATGTAGCACTTCCTATTATAGAGCTTGATATAAAGAATGATTTAGATATTAAAAATATACATCAATATTATTTAAGGAAGAGAAAATACCAGAATACAAATACAATACAAAATTTTAAATGTATGCTTTATAATTAGCATAGTAGTTTTAATTATTTAGACAATTATAACAATACCAAATATTACAAAAACGTAAAATTTAAGTGAAATTGAAAAAACATTAGTCATTACTACTAATAAGGGTAATAACATTGAAACGCAATATGAAATGTTTGATGGATTTAAAATAAAGATTCCAAGTGAATTTAAAATAATGAGTGATGAAATTGCTAATGTTAAATATTCAAATAGAAATGCACCATCACTTATTTTTAATTTTTTTTGTTTCTATATTTAACATATAATCAACTCCTTTACATAACAAAAAAACTAACCATTTCTAGTTAGCATTTATTACTCTCAGAAATCAATTTCCGAGTTTCCTATCAATTTGGAGCGATAACTTTACTTATATTCGAAAAATTATACTCCCAAAGTTGTTTGATTAAATCAACTAAATAAATTATAGCAGATATAAAATTTATTACAATAGTTTTGAAAGAATATTTCCTAATAATATATTAAAAAAATTAAAAATATGATAAAATTAAATTACAAGAGGAGGTGAAATTATGTGGATTTACATTATCATTGCAATTATCGTTTTAATTATTATTTATGCTTTTGCTTTATATAATAGTTTTGTAAAACTAAATAATAAGGTAAAAGAAGCATTCTCTACTATGGATGTTTATCTTAAGAAAAGATGGGATTTAATTCCTAATATTGTAGAAACTGTAAAAGGATATGCTAAACATGAAAAAGATACTTTAAAAGAAGTTGTAGAACTAAGAAATAGTGCTTATGACAAAATGTCTGATGATGAAAAGATTAAGACAAATGAGCAACTATCTAGTGGTATTAGTAAAATTATGGCTTTAGCAGAAGCATATCCTGATTTGAAAGCTAATGAAAACTTCAAAGATTTAAGTAAAGAGTTATCAAAAATTGAAGATGATATTGCTAATTCAAGAAAATATTACAATGGTGTTGTTAGAATTTATAATAACAAAGTTGAAATGTTCCCAAGTAATATTTTTGCTGGATTGTTCGGTTACAAATCAAAAGCAATGTTTGAGGCAAGTGCAAACGAAAGAGAAAATGTAAAAGTTGAATTATAATTATGGAGGGGTACAATGAAAAAAATTATTAAGGGTATTTCCTTATTTGCTGTAATTGTACTATCTCTAGTATTTGCTTATCCATCAAATACTTATGCTTTAACAGAACAAACTTCTTTTGTAAATATTAACAATACTCAAAGTTTAGAAGTCGGAAGTTTATCTTTTACTAATATTTCATTTAAAGATTTTTCTTCCATTTCTACCCAAGCATTCGGCTTAGCAGGTATAGTAAGAAATAGCTCAAATAATGAAATTAACTATACTTATACTGTTTATTGTTATGATTCTAATTATAATTTGATTGCTCAAGGATATAATTCGGCAACAGCAATATCAGGATCTAATAGTTTTAGCCAAATGTCTAATTTAAGTATTTTGAATGGACATAGTGTTAATGAGATATATTATTATCGTTTATCAATTGAAACTAATGATAATACAAATTCGTCACTAAATAATACGACAAGTCTAACACCTAGTAATAACTATCAATATAGTTATTATGATTATGTTATTGATAAATATGATATTAATATAATTGTTAATGAAAACAATACTTTTGATATAACTGAGACAATTACTGCATATTTTAATGTTTCGAAACATGGAATATTTAGAACTATTCCATTAAAGAATACAATCACTAGATTAGATGGTACAACATCAACTAATCGTACTCAAGTAACAAATGTTAGTGTTGATAATGAATATACAACATCAAGAGAAAATGGAAATTATAAATTGAAGATTGGATCAGCTAGTAGAACTTTAACAGGAGAGCAAAAGTATGTAATTAAATATACATACAATTTAGGAAAAGATCCTGGTAAAGATTACGATGAATTATATTACAATATAATTGGAAATGAATGGGATACGGTAATAGGAAATGTAACTTTTTCAATTACTATGCCTAAAGAATTTGATTCAAGTAAATTGGGGTTTTCATCAGGAACAACAGGATCCACTGATAATAGTAAAGTAAAATATAATGTTAGTGGAAACAAAATTACAGGTAGTTATAATGGTATTTTAGGTGCTGGTGAAGCTCTAACTGTAAGATGTGACCTGCCAGAAGGATATTTTGTTGGAACTGGACTTGATATAAACATAATGAACTATATTTTATTCTTAATTCCACTTATATTTTTAGCAATAGCAATAATATTATGGTATAAATTTGGTCGTGATGATCAAGTTGTAGAAACTGTAGAATTCTATCCGCCACAAGGATTTAACAGTCTTGAAGTAGGATTTTTATATAAAGGACAAGCAGATAATCAAGATGTAACATCTTTATTAATATACCTAGCAAACCAAGGGTATATAAAAATTGCTGAAACCAAAGAAAAGTCTTTATTCTCAAAATCTAAAGGTTTTAAAATAACAAAATTAAAAGAATATGATGGAAATAATATTAATGAACAAATATTCCTAAATGGATTATTTAAAAAAAGATCATCATTTACATCTTTATTTAGTAAAACTCCTGAAGCACCTACTGATAATATTAATGAAGTAACTTCAATGGATTTATATGATAATTTCTATATCACTATGGGAAGAATATTATCTAATATAAATAATGAAGAAAACAAACATAAATTGTTTGAAAAATCTGCATCTAGCAAAACAGTCTTTATAATATTAATGATAATAGCTACTTTCTGTATGATAACAATACCCCCTGTTTTTACATATGGTGAGGCAGGAACGTTAATAGTCGCTCTTTTATTCCCAGGCATCGGATTTACTGAGATGTTTAGTATGTTATTCGGTGGAACAAAAACAATTTATGTTAATGGAAAAGCTACTCATTCATCAATTGTTACAAAATTATCTGGACTTATGTGGGGAGGAATGTTTGGAGGTATACCTTGGGCATTTACCGTACTACCAGCATTATTACAAGATCCAACATATTTAATAGGATATATAATTGGTGTAATTTGTGTTCTAGGAATGGTTATTTGTTTGAAATACTTACCAAAAAGAACACCTTATGGAAATGAAATGCTTGGCAAATTAAAAGGATTTAGAAACTTCCTTGAAACTGCCGAAAAAGATAAATTAGAAACTATGGTTATGCAAGATCCAACATACTTTTATAATATTTTACCATACACTTATGTATTAGGGGTTTCTGATAAATGGATTAAAAAATTTGAGTCAATATCATTACAAGCACCATCTTGGTATGATAGTCCTAATGCCTTTGATATGGTAGCATTTGGATCATTTATGAATAATACAATGACATCTGCACAAAGCGTTATGTCATCAAGTCCATCAAGTGATTCAGGTGGAGGAGGATCTTCAGGAGGAGGATCTTCTGGTGGTGGATCAGGTGGAGGTGGAGGTGGCTCTTGGTAGCCATTTTTCCTCAATAAAGTAATGAGAGGTGTTAAGTTTGAATACTGTTAAGTGTCCTAATTGTGGCAATGAGAATTTAAGTACAAATATTAGATGTGAAAAGTGTGGCAAATAATTAATAACTGAAGATCAAATGCAAACTATGGATTTAAAACCATCACTTAATATTCAACAAGATTCCGTTCAGGATGCCAAAATTGAATCATTTGCAGAAGTGTTTAGTGGTATTGGGACCACTATTGGAGGAGCAATATTCAGTGTTGTTTCATCAATGATAGTATTTAAAGGTGCAGATAACATTACAAAAATTGTTGGTATTCCATTTCTTATTTGTGGTATTGCAGTATTAATTTATAGTATTTCAATGATAATTAAAGGTATAAATACAAAGAAAAATACTAATGATTATGTTAATGGAAAGCTGAATATGGACAAAGTGAAAAAAACTTTGAAAAAGTTGTATTGTTAATTACATATATATTTTTGGTTTCCTATTATTTTGGTTTGGTTTTTTAATTGTATTTGATACAGTAGCTATTAAATCATGGTCTGACGGTGGGAATTCAATGTTCTTCTTTTCTCTAATTTTTTGGGCTGTAGGTATCTATATATTAATAAACAATATTAAAAAAAGCAAATAAGGTAAAATATATTAAAAGACAATACTAGGTCATATTTCTCTAGAATTGTCTTTTTCTTTTTGTATGTCTTTATCAAAATTATTAATATTATTTTGCATAGATTTTGCTCTTTCTTTTATATCTTTACAATATTTGTCATACTTACGAAATTCTTTAATTTTAGGTTGAAGATTATTTATTTCAGCAAGTATTTTAGATTTATCTTCTTCATTTTTAACTTTATGATATTGTTTCCAAAGATTTTCTCTTTTATCCATAAGATTTTTATATTCATCATAATTGATTTTAGCAAAATTATTTAAGTCTTCTTCTGTTTCAATATTATTCTTTTTCATAAATACTATTTGACTTGAATATTCGTCTAATTTTGTCCTTTCATTATCCATAATTATCATTCTCCTTTCTTTTTTAGGGTAGTGAATACACCAAAAAAGGTGTCACATAACAAGGACACCTCTAGATTTTATTGATTATTTGTACGACAAAAACAACCAATATTATGGGAGTATCTAAACTCTCAAATCAATTTAATGTCTTGCTATGTATTCTGACAATTCAGATAATGGAAATTTATTTTGTAAGTTTCCTAAATAAAAATATTTTTGTTCATTAAAGAACAAGTATAACTGGTTATTTATTATAACCTTATGAGGTTCAACATACGCTAGATTAGTATGTTCAACAACTCGTAAGCAACCTTCGTAGATTTTATATTTCTGCTTACTAAATTCGCAAGACCAATCGATTTTGGTTTTGAGTTCATCACTCATATTGATTTTCTTCTTAATTAGTTTAATCATATCACATCACACCTTTCTTTGCAATAACGCACAAAAAAATCAACTATTTCTAGTTGATTTAATCATTAACGTCACATTGGTGCGACGATTTTATCTTATGGAGCGAATCACATACAAGTTACGAACGTTGTTCTCTTTCTAAACATAATTATAAATCTGATAAATTATTTTATCAATATTAATTATAAAAATCATCTAAATATTCTTCTGTTTTAGTTTTTTTAATATCATTTTTGTAATAATCAATCATGGAATTTATGTAGTCAATATGTGAAATATATTTTATATCATTTTTAATTAAGATTTTATTTTTTAAATTTTTTAAAAATTCAATTTTATTTTCAATTATCGGTATTCTACTGTGGCTCCATGATTCAGAACGTGAGAAAAACTGAATAGATTTAAATATTTCGATATCAGTACTTACTTTTAATAAGTATAATATCAATTCTTCTTTTGTCTGTTTATCTCTTTCACATATTACATAAAATATATTCCTAATTTTTTCTTTCTTTGACTTATTATTCTCAATATATTTTTTAATCCATTTATTTTGAGTTTCTTTCGTGTTATTATCAGAATAATTAAATAGATAATGTAAATCTAAATAACCAAAGCATGAATTCACTATTTCATTATATATATTTAATATTAATTTATCCGAATCATTATCTTTCCAAATATTTTCAATAATTTTGCTAATTTTTCCAGTATGATTTACTCCTTTATTTCTAATCAATTGTCTAAAAAGTTTATAGTTATTTTTAACTAATAAAAATCCCATATAGCCTTTATAATCAACATGACTATCGACAATTTTTAAGTATAAACATTCTAAAATATCTTTGTTATTAAATGCATTGTATATTTTTTGAATTTCTCCAAAATTATCTGTTAAACTGTTTGCATAACTTACTATTAAACTAAATTCATCTAAATTAAGTATTTCTTTTGTGTAATTTTCAATTAGGGAAGAACTATATTTTGAATACCTTACAATTGTTGATAAATTTAAGGTATATTTATTTTCATTATTCTGCTGCTCTTTCAGAAAATTTTCAATATTATTTAGATATTTTTCATCTACAAATGAATTTAATAAAAAACTTAAAAAGAAATATTTTGAATTGCTATTGCTTTTAACTAACAATTCAATAACTTCAGCCTGATTATTTATTAAAAACAAATAATCAGGATATGATTTGAAAGGACAATCATAATTTAAAAATTGTTCAAAGACTTCATTAAATATTTCATATTTTTTATTAATAATATATTTAAAGAGCAATGCAATAGAATTTTGAATTTTCCAATCATCAACTTTAACTTTATCATTCTCTACTTTTTTAAGGTTTCAAAAAAATATTTATAATCTATTAATGATGACTTAACTAACAGTTCATTTAGTTCAATATTTTCTTTATCATAATCATACTTTTCAAAAATTCTTAATATGCCATATTCTTTATTTTGTTTATAATTCTGTATTGATTCTGTAACAGATATATTTCTTTTTTTGCATGCCGTTTCAATAAAATCTAATACTTTGCATTGAGAAATATTAGGATTTCTCCATTTGAAGAATAGTTCCCTTTCTAATATTTGAAAATCATTTTTAATGATATCAATTTGTTCATCTTCATGAGGCCATATAGAATAATCCATTAATAAACTTAAATAACAAGAATCATCAGTATAGAGTTTTATAAATATGTCAAATAAGAATTTCCTAAATTTGAATACATTTTCACAAGGTTGTAATGTAATTGTTAAAAGATTCAGTGTTCTAAAATCTTTACCTTGTTTACTTATGTGAAATTCAGTTTCTAAACAATATTTCAATGATTTTATTAATATAAGTTTTAGTATATTATTATATTCATTTTTTTCATTGTATTTATCAAATAATATTGAAATAATTTTTGTTTCAAGTTTAAAATCTGGATTTTGCTCTTTCATCAACCAAGAATCTTTTATACTTTTGCATATTTCATTATACAAGTCTGGTCTTTTCATTAAATACGAAATCAGCAATTTAAAAGCAATTTCTGCATAATCAGAATTTTTAATATCAGCTAATATTTCAAGTATTTCATTATCCATATAAACATTATCTTTATATTGTATTTCTTGTGGAATATCTATTTGTTTTTCTGAATTAATTTTACTTTCTATAATAGTTAAAGTTTTTGGAATATTTATATTATGAAATGATTTAAAAAATAAATCATCATTCTTATAGTTATCTTTCTCCCAAACAGTGTTTATTTCGCTTATTATATATTCTAGTTCTTCATTGCTAAAAAATATCTCATTTATCATATTAATGGCATTTATAAATTTGTTTATAAATTTTGGATATATTTTTATTAATAAATCAGAAACTTTTATTTCTTTAAGTTCTATTAAGTACTTATATATAATATAATTTGCAAAATTTTGGTCACTAATTTTTATTGCTTCATCATTATAAAACTCAATTAATTCTAAATCTCTCAAATTTTTATATTCTTTGATATTATATATTTCTATATTTTTTAATGCTTTTTTTATTTCTTGGTTTTCTATACTGAATGGTGAAAGAAGAGAAATATAAAACAACATTTTTATTTGAGAGATTGTTAATTTATTTTCTTCTATAATCTTATCATAATAATTTTTGAATACATCTAGTATACTATTTAAATTTTTTAGTTTTCCATCTAATATTGATTGAGAAGCCATTATAGCAATTCTAGGATTTCCATTTGAAATTTTTAATATTTGTTGTTGCCAATTTTTATTTTTAATATTAAAAGAATTTTCAAGTATTTTTATAAGGCCATTTTCTTCCATTTTATTTAGCGTATATACATTAGGTTTAATCCCATAGTTATTTAACTTGTTCAGAGTTTCATTTAAAAGATAATCTCTTATTGTGGCTACAATTTTTATGTTTTTATTTTCGTTAGTAATTATATAATCAATAAAGCTTTGAATCTGATGCAAATTATTAATGTCATCTATAAATATTAAATAATTTTTATTATTCTCTAATGTAGTCTTTATATCATCATATATATCTTTCCCATTTGGTCTAATGCATAAGCAACATAGATTTTCTTTTATCTCCAAGTATCTACATATCTCAAGTGCAATTTTAGTTTTACCTATTCCTGGTTTACCCGTAAGTAATAATAATGTTTCAGTATTATTGATGTGATTAACAATTTCTTCTTTTTCTGTTCTTTCTATGTATTCTAGAGATAATGGGGAATTAACAGAAAATTTATCATATCGTTTTATAAAATCATCTATATCACTTATTTGATTTGTATCAATAGGAATTTGCAAATAATCACTTGCTAAACTTTGGTAATTCTCACAAATATCATGTGCCATTGAATCTATGTCAATAAGTTCTATGATTGTATCTTTGTATAGAGTAGTTAATCTAGTATAATCACCTGGTTTTATATTTGTATTTGTATGAAAGCAAATTATCTCTTTAACTCTATCTTGAGATATTCCAGTTTTACTTTCAGAGTATGCATCTTTAATATCCGACTCTAACTTTGATATAGATTTTTTCTCGACTGTTCCATACATAAGTAATGAATATGTTCCATCATCATTTACATTGTACGAATCAGGGATACCGATTGTAGTTTTATTAGTTCCTTCCTTACTACCTATGTCATGCACATTTTTATATTCTTTTTTCTTTATAATATAATCTGCACAAAATCTTTGGTATTCTCCTGGACCAAGCCCTAAAATTCCTTGCTGCACTTTTAAAAATTTGGACAATTAAATTCCTCCTTTCACTTATATTTAAAATAATTACTAAAAAATATTATCTAACAATTTCCAATTATCATTTTCCATATCTTCTATGTATTCAGTATTGCAAAGATATAATGAGTCGTTTTTATCATAATCTCTTACAAATCCCCAATTAACGTTATATTTGTTAGCATATTGCTTTAATGCTTCAAACTTATTTTCAACTTTAATATCAATATTTTTTGATTCACCATCAGCATTTTCACCGCCTTTGGTTTCAATAATCCAGATTTTATTCTCTTTATCACAAACAATAAAGTCAGGGTAGAAGTGCCATTTATGATTTACCGCATCAATATATACTATTGAGAAATAATCATTAGAAGATTCACCATTCTTATAGAACCATTTAATATTTTCGTTGTTTTCACAAAAATACTCAAACATTCTTTCACTTTTAGATTTAATTGTACTATTGGGATAATTCATATAAATTGATTTTTCATAAATCGTTGTATCTTTCATTTTAGGATCATACTTAATATAATCCATCTCTGGTACTTTCCAGTCAATAATTTTTAATTCATCAAATTTCATTTTTATTTGTCTTGCTTTTTGTGAAACTGCTTCTTGAAAGTCATGTTTTAACACATCTTCATTATTTATAACAAAAGCATAAAACTCGAGTAGTGATAAATCAACAAATTTCTTTGTAAATAACTTTCCTCTAAAGAACATTCTTTCAAGCATTAGTCTTGTCCTATCATATCGCATACCAATTTTAGATGATATAGTATTAATTGAATGTCTTAATTCAAATCCATTTTTATTTGTACTTACTTCTGATTGAACCTTTATTCTATTAGCATTTTCTAATTCATCTGAATTAATCCTAACGATTTTATCTTGTACTATGTAATTATCAATAGTATCTTTAAATATATATCCATTTGCTTCTAATATAGTTTGATTATTCTTTTTATTATTTGTTAGATTATATTTTTCAATATAATAGTTATGAAGAATATTAAAAGTTTGTCTTTCATCAAACCCATCAAAGGCATTATCAAAAGTTATCTTTTTCAAACTGAAATTTTTGTATTCATTTTTTAAAAACACAACCTTAGTATCATAAGCATTAGAACCAAGTTCTTGTTTTACAGATTGTTCATACTTTTCATCAAATGTATATAAATAACAATTATCTAGTAGCACATTATCATAATGATGAGCTTGTGGCATTCTTCTGATTCTTCCAATAGTCTGTGTTTCAAAATCTTCACTCATATTATCACGAAGTTTAACAAGTATTTTTGCTCTTGGACAATCCCAACCTGTTGAAATTGCTTGTTTCATTATTAAAATTGCCTGATTAGATTCATTATTTTCAATATCTTCAATGTTTTCTTTTCTATCTGATAGCCATATTGCTAAATTCTGTCTATCATAAGAATATTCTTTTTGTTCAAGTATTTTTTCAATTTGCTTTATTAAGTCATCTGACTTGCTAGGCACCTGAATAATAATAAGAGGATTTACTTGAATACCCAATTTTAAATATTCTTCTTTAATTGCCTTTCTTTTGTTTATTGCAAGTTCTAGTAAATATTCATGCTCATTTGAAAGAGTAGATTCATTAGAAACATTTTCATTTATATATAATGCTCTTGTAATTAGTCCAGCATTTATTACTTCTAATTCATCAATTTTAATAAATTCAGCTTCTTTATTAGTTTTTGTAGTAGCACTAACTCTAACAATATATTCAGGATTCATATATTCAATAATGGCTTCTGCTTTAACAGTTTTATTTAAATGTTCCTCATCAACTATAATAATAAATTTATAGCCATTATTATGTGCCTCATGAACTCTTTCATATAAATTTTTTCTTTCGGCTTCTTTTAGGGCATTATTTCCTTTTTTGGTAATTGTTTCCCAATTTATAAATGCTGTGTCTTTGGCATCAAAACCTTGAAGTAGCACATCTTGAATATTTTTAGTATTATGATGTGGTAAAAATTTAACCATTTTCTTTCTGCTTTGTTCTTCTAAATCTCCTTTACCAGGAGTAAGCCAAACAAAGATTACCTTATTATTTTCTTTTAAATATTCTTCAATGTATGAAAGTAAAATAATAGTTTTGCCACTACCAGTGGGGGCTTGTAATAATACTTCCTTTTTACTACCAATAGAAGTAGCGTCCAATAGTTTATTTACTGTATTTATTTGAAAATCTTTTAATTTAATTCCTTGCATTATTACATTACCTCCATAATTTCATCTTCAAAGTAATATTCTGGTATTATATATACTTCAATATTATTATTTTCAAAAATATTTTCTTGTTCACTTGTCAAAAGAATGTCTGATGAAATATAAACTTTTTCGCATATCTCTAATTCATTTTCATTAGTACTGAATTTATCTAATTCATCCTCATTTAAGTAAACTCTAATTTTATTATCATCAATCTCGATTCCATTTTCTAACTGAATAAGATTTTTAATGTTTATAAGCAAATTGTTGTGTAAATCTTCTGTTTCAGTATTTATTCTTGGAATATAAGCACAACAATAGTATTTTAGATTTGATTTTAAAGGATTATATTTTCCATATCCAGTTATAACATTTTTAATTCGTTTATATGTTATTTCTTCACATATATTATTTTCATTATTAGTACATAAAATAAACTGGCGTTTTCCATTATCTTCTTTGTTCAATTCTAATACTGCTTGAGCTGTTGTACCAGATCCAGCAAAAAAATCCAATATAACAGAATCTTTTTTAGAAGCAATTTTTAGCAATTGTTTAATTAAAGATTTGGGCTTTGAAAATGAGAAATCAATTTTAAGATTTCTTAAATCATCAGCAGCGTCTTCATTAACACCAACATTATCAAACCAATTATTTGCAACTTGACCATCAGAATCATCTAAATATATTTTTAAATAAGGCGTTCCAGTTTCAGTCCAATAGATTTCTCCATTCCTATTTTTTTCCTCAAAAAACTCTTTATTTCTTATACTTTTAATAGTTTTTTTTATACCGTTGGGGGATATTATTTCTAAAATATTTTTACCTCTGGTATTATCTACAATTGTTCCTCTTCTGAATTTTCTTCCTGTTTTTTCATCAGTGTATCGATATTCTTTTAAAGCAGTTGACTTTAAATCTATTTTATTAAAATAGTGAGTATTTTTATTTTTTGTATAACATAATATATATTCTCCAACAATAGCTAGTTGTTTTGCACTATTATTTTGTGACTCACTTCTTTTCCAGTGAATCGAAGTTACAAAGTCACTTTCTCCAAAAATATCATCACATAATAGTTTTAATTGTGCAAATTCGTTATCATCTATACTTATGAATATGGTGCCATTACTTGAAAGTAATTCATTGGCAATTTCCAATCTTTTTTTCATGAACGATAACCATTTTGAATGTCGGTAACTGTCTTCTGAATCTACATAACAATCATTATATACAAAATCTTTATTTCCAGTATTATATGGAGGATCTATGTATATAACATCAATTTTTTCTTTATGAGTTTTTTCTAATAAGTATAAACTGTGAAGATTATCTCCCTCTAATAAAAAGTTAAATTTTTCATTTGGATTATTTACGATTTCTTTATCTTTTATTTCTTCAAAAGTTGGGATTTGAGTTTCTAGTTCTTTGTCAACACGTTCCTCATGTTCTTCCCAAATAAGACCATATTTTTTTTTAGTCAATTCACTTTCAATCATAGATAGATTTGTTAACATTTTTTCGTCAGTAATATTCTTTTTTATTTCGCTAATTGTATTTAGCATTTTATCTCTTCTAATTTTAGAAAGGTTAGTTGTCTCCATTATTTTCCTCCTTTGATTTTATTTCTACAACATCATTTAAAGTGCATTTTAAAACATCACATATTCTAACTAATGTTTCTAAAGGTACTGATTCATTTCGTCCCATTTTTGCCATAGCATTAGTACTAATTTTTGCTTGTTTGCATAGTTCTGTTTTATTAATATTTTTATCAATCATTAACTTCCATAGTTTATTATAATCTAATATCATTTTTAACCTCTATTCATTTTTTGTTACATATTTATTTTAACATTTTGTCTTTCATATATCAAGTAATCCTTGAAAAAATCAAGATAGTGTTTTTTGGCTTATGGAGTTCTTATTTTGAGGTAAAGGGGATGGGAATTTCCCACATACGAATTTGTACGGGAGTATAAATTCAGTGCTGGCTAGACATATATTTTATTCCCATATTCAAGAAAAATAAAAAGAAGATTAAATTATTTTGATAATTTTTTCCTCTTTTTTAAAGATTATTTATATAAAAACATATTCATTTAAGACAATTTCTTCTGCTGTATTTTTATAGTTGTTCATTAATTTTGTCCATTCCAATGGATTTAATTCTTTGTTTTTTTCAGACAGTCTTTCATCATTCTTAATATAATTTTCCATTAGTTCTTTATAATAATTCTCACAAGAATCACTGACTAAAAGAAGATGATGAGTTAATTTATTTGTCATCAATAATGTCTCATAAAGTGCTTGCTTGTTTTGTGCAATAAAGTGTAATCTTAATATTCCATATCTTCCAAGCCTTCCATAATTTTCGCCTTTTTCTAAATATAAATCTGGTAGTAAATAATCTCCTTTTCTTGTATAAGTAACTTTCATTTTTTATCATTCCTTTCTTATTTAAATAGTGTTAATTAATTCATTTTTTGGCACTAATATTAAAATATCTTTAATAACATTTTTCTCGGTATATGGACAACTGACAATGCCATCTATATATAAATGTTCTTGTGATTTAGTAATAAAGTCTTCCAAAAATTTATTAGAATATTCTTTGTTTTTCATCTTCATAATTGATAAAACATCATAATTCGATTCCATATTTTTTAACTCAATTTCATCAATTTCTTTATGAAATTTAATTCCAATATTATTGTCAT
>CAKPHY010000030.1 GCA_934162285.1 uncultured Bacilli bacterium
TTGAGGAAACTCAGTTCTTTTTGTTGTGATTATAATATCACAAATTTTGTAATTTGACAAAACTTAGATAATCATATCTTTGATATTTTTTGACAAAAAATTCACGATGTAATATCGAAACAATTAACAAATTTGACTAAATCATCTAAAAATGATAATATAACAACACATAAAAAGGAGTAAAAATTTAAAATTATGATTAACAGAAAGAAAACTGAATCCCTTTCTAACAAGGTTAATTCTTTAGATGAAGAAAACCTGATCGCTTTTATAGAAAGTCTTCAAGATAAAATCAATGAAACTATTGATACAACAACTTTAGAAACCGAATCATTAAAAAAGGTTAAAAGAATTCTAAAAGATTTAACAAATACACTTAGAACTCAAATTGGAATGGAAAAAACTCTTAAAGATTTAGACTTATTTCAATTATTAGATTTAAAACACAAATTAATATTTGCCAAATCTCTAGCCGATGAATTAAATACTGCATTAAAAGCTCAAGATCATGAATATGCAGCACTTGTATGTGAAAAAAATGGGCATAAATTTACTAAACCTAAAGAAGTGATCAAAATAGTTAAAGATGAAAATCCTTACTTTACACCATATAATGGAACAATTCCTTATATAGAAACCCCAAAAAGTTTTCTAGAAAAAAGATGTACAAGATGTGGATTAACTGAAACTATAGAAATGGTTTCTAAAAATAAAACACTTACATTCTAAAAAGACTTCACTCAAATGTGAAGTCTTTTATAATACCATTTCCTTTTCCTTTAAAATTTTTTCGTAATTACCTAAATTACCACTTTTTAAAAACTCTTCACTATCCTCTTTAGCTTGTCTCAAATAACCAAAATCATTTTTTATGTTTAGAATCTTAAAAGCCATATCCCCACTTTGACGAACACCAAAAATATCACCACTACCACGAAGACGAAAGTCTTCTTCACTAATTTTAAAACCATCACTAATAGATTCTAGTATTTTTAATCTTTCAACATCTCTTTCAGAAACTAAAATACAATATGATTGCAAATCATTTCTTCCTACTCGTCCACGAAGTTGATGTAAAGCTGATAATCCAAACTGATAAGCATCAAAAATAACCATCATTGTTGCATTTTTAACATCAACCCCAACTTCAATAACTGTAGTAGAAACAAGAATTTGAATAGTGTTATTTTTAAAATCTTCCATAATTGCTTCTTTTTCTTTATTATCCATTTTGCCATGCAACAATCCTAATTTACAAACCTTCCCCAAAGCTCTTTCTAAACTTTTATAAAGAGTTTCAATATCTAATAAATTACTTTTATCGCTTTCTTCAATCAAAGGGGCAACAACATATATTTGATGTCCTTTCTTTATTTCTTCTAACATTGACGTTAAAACATCACGAATTTCACTCATTTTTTTTATCTTTGTTATAATTTTTTTACGCCCATTAGGAATACTTTTAATCGAAGAAACATCCATATCACCATATAAAGTTAAAGCATAAGTTCTAGGAATTGGCGTTGCACTCATATATAAAACATCAGGCATTATACCCTTATTTTTAAGATTACTACGTTGATTAACACCAAAACGATGCTGTTCATCAGTAATTACTAATCCAAGAGACTTATAAATAACACTTTCAGTTATCAAAGCATGAGTACCAATAATAATATCAATAGAACCATCTTTTAAACCTTCATAAATTGCTTTTTTCTCTTTAGCTTTAGTATTACCTGTTAATAAAGAAACTTTAATTCCATAACCTTCAAACATCTTCAAAATATTAGAATAATGTTGATTAGCAAGAATTTCTGTTGGTGCCATCAAAGCTCCTTGATAGCCACTTAAATAATTAATAAATAAAGCAATAATTGCAACAATAGTTTTACCACTACCAACATCACCTTGCAGTAAGCGATTCATATGTTTAGATGAATTCAAATCATTAAAAATGACTTCTACTGCTTTTTCTTGATCTATTGTTAATGTAAAAGGCAAAGTTTGAGTAAATTCTAAAACTTTTTTATAAGGAACATTCCTACTTAAACCAATATTATTTTGTGAATTAAGTTTTAAATAATTCATTTTAAACATAAACTTAAAAGCTTCTTCATATTTTAATCTTCTTTTAGCACTTTCCAATTCTTTCAAATTTCTTGGAAAATGAATATACTCAATACTTTCTCTTTTACTAATAAAATTATATTTATTAGCATAAACACTAGGAACAAAATCAAGAATTTTATAATCTTGAAATAATAAATTATTAACAAAATTACCAATTTGATTAATAGAAATACCATTTATAACATGATAAATAGGTTCAATTCTAGATCTTTCTGGTAATAAACCAAACTTAAGTTCAGAAGCAACAATCAAATTATGTCTACTATCAAATTTACCAATTAAAAATATCTTTGTTCCAATTAATAATTTAGGTTTCAAAAAACGGCGATTGTAGATTTTAACATTAAAAATATTAGAACCATTATTAATTTTAAAATTCATACAATCTTTATGATTAAAAAATAAAAGAGTTGGAACACTTTCAACCATGCCATCCATAATAATTTTGTCACCATCTTGGATAACATTCATATCCGATCTTTTAATTATTTCATATCTAAAAGGAAAATAATTAAGTAAATCATCAGGACTATAAATACCAAGTTTATTAAGGATTTTAGCAGATTTTGGTCCAATTCCTTTTACTTCTTCAAGTACCATTTTATATCACCAATTTAATTTTAACAAACATTTGTTCTTAAAACAAGTACCTATTTTTTCAATTCTATGTTTCTAATATCACGAATATCAATAAAACTATTATCAATTGTTAATAAACGATCATTATTAATTCCAACAATTTGCTTATTAAAAGTTCCTTTATCCGTTTTAATAATGACATCAGCCTTATAAACATAAGTTGGACTATCCATAATTTCTTTTATCTTTTTTCTAACACTCGTACTATCTAAAGAAGCAATGGAACGTTCACCAATATCATTAAAACTCGTAAAAACAGTTTCATTATTTTTTAAATCTTTATTAATTTTATTAACAAAAACATTTGGTTTTTTCATTTTATCACCCACTATATCTTATTCAAAAATAGGAAAATTAACACTATAAATAAAATTTCATATAATTTAGTAAGGTGATTAAATTGAAAATTAAAAGTGATTCAAGAAACATAAATAAAGGCGATATTTTTGTTGATTTTGAAGACAATGAAGAATATGTTTTAGATGCGATTAATAGAGGTGCTAAAAAAGTAATTGTCAAAGATAAATTTTATGATGTTGAAACCAAAATTGTAAATGATCCTAAACAATACATTGCTGATTACTTATACCAAAAATATCAAAAAAATTTTAAAAAAACAACTATGATCGGAATAACAGGAACTAATGGTAAAACAACAACTGCCTATCTAACTTATCAATTATTAAACAAATTAGGTATCAAATGTGCTTATATCGGGACGATAGGATTTTATATTAATAATAAACACACTAATATAAATAATACAACTCCTGATATTTTAGACTTATATGAATTATTTATTAAATGCTTTAAAGCTAAAGTTAAAGTAATTGTTATGGAAGTAAGTTCTCATGCTTTAAAACTAAATCGTGTTTTAAACATTAAATATGATTATGCAATATTTACTAATTTAACACATGATCATATGGATTTTCATAAAAATATTGAAAACTATAAAGACGCGAAAAAAAGACTATTTAATAACTTAAAAAATAAAAAAATAGCGATTCTTAATATTGATGATCCTTATTATAAAGATTTTATTTTTAATAAAAATAAAAATATAACTTATGGAAAAAATGGTAATATAAATATATTAAAATATGAATTATTTATAAATAAAAGTATATTAACTTTTTCTTATAAAAATAAAACTTACCAAGTAACTCTTAATATTCCAGGGCTATATAATATTTATAATTATTTAGCTGTTTTTAGCACTTTAGTAAATATGAAAATTAATCCAGAAAGAATTATTAAAAATACTAAATTTTTAAAACCACCTAAAGGAAGAATGGAAAGTATCAGCGATAAGTATCATGTTTTTGTCGACTATGCTCATACTCCTGATGCGGTTTTAAATGTTTTAAATAATGTTAAAAAGTATAATATGAAAATCATAACAATCATTGGTTGTGGCGGTGATCGTGACAAACTTAAACGTCCAATCATGGGAGAAATTGCGACTGAAAACTCTGATCACGTAATTTTTACTAATGATAATCCGCGAAATGAAGACGAAAAAAAGATCATGAAAGATATTGTTTATAATATTCATAATAGCAATTATGAAGTAATATATGACCGTGAAGAAGCTATCAAAAAAGGAATTAGTATGTTAACACCATCAGATATTTTACTAATTCTTGGTAAAGGACATGAAACTTATCAATTGATAAATGGTGTTAAACATGATTTTGATGATCACATTATAGCTTGTAAGTACTTAAATATGAAATAAAAATACCAAATATTAATAAGGATAAACCCATAACAAATTCATTAAAAGAAGTAAAAGTAAAAGAAGTAAAAATTGAATAAATAGATGCAATTACTAAACCATTTATTACTAAGTAAAAAGCATTACTATAGTTTTTTAAAATAAATTCAATTAATTTAACAAATAAAATTAAACCAATAATAACTCCTATTACATAAAAAAATAAATAATTGATATTAAGTGAACTAATCATTTGCAAATTATAATTATAATAACCTAAATTAATTAAAACAGCTGTTCCACTTATACCTGGTATAATCGTAGTTGCACTTTCTAAAATACCAAGCAAAATAATAGTAAAATTATTAGCACTATTTTTAACTTCAAATTTAAAAAAAGCATTGAAAGCTATTATTAATAAAATCGGAATTATTGTTAAAAATATATTCTTTTTACTATATTTAGCTTTTCTAAATAATGATGGAACATTACCAATTATTAAACCTGTAATCATCATTAAAGTAATATTAGGATAGTTATTTATAAAATAATAAAGAATTTTAGCTCCGACAAAAATTGCTAGAGAAACACCAAGCATAATTTTAAATAAAAAAATGGTGTTTTTTTTAATATCTTTAAAATAATTAGAAATAGCATCAATTATTTTTTCATAAAGACCAAATGAAATCGCGATAATTGATCCACTTACACCAGGAATAATTTTACCTAATCCAATTAAAAAAGCTTTAAAAATAAGCATTATATCACCTATTTAAGTGTATGAAAAAAGAACAAATTTATTTATTTGTTCTCTTACCTTTTCTTTGATTAACTTCATGAACTAAAACTAATTTCTTATCACGACCATCAAGTAGATCACTTATTGATTCACCACGATTCATTGCTTCAATTACTTCAGCAATATAAGGAGAAATATCAACAACTTTTAAATAAGGACGTTTCTTATATTCTTTTGGAATATAAGTAGCATTAGTTGTGTAAATAGCTTTAAATAAGTTTTCTTCATAAGCTTTATCAAACATTTCAATACCATTTGTAAATAAGCAAAATGATGCAACAAAATATATGTTAGTTGCTCCTTTAGCTTTAAGACGTCTAGCTGTATCTAAAATAGAACTACCAGAAGCAATCATATCATCAACAATAAACATATTTTTACCCTTAACAGATCCACCATTATATTCATGAGAAACGATAGCATTAGTTCCATTTTGAACTTTACTATAATCACGTCTTTTATTAAAAGTTCCCATTGGACAACCCAAAATATTAGCATAATATGTAGTTCTAGAAATAGCACCATAATCAGGACTAATGGCCATTACCTTACGATAATCAATATCTTCATTTTTTAAAAATTCTTCTAAAATATAATGCGAAGGATATAAGTTTTCAAAAGGGGTAAAAGGAATAGCATTTTGAACATTAGGGTCATGACAATCAATTGTCATAATACAATCAACATTCATTTTAACTAATTCTTGTAAAGCAATTGCACAATCAAGTGATTCTCTTCCTTTACGTCGATGTTGACGTGAACTATAAAGTAAAGGTTCAATTACTGTCAACTTAGAAGCATGCCCACGAACAGCACTCACAGTCGAAACAATATTGTGAAAATGATCTTGAGGTGACATATGATTTTCAATGCCAAACATATTATAAGTACAACCCCAATTATTTACATCACTCATATAGTAAAGGTCAGCATCACGCACACTTTCATGCAAAACAACTTTACTCTCACCATTACCAAAAACTGGTTCTTCCATTTCAACAATGCGATTAATTGTATCTTGACGCATTTTTTGTAAATTAAAATTTACCAATCGTCCTAACTCAATACAACTTTTTGAAACTAATAATTTTAATTTTTTTTCCATACAACAACTCCCAGCAATATTTTATTATAGATTACATTTTTTTACAACGATTTAGAATGTTTTTCTTCTAAATTCGGATTATCTTGAAAATATTCACGAGGATTTGCTAAAATCTGGGATCTAATCATAGGTGAACAACGTAAGTGTTCTAAATCAAAATTATAAGGTAATTTCAAACCTTCTAAAGTTTCTAAAGAGCTAATATCTAATTCCCCAGCTAAGCTTTGAGGCAAAACTAAACCTTTAGCACTCTTTAAAGAACAAAATCTAACGTCACCTTCAATGCATTTAGGTAAAACTAACCCCTCAGCATACTCTATAGAATTTAAGTATAAACTATCACCTATATAAACTGGTAAAGTTAAATCATCAATCGTTTCTAAAGTACTTAAATCAACTACCCAAGTAACTTCTTTAGGAAATTTTATTCCTTTAGCACTTCTTAAAAAATCTAAATTTAAATCTTTACCTATAAATTCAGGTAAAACAAGTTCTGTAGCGTGACTTAAAGAGTTCATATCTAAATTACCTCCAACTGTTTGAGGCATTTTCAAACCATCAGCACTTAATAATGAATTTAAAGACAAACTTCCACCTACTTTATTAGGTAATATTAAATTATCAGCAGATATTATTTCATTTAAAAGTAAATCCCCACCTACTCTTTTAGGTAACTTAAGATTTCTAGTTGAAGTTAAAGATCTTAAACCCAAACTGCCACCAACAACTTCTGGCAAAATTAATTTTTTAAAATATTGCAAGCTGTTTAATAATAAATCGCCTTCAATATACATAGGTAAAACTAATTCATTAATACGAGTATAAGACTCATCAAAAACTAAACTATCAGCTAAAACTTTAAATTTTGATGGATTTTCAAAATATTCATCGCTTGATAAAGCAATTTGATCAGGTGAAATATTAAAAATAAGTGAATAGTCTTTTTTCTTGTCACGTTTATTTTTAATAGTATCTACACGAGGATCTTTATTAAAACCAAAACCTTCAATAATATCATCAATTTCATATAAGAAACGAAGTTCAGAAATAGAAAGTTCAATATTATTTTTATCTTTATTTTCAATCGTTGATAACAATTGCATATTTTTTTCTTTTATTAAATAATGCGAAAAATCAGGAAATTCTTGAATTTTAGCTTTTAAAACATCTATCATCTCTGGTTCGATATTTTGATTTTTGGCAATTCCTCTGATTTCAAGAATTTTATCTTTACCATCCATTCTAATAGCAAGACGTGGTACTTTAGCTTCACCATTTTCATCTAAAGAATAATAGATATAAAAATCACCAGTTTCTAACTGTGTCTTAGCAAAATTATCACTTACAGCTGTACACCAATCAGTATAATAATTTTGTATTGAAGCTCGAAGTTTTTTATAATCACTACCCTGTAAATATTTTACCCACGTACCAGAAGTTGTAAAACTCTTAAGGGATACTAATTTCTGAGCAATTTCATACTCATATAAAGCTTTAAAGTTACCCGAACCAAGAGCATCTTTTATTTTAGCTTCACCATGTCTGTTTTTTAAATAGTCATTCATCAAATTAACAGCTCCAATAACAGATTCTCGATCAAGCATTGGAAAGGGATAAGTAGTTGTCTTATCACGTTTTGAAAATTTACCAGTTTCGCTATTGTATTTTCCTAAAGTAAGCAAACCTTGAAATACCCAATATTTTTCCCACATAGCCATTTTTTTACCAACTTCATCATAAAGAAAAAAATCAATCCAGTAATCAAGTGTAATCTGTTGATCTTCGATTACTCTTTTAGTTATTTCTGAACGCAAACTATCAGTTAAATGAATATTATTTCTATCAGCTCTTAAAACGTTTTGAAAATAAGATTCAGGAATATTTTCAGGTTTTATAACATAAAGCTCATGATAAAAATTTTTAAGCAATTTTTCACCAGTTTTAGTAGAATGATTCCTTACACGTTCATGTAATTCTTCTAATTTTTCAAAATAAGCTATTAAACGTGCTCTTTTTTTAAATGAAACACCAGAAGCATTTAAAACTTTTTCACTATTATGTAAATTAGTATATAAATGTGCAATCATATCGATCCACATTTCTCTTTCTTGATTATCCATATTTCACTATCCTTAATTTAATTTTAACATATTAAAAACAAATAAAAAAGGGATTAACCCTTATTTATCATCAATAATTTCTATACCAGGAAGTTTTTTACCTTCTAACAATTCTAAAGAAGCACCACCACCAGTAGAAATATGACTAAATTTATTTTTATATCCCATTTTAATAACAGCTGCTGCCGTATCACCACCACCAACAACGGTATAAGCAGAAGTACTAGCTATTATTTCACATAAAGCTTTAGTTCCTTTAGAAAAATGTTCTAACTCACTATAACCAACCGGACCATTCCATACAATTGTCTTAGATTTTAAAAGATAAGACTTAAAAAGTTCTATTGTTTTAGGACCAATATCTAATCCTATTCCCTTTATTTCATCTAAAACTGAATATTGAACATCATCACTTATACTAGAAGCACATACGTGATCAACAGGTAATATTATTTTATTAGAATATTTATTTAACATCTCTGAAGCAAAATCTAAAGACTCACTATCTAAAAGAGAAGAACCAATATCTTTTCCTAAAGCTTTCAAAAATGTATAAGCCATTCCGCCACCTATTAATAAATAATCAGCTTTTTCTACTAATTCTTTAATAACACCAATTTTATCACTTACTTTAGCTCCACCTAAAATAACCGTAAATGGACGAGCAGGATCATTTAAAACTGGCCAAAAAGCTTTTAATTCTTTTTCAACCAAAAAGCCAACACCACTTGGTAAATGAGAAGCTATTCCAACATTAGAAGCATGAGCACGATGGCTTGTACCAAAAGCATCATTAATAAAAATATCTCCTAGAGAAGCCCAATACGCTCCTAAAGATTGATCATTACCACTTTCTTTTTTTCCATCTAAATCTTCATAACGTGTGTTTTGAACTAATAAAACTTCACCAATTTTTAAAGATTCAACATAACTTTCTAAATTTCTAGTAGTTGGTGCAAAAATAACATCTTTATGCAACAATTCACTTAAACGTTTAGCAACTACTTCTAAATTATTTTTAGATTTATCACTTTCTTCTTTAATACGTCCAAGATGCGAAAGTAAAATAACTTTAGCATTGTGAGATAAAGCATAATTAATCGTTTCTAAACTTTCAACAATACGATTATCATCTTTAATAATTCCATCTTTTATTGGAACATTAAAATCAACACGAATTATCACTTTTTTATTATTTAAATCAAAATCTTTAATCGTTTTTTTCATTAAAATTACATTCCATTTTATAAGATAAATCAGTATTTATCGTAACTTTTACTTCTTTAGTATCGTAACTTTTAGAAGGTAAAAGTCCTTCATAAGCTAAAGTATCCAATTTAATATTAATTGTATCTCCAGCTCTTTTAAAATTAGGAATATCTCCTTTCTTCATTGCTAGGTAAGTTTCACTTGCAAAAATAGCATCACTACAAAGCTCTTCGTTTTCACGATTTTTATCCGTCGATTGAATTATAATAGGTACTGTTACAATTGAAACTAATGCAATTACAATTATTACACCAATTGCTTCTATCAATGTAAAACCATTTTTGTTCTTTTTCATTATTTATTTCCTAAATATTCAGCAACACGAACCATCTGGGCACTATAACCCATCTCATTGTCATACCACGCAACAACTTTTACTAATTGTTTGCCATTATCATCTAAAACATTAGTTAACAAACCATCTACTAAAGCTCCTAAATGTGAACCAATAATATCACTAGAAACAATAGGATCATATGTAATTTGAATTGTTTCATTTTGATTATTTTCAAAAGCTTTATTTAATTCTTCTATTGTAACATTTTTCTTTAATTCTAAAGTCAAATCAACTATTGAACCCGTAGTTGTTGGAACCCTTAAAGCACCACCAGCCATTTTACCTTTTAATTGAGGTAAAACTAACCCAATAGCAGTCGCTGCTCCAGTTGATGAAGGAACAATATTAGCAGCTCCAGCGCGACCACGACGTGCCATATGCCCCTTTTTATGAGCAATATCTAATATTGATTGATCATTGGTATACGCATGAACAGTTGTCATAAAACCTCTTTCAATTCCAAATTCACGATCAATAATATTAAGAACAGGTGCTAAGCAATTAGTAGTACAACTAGCAGCACTTATAACTTCTTCTGTTCCATCTAAAATATTTTCATTTACATTATAAACAATTGTTTTAAGATCACCTTTAGCTGGTGCAGAAATAATAACCTTACGAGCTCCAGCCTTTATATGAGCCATAGCTTTTTCTTTATCAGTAAATTTACCAGTACATTCAAAAACTTCATCAATTTCAAGTTCTTTCCAAGGCAAATTAGCCGGATCCATCTCAGCAAAAACACGAATTTTACGATTGCCTACAATTAAATATTCGCCTTCATAACTAATTTCATTCACACGATAAGTACGATGTGAAGTATCATATTTTAATAAATATGCAAGTTGAGCTGGATCAGTTAAATCATTAATTGCTACAACTTCAAAGTTAGGATTTTCTTCCATTATTCTAAAAACTAAACGCCCTATTCTTCCAAATCCATTAATTGCTACTTTTATCATATAATCTATCCTCCTATTCGTAACAACTTCCACCAATAAATTCTCTTAACACAGAACCAATTGGAACTTGATCACTAGGTATTGGTAAAAAATTTCTAAGGAAATTAATTAATCTTGTTGCTTCTGGGTAAACTTCACTATCTTCTGGAACTGAAAAAAGTAAAGGTTCAGCATAAATTTTTAAAATACCTATTTCATAAATCATTGCTGAATTAACAATCGCATCAGCTGTATCTTGATAAGGAAAAATATATTTCTCCTCACCATCACGAATTTTTGACCAACGCTTTAAAGTTTCTTCAGCCGTATAACCACGAGTACGACTATCGCGAACCATTCTTCTTAACTTTCGTGTATCACTCGTATGAATATGATTATGATCATCAATATTAAGTTGAGTAAGTGGACTAATATAAATTTTAAATTTATTTTTCTTTTCAATTACTGAAGTCAATTCATCATTTAAAGCATGTAATCCTTCAATAATAACAATTTCATTTTCTTTTAAAGACATAGTTTTACCATTATATTCTCTTTTTCCAGTAACAAAATTAAATGTTGGTAAATTAATCTTTTCACCTTTTAATAATTTAGACAAATCTTTATTAAATAATTTCAAATCAATTGCTTCAATACATTCAAAATCATAATCACCATTTTCATCTTTAGGCGTATCTTCACGATTAACATAATAATCATCAATTCCTAAAGGATGAGTTTTAATTCCAAGACTTTCTAAATATACTTGTAATTTTTTAGCAGTGGTCGTTTTTCCACTAGATGAAGGTCCTGCTATTAGGATTACCTTAATATCATTTTTGGATTCATAAATTTGATCAGCAATTCTTGACAATTGACTATCATAATGAGCTTCTGCCAAACGTACTAAATGACCATAGTCGCCATTAGAAACAGCTTCATTTAAATCAGCAGCATTAGTAACGCCAATATTTTTACCCCACTTTGTATAATTTAAAAACTCGTTAAAAAGTCTTTTATGATGAATATAATCAAGAGTGTATTCAGGATTATAAACAGTTGGAGCACTCAAAACAAAACCATTATCTTTTATATATGTAAGCTTAAAATCATCAATTAAACCCGTAGAATTAGCTAAACTACCATAAAAATAATCATATACATCATCAATTCTACTCAAATTAACATAAGTATTGCTTATATATTTTAAAGCTTTAACCTTATCCATACGTTTTTCATCTTTAAAATATTTAATAGCATCCTTGCGCTTTACAGTAACCATTGTAAAAATCAAATCTTCAGAAACAATATTCTTCATCTCAGAAACAATATCTTTAACTACTTTTTGATCAATATCTACCCCGCTAATCTCACAATAAACACCTTTGTCAATTGAATGTTCAATAGCAACTGAAGCATCTAAACCAAACATTCTTCTAACAGCTAAAACAAGAATAAATTGTAAACTACGATTATATATACCATTACCAACAGTAGACGAACGATCAAAAAAATCAATTGTACATTTTTTAGTCAATTCATTTTCTAAAGAAACAATTTCATTATCAACTTTAGCAACCAAAATTTTGTAATTAAAATACTCACTAAAACTTTCAGCAATCTCTTTAAATGTTGTTCCTGCTGGAAACTCCTTTAATATCTTACCTCGAAATGAAACTCTTACCATACGTTCCATTTTATCACCTCTATTATATAATTTTACCAAAAATAAAAGATTTTGTCACATCATTTTAAGTATATTTAATACAATCATAAATATTCTAATATTAGGAGGGATTTTATGTATACACCAGCAATAATAGAAAGAACTATAAATGGAGAAAGAATATGTGATATCTATTCAAGACTATTAAAAGATCGCATCATTATGTTATCAGGTGAAATAGATGATAATATGGCTAACACTATTGTGTGTGAACTATTATACCTAGACTCTATCAATCACGATGATATCCAACTATATATTAACTCACCAGGTGGTTCTATTACCAGTGGAATGGCAATATATGATACAATGAACTATATTAAAAGCAACGTTTCTACAATTTGCATAGGAATGTGTGCAAGTATGGCAGCATTTTTACTATCATCAGGAGAAAAAGGCAAAAGATTTGCACTTGCCAACAGTGAAATAATGATCCATCAACCCCTAGGAGGAGCTAAAGGTCAAGCAACCGAAATAAAAATAGCTGCCGAAAGAATATTAAAACTTAAAGAAAAGTTAAACAAAATCTTAGCCAAAAATACAAAACAAAACATAAAAAAAATTGAAAAAGATACCGAAAGAGATAATTTCATGGATCCAATAAATGCTAAAGAATACGGATTAATTGACGAAATAATCTAGATATAGGTTTACATTTTTCTTTTTTTTTGTTAAAATCTTGAGTTTGACAGTTGCACTATAAAAAATCCTCGCAAACCCTTATAATTACTGGGGTTGAGAGGATTTATTTT
>CAKPHY010000031.1 GCA_934162285.1 uncultured Bacilli bacterium
TTTTATCTCGCAAATTAATTTTATCACATCTTTTCTAAAAAGAAAAGAGTATTGAACTTTGTCAACACTCTGAAAAAAACACCGTTTAAAACGGTGTTTTTATTGTGCGGCATTATAATAATAAACTAGAGTTGCAACAAAACTTGCAGTCATTACAATAACTAAAATTAAGGCTAAAAGTCTTGTCCAGTTAATATTTTTAAACCATTTTTTTATACTAAATTTTTTCTTTTTTGGTAATTCCTTTTTTGCCATTTTCACACCTCATTATAATTATAATATAAATATTCAAAATTTGGAATAAATTTTGAAAAGATTAATACACTTTACTGGTGAAACATATGAAAAAAATTCGTAATATAATTAATATTCCTAAAAGTAACAAGTATTTCATTTATATTTTAACAATAATTGCATTAGTAAGTGGTTCGCTTTTCTTTTTCAAAATAAATGCTAATGATCAAAGTATTATTAAAACTTATTTTGAAAATATTATAATAAATAATGAATACCAAACTTTAATTGGTACAATAGGATTTAAATTTTTAATAATTTTTCTTTTCTGGATATTTGGTATATCAGCTATTGGTTTAATCACTAATTTATTTATATATTTTACTAAGGTATTTTTAACAGCTACATCAATTACATGTATGATTAACTTATACGATATTAAAGGCTTATTAATAGGTCTTATTTATGCTTTTCCTAGTAAAATAATTACAATAATGGTTTATTTTATTTTAACTATTTATTCAGTTAATTTTTCCTTGAGTTTAGTTAAATCAATTATCAAAAAAGAACAATTTGATTTTAAAAATATTATAAGTAAATATAATAAAATATTTTTATATGCCATTATTATAGAAATATTTACATCTTTACTAGACTTTTATCTTACTCCTTTATTATTAAGAATGGTTTTAAAATGAAAACTGTGTTATAATATTCGCGGTGATTTGTATGAAAAAAGTTGTAATTGGAATGTCTGGTGGCGTAGATAGTAGTGTTGCTGCTATTATTTTAAAAGAACAAGGCTACGAAGTAATTGGTTTATTTATGCGTAACTGGGATAGTTCAATAAATAATGATTATCTAGGCAACCCTAATTTAAATAATAATATTTGTCCTCAAGAAGAAGACTATAATGATGCCTTAAAGGTATGTGAGAGTTTAAATATTCCTTTGCATCGAATCGATTTTGTAAAAGAGTACTGGGATTATGTATTTGAATATTTTTTAAGTGAATTAAAAAATGGCCGAACTCCTAATCCAGATATTATGTGTAATAAATATATTAAATTTGATATGTTTGTTAAAGAAGCTAAACGCTTAGGGGCTGACTATATTGCTACTGGTCATTATGCTAGAATTGTTGATGGAAAGTTATTAAAAGGTATTGATCATAATAAAGATCAAACATATTTTTTATCTCAACTTTCAAAAGAGCAATTAAGTAATGTATTATTTCCTGTTGGTGATTTAGAAAAACCACGTGTTCGTGAAATTGCTTCTAAATATAATTTAATAACAGCTAAGAAAAAAGATTCTACAGGAATTTGTTTTATTGGCGAAAGAAATTTTACTAAATTTTTAGAAAATTATTTACCAAATATTCCTGGTGATATTGTTAATATTGAGACAAAAGAAAAAGTCGGTACACATATTGGATTAATGTATTATACAATTGGTCAAAGAAAAGGCCTAAATTTGGGTGGCAATCAAGATCGTATATATGTTGTTGGGAAAGATTTAAATAAAAATATATTATACATTGCTCATGGTGATGAAAATAAATATTTGGTATCTACAAGTGCTATAATTGAACAAGTAAATTGGATAGGGGATATAAAACCTAAAAAATGCTGTGCTAAATTTAGATACCGTCAGCCAGATAATGATGTTGAACTAGAGTTTTTAGATAATGGCAATATTCTTGTTTCTTATGAACAAGGTATCAAATCAGTTACTCCTGGACAAGCGTGCGTTTTCTATTTAGGTGAAGAATGCTTAGGTGGAGGAATTATCAAAGAAGTTCAAAAAAATCATGAAAAACTTTGGTATTTATAAAAAATATACTTTACTATTACTTTACACTTGACATTTGACACTAAAGTAGTTAAAATGATAGTGGAGGATAGTGAATATGGAAAGATTGAATGACATATTAAGAGAACTCGGAATCTCTAAAGTAAAATTAGCAAAATTTTTAGGAGTTTCACGCCAGATGATTTATAACTATCTCGAATTGGACGATTTAAATAAATGGCCAAAAGATAAAAAAGTAATGTTATTAAATTTACTTGGGATTAAAACACCAGAGGAATTAGATAATTTAAAAATAGATACAGATTATATAATGGATGTTGAAGCAAGAATTAATAGTATTTTTGAAAACACTTATCGTAATGATTCTAATGATAATATGTATAATGGATTAAAGAAAAATCAAAGAGAATTATTGAAGGGGATAGTTAGTATTATTCACGAAAAATTAGAAGATGATACTGATGAAGAAGCTTATAATACTATGCGCTATTTATACTATTTTTTACAAGCTATTGATAGTTCAAAAGAATTAAAATATTTCTTAGCATATGTTGTAAAATCTATGGGTTTTGTAAAGCCATTAGAATTTGTATATAATGAAGATGAACAATTCGCTTTTGAAAGTATTATGTTCTCAGGAATGACTTTATATAATAATGGTGGTCGTGGTCTTTCAAAAGTAAAATTAGCTGAATCTCATAAAAGATTTGTTAGCCAAATCGAACATAAAAAAGAAGAAAAAATGAGTCGTACTTTAGAATTAAATACCATAAAAAGCCAAGCTTTAAAAGAACTAGGATATACAGAAATAAATGAACAAAATGCTGGTGAGATTTTAGAGAAAATGGCTGAAATACAATCTAGAAAAATGTAAAATAAAAAGGACTATCTTGTCCTTTTTTGTTTTTGTATTTCATCAATATAATGGTTATAAGTTTCATCATTGGGATAACAATTAATATATGCACCAAGCCCTTGAAAAATAATTTCACTATTAAATTTTATATCATAAGCTTTTCTAATAACACTTGGAATTAAAACACGATTTTGTGGATCAATTTGTTGTGATACATCAACAGTTAAAGCATAAGCTTCTTCAATTCTTCGTTCAAATTCTTCGATAATGCGACCATAAAAAGCACTATCACATTTATTAGAAGCTTCAATACGCATCTTATTCATCTCATCGAGTTTCTCTTTTAGATATTCATAACATGTTATTCTGAAACAATCTCTTCCATTAACGCCATGAAGAAAAGCAACTTTTTGGTATGGTTGTAAATTAAATATTTTAGATATAACAACGCGTCCTTTAGAGTCAACCTTACGAGATTCTGTTCCCATAAATGTTTTTTGATAAATATCCATATAAATTTTCCCCCTTAAAACGTATGATATAATAGCATAAATATGTTATCTTGTCAAATTTAAAAATAATGCTTTAAAGTATAAATTTATTAACATTTAAATGATAATCATATTAATTTTTAAAATAGTAAATAAAGTGTAAACCAGATGAAGAGAGTAGAGAAGTTAACATAATATTGATAATAGAAGTTATAAAGTAGAGAAAACAAATATTAAGAAAAATAAAATTAATATGATTATTAATAGAATATATAATACAAAAATTCAAAAATTTAAGAATTAAAATTTTAAATATGAATTATAAATTCAAATTAAAATATATCTAATTTAAACTTATAAAAAATATTTTATGATATAATATTAATATAGATGTTTATAATAATTAAAAATAATGAATTTATAAAGTAAATATATAAAAAGACTTAAAAATTAAGAATTTTATAATAAAAACAATAATTTTAATTAATAAAATATGGACAATTATTCATCAAATATATAACTTCTTATAATATATATTATGTTAACTTCTATAATTTGATAAATTTAAGATAATTTAATTATTATTAGAATAATATTCTCTACTTGGTTAATAATATTACTGGGTGATAAAATGAAAAAGAATTCAAAAGTTCAATCTAGAAAAAATTCTGCTAGAAAAGCTGAAAATAATGCTAAATCTAATGAATGTAATGCAAATTCAGCAAAAAGCAATGAAGCTAAATAGATTGCTTTACCCGAAAAAAGAAGAGATTCACTCTCTTCTTTTCTTTTGCAAAGATTTACCTTCCATATTTATTTTATCAATATTATTTAAGTAATTATTAAAAATTGCTTTTACATGTTCTGGTGTTGTGTTTAATAATGATGCAATTGTTTGAAAATCATAAAATTGACTACTAATATGTCCATAAGCAAAAGCAATAGCAATAGCTGAAGAAATGCCATATGTTTCAACTATGGGCTTAAAATAATCAGCATTTAGAATTTCTAATAATTTTATTTTGGTTCTCATATCTAATTTAATTTCTTCAGGAATTTGAAAATTATATTCTTTATTTTGATTAAAGTTTTGTTTTAAATATGCTTTTAACCTTGGAAGAATATTACTGCTAATGTTGCTTTTGTCTTTTATGGTAATTGGCCTATTTTCAACTAAAGATTCTCCATATCTATTTTTAAGCACTTGTTGTTGCTTTTGATTTAAAGATGCTATCCCCTCTCTTATTTGTTCTTCTGAATAATTAGGAAATAATTCTGGTAAACTTTTAAAATTACTTGGTAATATTAATGTGTCTTCTACAACTGTTTTAAATCCCATACTTTTTTCTAATTTTGGTAATATTTCATTATAAATTTTAGCTAAAGTGTTATAAGGAACTTCATTAATTTTATTTAAAGTTTTACCAAAACGTTCATAAATAGCATCTTTATCTTCTAAATCGAGAGAATTTATAGCTTTTATAACGTCATTAATAGAAAAACTATCTAATAAGTTAAATATGCTTTTAACTGACTTTCTAGGTGTTCCTTTATAGTCTATTTTTGTTAAGGCACTTAGTGTTGCTGTGTCTCGTTTTATTAATCTTAAAGCTTTAACTTCAAGTTGACGAATTCTTTCACGAGAAACTCCAAAGATAAGTCCAACTTCTTCTAATGTCTTGGGTTCATTATTATAAAAACCATTTCTTAAAGCAATTACAAGGAAACTTTTTTCATTTAGTAATTCTCTCAAGGATATAATAAGTTTTTCACGCATCATGCTGTTTTCTAATTCAGCAAAAGGATTAACAGGATCAGGGATAATCTCTTCTAAAGTTGTATCTTGATCATCACCAAGCTCTTTATTAAGACTTACAATAGTATAAGACATTTTTTCACATTTTCTAACTTCTTCTACAGAAATATTCATATAATCAGCTAATTCTTGAGTGGTAGGATTACATTTTAATATATTAGCTAATTTAACACTAGCTTCATTACATTCTAATAATCTACTAGTTTGATTAATAGGTATTCTAATTAAATGCCCATATTTTTGAACACTTCTTAAGGTTGTTTGTTTTATCCAATACATGGCATAAGTTGAGAATTTGAACCCTCTTTTATAATCATAATACTTAATAGCCTTTAAAAGCCCTTCTATACCCTCTTGTATTAAATCTTCAGTATCAACACCTAGATTGGTATATTTCTTAACAACAAAATACACTAATCTTTTATTATAATTAATTAAGGTCATCTTGGCGTCATTATCACCATTATGAAATCTTTCAAATAATTTTTGTTCCTCTTCTAAAGTTAAAAGTTTTTGTAAAGTAGTTTTTTCTAAATAATTGGTTTTTACTAATGCGTTTAAATTACAATATGTTTCTAAAATAACAAGAGAATTATAATCATCCGTGATATCAAAAATTTCATTTCGACTTACAGCTTCTTTATTACATTTTATTATAGAAGCAAGTTTATTATTTAACTTCTTAGAATGTAAAATCAATGTTTCAATTTCTTTTTTACTTAAAACAATGTTGTTTTCTTTTAAAAAGTTTGAAACTTCTTCTAAAAATTCTAAATTACTACTTGAGCAATTATTAATAAATTCTTCAATCATTAATATTAAATCTTTTGACATTTAAAGATCTCCTTTTTTCTCGAATAATATAGCAAAAAATAGTAAATTTATCAAGAAATTATTAATAATAAACAAAATATTAGATTATTTTTAGAATTATAACTATTACTAATCCTGCTACTATTGCTAAAAAATTTAACTTTTTATAATCATATTTTAAACTTTCTTTAAATAGTTCAAATATAGCTATATAACTCATTATTCCTCCAATGATTAGATATAACTCCCCTACTATTTTGACATTTACATTTTGAAATAAAATAGCTGCAATTATAGCTCCAAAAAATTCTGATGAAGCTAGAAAAAACATGTTTTTAAAGATTTTTTTATTGTTGCTATAAAAAAGAGGAATAGCTACACTTATTCCTTCAGGAATATTATGTAAAGCTATGGAAAAAGCCATTTTTAAACCAATTTTAGTATTTATTTTTAAGGTTAAAAATGTAATAAATCCTTCTAAAAAATTATGTATTATTAAACCTATCGCGGTATAAATACCTATACGGTAAAGATTATCTTCATTTTTTACTAATTTGCCCAAAAAATATGCT
Source organism: uncultured Bacilli bacterium (assembly GCA_934162285.1). Lineage (GTDB taxonomy): Bacteria > Bacillota_I > Bacilli_A > RF39 > UBA660 > RUG11241. Next base: position 6,598 of record CAKPHY010000031.1, read on the forward strand.
ATTAAAATCCCAATCATAATAAAAAAGATGCTATATATCAAAGCATATAAAGGCTTTAAACGACTATAAAGAATGTCTATTCCTTCAGGAAATAATTCTAAAATCGACATAAAAAACATAACACTAGCAGCAAATGCTAAAGTTAAAGTAATTAATTTTTCTTTTTTAATTTTTAAAAAACAAAAAAAATATCCTAGTAAAGTTGCAATTCCTGATAAAAAACAAACAAAAATATTCATTTGTATCACCAATTAAATATATTAAAAAAAGAAGCAGAAATGCTTCATTTATCAATATATTATTAATTATTTTTAAGATATTTATTTTTCATTGATTTCTATAATACTTCCATCTAAATTTATTTTAATTTTTTTACCAATCGGAACTAAATTATTGTGAACATTATGACCAATATTTTTACAAATAATAACTGGAATTTTAAAATCAACAAATATGCTTTTTATATTGACATATTATACTTTCAAATTCTATTTTATTGGTTTCAATTGGATCAGCTTCTAAATACAAAATTGAGTTATCTATTTTAGGAAAATATTTAGTACCTAATATTCTTCTTAATGATTGGATATTACCACCAATTGCTATACCATCGGCACTTCCATTATTAATAATATAATTAGGTTCTTCTGTTTGAATATCATTTATATTATTAATAATTTTATTTTTTATTGATTCTATCATGAAATTTGAAGATACTTTTCCAAGTGTTTTAACATTTGGACCAATATATGATATCTGACCATTTATTTTATATAGAGCATTAAATAATAATACTGGATTACTATTACCTATAAAAATATTATTTTTTATTTTGTTATAATCTAATTTATCTAATAAATTATTAGAATTAATCCCACCAGTAGCACACATAATATATTTTGTGCTTTCACAAACACTATATAAATCTTCTAATTTTTCTTCTATACTTCCACAATATCCATTGGTAGTTGAATACACATTTTTACCAACAATAACTTCAAAATTAATAGCTTCAAGCATTTTTATACCATCTTTAAATTCTTTAATATTTTTCTCGCCAACGATAGAATTAGAAGGTGCTATTATTCCTATTTTCATTAACATTCCTCACTTTGTTATGTAAAAAGAAGCAAAATTGCTTCCATTTTAAATTATTTTAAATTATCAAACATGTTATTGCCGATTTTAGGTGGTTCTAAGTTAAAATTAGCAGCGATTGATGCTCCTATATCAGCAAAATGACCTATATTAGGTAATACACCTGTATATTTAAGTTTTTTAGAATACATTAAAATTGGAGTATTTTCACGGGTATGATCAGTACCTTTAAATGTTGGATCATTACCATGATCGGCTGTAATCATAAGTAAATCATCGTCACGCATTTTTTTAACTATTTCTGGAATGGCATTATTGAATTTTTTCAAAGCTTTACCATAACCTATAGGGTCACGTCTATGCCCATAAAGCATATCAAAATCATTTAAATTAGCAAAACATAGTCCATTAAAATTAACATCTAAAGTTTCTATTATTTTATTAATACCATCATCATTATCTTTAGTTTTAGTTGATTTAGTAATACCACAATTATTAAAAATATCTGAAATTTTACCAATACTTATAACTTCATATCCGTTATTTTTTAGTTCATCTAAAACTGTTTTACCACTCGGATTTAAAGCGTAATCATGACGATTTGGTGTTCTTGTGAAATTTCCTTGAGTTCCTGTAAATGGTCTAGCAATAATTCGACCTACACGCCATTCATCTTTTTTAGTAATTTCTCTTATTTCTGAACATATGCGATATAACTCCTCTAAAGGAACAATTGATTCATGAGCCGCTATTTGTAAAACCGAATCAGCTGAAGTATAAACGATTAATTTTCCTGTTTTTATATGTTCTACTCCTAAATCTTTAATAATTTCGGTGCCACTAGCAACACGATTTCCTAAAATACCTCTTCCCGAAATTCTTTCGATTTCTTTTAATAATTCTTTGGGAAAACCATTAGGGAATGTCTTAAATGGAATTTTAGTTTCAATTCCCATCATTTCTAAATGACCAGTTAATGTATCTTTACCATTACTTATTTCTGATAAAATTCCATGATAACCAGCTGTTTTTTCTGTTTCTCCTCCTAATAAATTATTTAATCCTAACCAATTTAAATATGGCAATTCTAAATCATTGTATTCAATTGTATGTTTAATAGTATTAGCACCAACATCGCCATATTTCTTGGCATCATGTGCTTCCCCTATTCCAGCTGAATCTAAAACGATTAGAAAAATTCTTTTAAAAAACATTTTTATACTTCCTTTCCATGTGGGTGACAATTATCATAATCATTTCTAATGTTTTCTTTTGATACATGGGTATATATTTGAGTTGTAGATATTGATGAATGTCCTAGAAGTTCTTGAATACTTCTTAAGTCTGCTCCATTATCTAGTAAATGTGTAGCAAAAGAATGTCTTAAAGTATGAGGTGAAAATTCCTTTTTAATATTAGCTTTTAAAGCAATTGCTTTTAATATTTTAAAAAAGCCAACACGTGTTAAAGGATTACCATGATTATTCAAAAATAAAATATTGCTAGCTTTATTTTTAAGCATATTATTGCGATGCTCCGAAATGTAAATTTTTAAAGCTACAGTAGCATAATCACCAATGGGAATAATTCTTTCTTTACTGCCTTTGCCAAAAATTTTTACTACATTATTTTCTAAATCTAAATCTGTGATTTTTAAATTGACAAGTTCACTTACACGAAGACCACAAGCGTACATTAATTCTAACATAGCTTTATTGCGAAAATCAAAATCATTTAAAAGCTTTATATCTAAAAGTTTATCAACTTCAGAAGTATTTAAAACTTTAGGTAGCTTCCTTGAAAGTTTAGGTGAACTAATCAAATCAATAGGATTAACTTTTATCTTATTATTTATCATCAAGTATTTATAAAATGATTTTAAACTTGTTACTAAATGAGCAATAGAGCGATCACTTTCATTTAAAGAATTAATAAATTTATGGATATCATTACTATCAGCTTCTTTTAAATCTTTATTTAAAAATAAGCTTAATTTGGATAAGTCATTATAATAACTAAAGCAAGTATTATTACTTAACTTTTTTTCCATAACTAAGTATCCAATATATTCATTAATATCTTGATCTAATAAATTATCTTTCTTTATCTTTTCAAATATATTAGCCATCTACATCACTACATTATTATAGCATCAAATTATTTTTTTTGCTATAATATTTGTGGTGATTATTATGAATGAACCATTAGCTATAAAAATGCGACCAGAATCATTAAATGATGTAATTGGTCAAAAACATTTGGTTGGAGAAAATAAAGTTTTATTTAATATGGTAAAACATAAAAGAATATTTTCGATGATATTATATGGAAATCCTGGTATTGGTAAAACAACGATTGCTTTAGCTATCGTAAAAGAATTAAATCTTGAATATAAATTATTAAATGCTACTGTAAACAACAAAAAAGATTTTGATGAAGCTGTTAAAGAAGCAAAAGAAAAAAAGGGATTAATTATTTTAATGGATGAAATCCATCGTTTAAATAAAGATAAACAAGATTTATTGCTACCTTATTTAGAAAGTGGACTTATAACTTTAATTGGAATGACTACTGCTAACCCTTATCATAGCATTAATACAGCAATTAGAAGTCGATGTCAAATATTTGAATTAAAACCCCTTACTAAAGATGATATTTTAGAAGGAATAAATAAAGTTTTAATAAAAAATCCGGAAATTTTAATTGAAGAAGATGCTAAAAATTATATCGCTACACTATCTAATGGTGATCTAAGATTTGCTTATAATTTTTTAGAAGTCGCTTATGCTTGCTCTAAAGATATTATTACTATCGAAACTTTAAAAACTATAAATGATAAACCATCAATTGTTATTGATAAAAATGATGATGGTTATTATGATACAATCAGTGCTTTACAAAAATCTATTCGTGGATCGGATGTTAACGCTGCCCTTCACTACTTAGCTAAATTAATTGTTGCTGACGATTTAGATATCATTTTAAGACGTTTAAGCGTTATAGCTTATGAAGATATTGGCCTCGCTAATCCTTCAATTGGTCCTAAAATGAATGCTGTTATTAATATAACTGAACGTTTAGGATTTCCTGAAGCTAGAATTCCTTTAGCTGAAATCGTCATTGAAATGTGTCTTTCGCCAAAATCTAATAGTGCACATCTTGCTCTTGATGAAGCCATTAATGATGTTAAAACTATTGATACTGGTAAAGTCCCAGCTCACTTACGTACTACATCTAAAGATTATAAATATCCTCATGATTACAAAAATGCCTTTGTTAAACAACAATATTTACCTGATAAATTACTAGGTAAAAAGTATTATATTCCTAAAGAAACAAGCAAAAACGAACAAACACTAAAACAAATATATGAAACATTATTAAAACTTAATTCTTAATTATTATGGGCAGATTTTTGAAAAAAACTCTATGATTTTAATTTCACAGAGTTTTTTTATTGCATTTCTAAAATAAACAATTCTAAAGCATTTTTGCTATCAATTAAGCCTTTTTTAGCTTTTAAATTGATTTCTCCAAGCTTTTCTAAATTTTCAAGTAAAATATCATCATCGTATTTATTAGCTTTCATAATGGCTAATTTTACTCGATATGGATGCTCTCCTAATTCTAAAGCAATATCTTTTTCAAGATAACCACTTTGACTTAATTTTTTAGATTGATACATTAAACGAAATTGATTAGCTAATGTTACGATTATTTTGATCGGTTCTTCTTTTAATTTTAATAATTCATTATAAGTTTCTAAACTTGCTTTTACATTCTTATTAATAATATTATCAATGAAATTAAAAAAATCAATGTTGGGATAATTACTTATGACATTATTAACATCATCTTCAGTTATTTCTTTATCTTCTTTATACAATTTTAATTTTTCAATTTCATTAGGAATAAGTTCAATACTATTATTAACTTTTTCTTTAATTAAATTAATAATTTTAGAATTAATTTTGTATTCTTTTAAAAGTTCTTTTATTAGTTCAGAAGAGTCTTTTTTAGTATTAAATTCAAATACTTTACAATTTTTTTTAGCTAATTTACTTATTTTTTTTCTTTCATCCATTTTTTCAGAATTAAAGCTAAAAATAACAATGTTATTTCCTTTATAATCATTTAAGAAATTAGAGACTTTATTTAAAATAATTTCATCTCCAGAATTAGGAGTAAAAAAGAAAGATTCTTCAATTAAAATTAAACGAGTTGTTCCAAAAAGAGACATTTGACTTGCAGCTAAAAAAATGTTATCAATATCGTCAATTTTAGCATTAAATTTAGAAATACTAAGTTCTTCAATATTGTTTTCTTTGATTATTCTTTTTATTTGTTCATCAACTAAAAATTTTTCCAAGCCATATATTACATAGATCATTAACTTCACCTTATTAATAATAACATAAAATAATAAAAATTACTTATAGTTTTGTAAACTTTATTTTAAAAATTGTTACATTCTTTTCTTTTTAAATAAATTAAGTTATAATCCTGACTTTGACAGTTGTTGAATATAAAAAACTCCAAATTCCTTATATTTAAAGGCTTAATGGAGTTTTATTTTGTTTAAAAAAGTGCGTGTGTTTTTTATCTTGAAA
>CAKPHY010000032.1 GCA_934162285.1 uncultured Bacilli bacterium
GGAAACTCAGTTCTTTTTGTTGTGATTATAATATCACAAATTTTGTAATTTGACAAAACTTAGATAATCATAAAAAATATTTTATAAATATAAATTTTGCTTTTAAAAAAAATATTCCCGAAGGAATATTTTATTCAACTTTAATATTAATATTAAAGAAACTTTTTATTTCTGAAAAACTACTAGTTGATTGGAAAGTTGTTTGACTCAATTGAATATACTGACCACCAGTCTTTTTATCAGCAGTTATTACCCAGTCAAAATGATCTGTTGCTAAGAAGGTACTTGGATTATTTCTATCAACAGAAGGTTCTGAGGTTCCAGTGAAATAATTACGCCAATTTTCTTGACCATCTGCAGTTGTTCTTGTCAAAAGTTTTATCGTCCCACACCCTGTTGGTAAATACATTTTTAATCTAATTGTTTCACCAACATGCATAGTAATTTTAGAATATCTAGCAATTTTTGTACCATTATAATAAGCTGTTAACGTTTGAGCTGTTTTACCACAAGATCCTGTACCGCCTGTAGAGCCACCCGTAGAACCACCCGAACTCTTATTAACAACAGTAATAGTAATTTGCTTTTCAATTTTAGCATATGGTGCTGACACACTTACAACAGCTGTTCCGGTACTTAAAGCCGTTACCACACCAGTTGTTGATACACTAACACTACTTCCACTTACAACATTAAATACTAATTCACTTGCTAAAGCTGTTGTTGGTGTTAAAACATATGGTATTTGATATGTACTACCAACTTCCATAGTATATGATGTTGGTATGCTAATATCAGAAATAGTAGAAAGTACTTCAGTTGAACAACTGATTCGTGAAGTATTATATGCTTCATCTCTTATTTGAACACTAGCATCATTAATATTTGTAAAATTGTATTTGCTACTATTACTACTTATAAATTCTGAATAACTTTTACCATCATAATAACTATAAGAAGTTACCCAAGAGTCATCATCATAAGCATCAACAACATAAGTAACTACTCCACCTTTTAATGTTGCTTTACATGTACCTGTTGGTGGAATTCTATCTATATTTTCAACATAAACACGTTTTTCTGTCATATTACCAGATTTATCATATATTTTAAAAATACAAGTTTGATTATTAGTTACTTCATAATTATAAGCTAATTCATCAGTTCTACTACCATCTGGTAAAATAGTATAAGCATAACTATCCCCTTCATTAGTAATACGAATAGTGACGTTTTTATTCGTTTGACCTTCAGGGTAAAGAGTTGCTTTAGAAATGATATTCAAAGTACTATTTACAATTGAAATACGGCGTTTTTTAATACTTCTAAGACCTTGAGAATTAGTTACCATATAAGTTATAGTATAATCCCCAACACGATTAATCTGTAAATTACTATTAACAATAACTTTATTAGTAATATTACCATCTTTTTGATCAATAGCTGTATAACCAGCTTCTTGATAAGAAGTACCAACTTTTAAAGTTAAATCGGCTTCACCATTTAAAGTAATAACTGGAGCATCACTTGAAGTAACATTGGAAACAATAATAGTTCTTTTTACTGTTTCTTTACGTTTAGAGCCATCATAAACAAAATATGTTGTTTGATAAACTCCTGGTATATTTTTATAATTACTCACAGTTTCAACCTTATAGCCTTTTCCATTATAACCCGGTTCTTGATAAGGGGTTTCAGAATCAATCACATAAGGATTAGCTCCTAAAAGTTCAATAGAAGAGCCTTTTTCATGATCAACATCACTACTATAATAACTTTTACACATTAAATAAGGTTTATAGATAATAATATTATTTTTTCTATAAATGTTTACACCACTATCAGTACTACAATTACTAATAGGTTTAATCCCTATTTCATTGATAGTTATATATGTTTGTTCGTTAACATTAATGTTATATAATTTAACATAATTCTTAGCATTTAAAACCATCAAATCTTCAAAATCGCTATATTTTTTATTTTTAAAAAATATAACTAGAAAAATCGTTATTAAAACAATAACGATTACTCCTATATAAATATATTTTTTATCAATTTTTGTTCTTTCATTTTCTGTATCCATTAGATCCACACTCCAAATACAATTGAAATCATTCCAAGTATTAAACCAACTACCCAAAACATTTTAACAATATCTTGCTCTTGCCAACCAAGTTTTTCAAAATGATGATGTAAAGGTGTCATTAAAAACACTCTTTTTTTTCTAAAAATAACTGATAATGTTTGAATTATACAACTTAATGTTTCAACAACAAAAACACCAGCTACGACCACGAATGTTATTTCATGATTAGTTATTATTGCAAGCGAAGCTAATGTTGCTCCTAAGGCTAAAGAACCAGTATTTCCCATAAACACTTTAGCAGGATGCGTATTATAAAATAAGAAAGCTAAAAGTGTCCCTACCAGAATGAAACAAAAAATTGCTAAATCTTGATAACCATAAATTCCTCTTGAATTCCAAGCAATAAGTCCAAATGTTAGAAAAGCAATAAGGGATAATCCTCCTGCTAAGCCATCCAAACCATCAGTCAAATTAACCGCATTAGAACTTGCAAGTAAAACAAAGAGAATGAATAAGCCATAAAACCAACCCATATCAATTTCAATACCTAAAGTATATATTAATAAAACGGGTTCATTGCCACTATTAATGAAAATATAAAAGAAAATTAAAGCGATTACTAGTTGTAAAAATAACTTTTGTAATTGGGTTAAACCTTTATTATTATGTCTTTTTATTATTAAATAGTCATCTAAAAATCCTACTAAAGCATAACCTAAAAAGACAAAAAGAACAATAAATAAATTCTCAGTAAATTCCATTTTTTTAAGCAATAATAAGACAAGAATTGTAAGCAATGTCGGAATTATAAATATTAATCCCCCCATTGTCGGAACACCTTGCTTACTTTTATGTTGTTCACTTAAATATTCACTTACATTTTGACCTATTTTAAATTTTTTTAATAATGGTATTAAAATATAACCAAATATTATAGCAATGATAAAACCTATCATCATCGCTAGTACACTCTTTGCTAAAACTAGCATGCGACCATCTCCTCAGTTAATTCTACAATATTTTTATATTATCTGCAACTATTTTGTTTTATTTTTCTTGTAGCAAAAACAAGATACCCAATAATTATAGGTAAATAGTAATATACAAGTCGCCAAATAACAAGCGAAGACAAAACATAACTTTTACCAAAATAAGCGGTGAATAGAGTTATAAAAGCGTATTCAATTCCTCCTGAACCACCAGGAATTGGAACAAATGTACTGATAATATAAACATGGATCATGATAATTATCAAGTCAAAAAAGTTCATACCAACTGAAATGTTTAAAGCTTTAAAAGTAAAAAATGGTATTAAAAAGTAAAAGAATAAAGCCATAAATTCATAAAATATAAGCGTTAATGATAATTTCTTTTTTTCAATTAATCGATGAGCACAAGTTGAATATTCATCACAATTTTTATCCCAATTTTCAATCATTTCTTCTTTATTTTTAACAATTTTTAATTTTGCTAAAAATCTAATAATAATTCTACTTATTTTTTTACTAGCTTTTTTATTTGAAGAAATGAAAATAACTAAAAATAGTAAAATAGTATTTACAACAATTCCCGATATTAATAGTATTCCTAAGAAACTATTTAAATCTATTATGTGCAAAAAAGCATTAATTATTGTAGCTATTGCTGTCCATAAAGCCAGTGCAATTTGAAATATAATAAGATTTTCCATCACAATCGCAGTACCATGAGCTAATTTAATTCCATTAAATTTTAATTCATATATTTGAAATGGTTGACCACCAGAAGAAAAGGGGGTGATACCATTAAAAAATCTCGTCATGGTACTTATTTCTAAGCTTTCTTTTCTTTTGAAATCATTCTTATATTCACGAGTTAATTTATATAAACATCGATCTTCTAATAAAAAATATAAAAAATATGTTAAACAAGCACAGAAGATCCAGAATAAATTTGAAGATTTTAATATTTCCAAACTAGAAGCCCATGAATCTTTTAAGATATATATTACAAGTGCAAGAGTAATAACTAATAAAATTAAACTCTTCCATAACTTTGAATTTTTATTTTTCATATATTTTGTTTGCTAGTTCTAAAGCTAAAATGGCTATTTCAGATTTCTCATCTAATTTAACTAAACCATCTAAACTTCTTTTATCCCATACTGGTGATGCTAAATTATCACCGGCATAAAAGAAAATGAAGAGATCAAGCTTACGGTAATTAGCAACTACTGCTAAAGCCGAAGCTTCCATTTCAACACAAACTGCCCCTTCTTCTTGATATTTTAAAAGTTTATTTTTAGTTTCTCTATAAAAAGCGTCAGTAGTCCAAGTTTTTCCTTCAACATATTTATATGCAAATGCATTTAAAATTTCGATAAATTCATCTTTATATTTATTATTTAAAGTAACAACTTGACCATCTTTTAAATAATGATAGCTAGTGCCTTCTTCACGAATAGCAGAAGTTGGAATAATAATACTACAGTCTTTAATATTTTCGTTTAAAACACCACAATTACCAAAAACAATAAATTTAGAAACCCCCATAGCATGAATTTCTTCTAAATCATTTACAGCATGAGGAGCACCTACTCCGATCATAAAAAAAGCTATTCTGACATTTTTATATTTTATTTCATAGATTTCTTTTGTACCATCGGTACTATTTAAAGAAGCTATTTTAGTTGCATTTGTTCCTTTTACTATTCTTAAGAATAAATCTTTAGAAAAGCAACATACACCAATATCTGGCATATTATCGACTTTAGAAACAAAAGATCCTGGATTGATTATAGCTTCTGAATCATCAAAAAACATTTAAATCACCAAATTAATTATATCATGAGAAACTATTAATTTAAAGTTTTATTATTTAAAACTTCTTCTAATACTTTAATAGTATCTTTAGTTACATTTATTCTTGTAGCTTTAGTTAAACTATTATTTAAATATTCAAGAATTTGATCTTTAGGAATTTTAATAATTTTAAAACCATTATCTTTTTCTTCATTAGTTAAAGAAATATTATTCAAATTAACTTCTAAATCATATTTTAAATAGTAATAATTAGCAAGCGATAAAGTATTTTTACCTTCAGGATAATTTTTATTATAATATTTTATTGTCATAAAAGGTTTAAAATAAGGAATTTTTAGCTTAACGCCACTTTCTTCTTTTATTTCTCTTTTTAAACATTCAATATCATTTTCATTATCAACATGACCACCTAAGAAAAAATAGTTATTACTACTTTCACATAAAACAAATTCATCTTTACTATTAATAATAACTATTTTAGCTCTTCTAACAATATTATTTACATCTTCATCTTTTAATAAATCATCATTATAGACTATTTCTTTTATATCTAAGTCACAATTCCAAAATCCTAATTTCCCTGAATAAGGAATAGGATTAATATATTTTTTGATATTTTCTAACTTAAAAGCATATGTTGAAACATGCTTATTTTTTCCATAAACAATAGGATCAATATTTAATAATTCTTGATTAAATTCTTCATCAACTTTAATACAATCAGTTATATTAGCTTCACCAATAATTACACCTTTTAAACAGTTTAAATCATAATTTTTAAAACGCGAGAGCATTTCTTTTTCAATATTTCCTGCATGAATTAAAACTTTACCACGATAATTAGTTTTCCAACTTCTAAATTCATACTTTTTATAACCATTAATTATTAAACTTGCCCAAGGTTCTTTTATCGTTAAAGCTTTCACATTGTAACCTCAATTTCAATTCCTAAAACACCATATTTTTTTTGTTCATCCAAACTATAATATTTTTCCATATCTTTAAAAGAAGCAGGTTCATCTTTTTCATAACCTAAAATTTCTTTTGGAAAATATTCATAAAGTTCCTCAAAAGAACTAAAAATATATAATCTATTAACTTTAACACGCATTTTTTCTAAAGTTTCTTGATTTTCAAATTCAATTGTATCATCAACATTTATTAACCTTCTTTTTTCATCTCTTAAACGCATTTCAATTATTTTTGTTCCCTTTTTTATAGCTAAAAAAGGCTTATTTTGTAATTTCATTTTATGTTCCATATTATCCTCTTTCCATAATAAAATCTCTAGTACCTGTTGCTACTACATTATTATCAATTTCATGATCATCTAAAATTTGCTCTTGAAATAACATAAAGTAACGATACCAGTCATCACTTATTGGTGTATGATCACCATCTGACCAAGTAACATCAACATGATAGGTTCCTGATTCTAATTTTACCAAATTCCAAGCGTGAGCTTCATTTCTAACAACACCGGTTACAACTTGACACCAAAGATTAGCTTTCTTACACAAGTATTCAAAAGCTAAAGCATAGCCTTCACAGATAGATAAACCCCCTTCAATTCCACCATAGGCATTAGCAACCTGAGCTCCCCCTATTCCACCATGATCGTAGTTGGTTTTAAGGGAAATGTATGTTGCTAAATAACGGTATTTATCATAAGTGCTTAAATCACTTGGCATATTTTGAATGATCAAATCCGTTTCTTTTTCAAAAATAGCAATTTCTTCTTTTACTTTATTAATAGAAGCATTATTACCATCAGGATCATAAGGCATGAAATATGTTGCTTTTAAGCCAATTGTTTGATCATTTGAAGTAATTTCATCCATTTTAAAATATAAACGTAATTTGGGATTATCTTCAAGTAAAATACCACTTACATATAAAACACCATCTAAAAATTCATAACTATAATCTTTTGCTAAATAAGAAAATTCTTTAAAGTTTTTAACATTTTCTAGAATTTCATCATATAGTTTCTTTCGATCTTCTGTTAAACCATTATATTTTTCACGACTACGATCTATATAGGGATAACTAACACTAGAGTCTCTAAAACGATCATTATTGATGTATTTTAATGTTAAATCAATAGTGTTAGACGTCCGCCCTTTAGCATAAAGATCAATTAATTCAATTTTTTCTTTAGGTTTAAATAGAAAAGCACTTTCAATTATTACCACTATAGTTAATAAAATGCTCACGACTATAAATTTGTTTTTCATCCGATCACCTTAACACTATTTTAACTTATTTTAAGCATAAAGAAAAGATCAAACGAGTTGATCTTATATTTATTTACATGAAACCATTGCATTTTCCACATTCATTATTTATTACAACATTTTCTTCACTACATGTATATTGAGGTGTATATGTATGATTGTAGATATGTTTATTTATGACATGTGTATGAATAGGAATACAATGTGGTACTTCATGATAAAATTCCTTTTCTATACATTTTGTAATAGTTGGCTCCATTACAGGATCATTCATCATATAATTTGGTTCACGATTGCAACCACATTTACGGTTAAACATTATTCTTTCCTCCTTTATCTAGTTTATTGTATGAGTATAAAAAAAATAGGAATGTTTAATTTTCCTATTTTTTTACTTTTTTTAATCAACTTGAACTTCTTCATTATTTATTTTTATGGTACTTATAAATTTTGTTTTAAATATTTTATCATAAAAGGTATTTTTCTTTCTTAATACTTTAAAAATATTTATAGGATAAAATAATACATAAACACCTAAAGCCCCAAGTAACATTAAACCTATAGCTGGTCTATTATTATATATTTTAATTATTAAGGATAGAAAAATAAAAAAGCTATAGTAATAATAAAAATATAAGAAGATTGTTCTAATAAAATTTTTAAAGGTTTTATATTTAGCATCAACATCAACATTTAAAAAACTTGATCCTAATGTTCTACCAATAAAAAGAGGAATGATTAAATAATAAATAGTAAAAGTAATATACTTAATATATGTTTTTCTTATAAAATAATAAACTAAAAGAGTAAAAAATAAATATAAAAATGAATCTAATAAAAATAAAGTAAAACGTCTTAATCCCGAGACTTGCATACCTACTAATAAAGATTTTTCATCTATTCTTTCACGAGATGGTAAGAATTTAAAAAGCTTTACTAAAGAAAACCCTATTGTTCCACCTAATGTGTTTAAAATGATATCATCAACATCAAATAAACGATAAGCTTTTGGATAAATAAAATATAAACCTGTAAGTTGGGTTAATTCAAAAAAAATCGATATTGATGCTGAAATAACAATTACTTTTTTTAAACTACATCTATAATAATATCTTAAATACATACCTAAAGGTATAGTCATTAAAATATTATATAAAACGGTATAAATAGCTGGATCAGTAAAAATATTTAAATAAGTTTTAGGATTATTTAAAACTATTTTAGAATCTTTTATCATATCGGAAATAAAACGAAATGGTATTAAATTGGGTGTTAGATCTGCCATACTAGCAACCATTTCCCTACTTGGTAAGGGAAGTATTACTAAAAAGTAGATCGTTAATAAATATAATATAAACGAATAAACTATTAGACTTCTAAATTTATTAATTGATCCATATTTATGATATTGAAATAAAATAAATGGCAATGTAAAAATTAATGCTAAAATGGGAAATGTTAAAAAAGCTGTTAAAATCGGTTCTTTATAATTCATAAATCTTTCCTTTACAACATTTATATAATTTTTTATATAAACTAATTTTATTATATAACATAAATCATAAAATTAATATTTATTTTGAAAAAGAAGACATAAGTCTTTTTTAAATTGTTGCAAAAGAAGTATATTCAAATATTCATTATTTTATTGTAATAATATACGGATCATTTTCTGTCCCTATTCCACTTGCATATAAAACGTCCGATTTTAAATTAATGACAGGTCTAATGCCCTGATTACCACCATAAGCATAACTTCCACCATTGGCAGTGATGATCAACGCCCGTGCACTTGCATTATTGCTATTGAAATCATACGGAGACATTGTCCAATAATTTGAACCTGTATATAAATAATACTTTTGATTCATATATCCTTGACTTCCACCAGCAAATGCTGCTTCATCTATTGTAATTAATCCTATTGGATAATTTAGCACATTATTGCCAGATCCACTTGCTTTTACTATACTTGTTGCCCCACTCATTTTTAAAGTAAAACCATCATTACTTAAATTAGGACATTTAAAACTAGGATTTCTATTGGTTACATTTCTTGTATAAGATCCATAGTTGTACGAACTATTTCCAGACGCTAATGGAAAAGTACTACTATCTGACGTTCTATCATTACAAAATATTTCGTCTGATAAATAACTCTCAAGTAAGTTATTATTAACATCAGTTTTATTTAAAATATTGCTTGCATACCATGTATCAACTTTAGTTTTTACATTACTATCTTTTACATTTGTATTCGCTGTTGTTGCATCTTTTGAAAATAAACCATGATATTTTACTTTGGCTTGAGTTGGTCGATCTTTTACTGTGCCAACAATTTCAGAAACAATTGGACATGTTATATATACACTCGTGGTACCATCACTATTATTATGTAAAACAGGAGTTCCATATGACCAACATGTATATTTATAATTACTTTTATAAACATAATTGGTTGAATATACTCCTGGATCAGTAGTACTATAATTACCCGATGTTGTTGCTAAAGTATTCCAATTACTTTGAATGCAATCAATGCCACTGTCTCCATCATCACCTAGAGCTTTACACTTTAACGTACATGCTCCATTATCGTCATCATCACGACCTGTAAAACAATCTGTACTTGGATCAAAATTTTTAAAAAAATAGTAATTTATTGGATCACTGATATTATTGAATATAGGAAAATAATTTAATCTCCATCCACCAGCATCTGTATTACTTGAACCAACTATTTTATTAGGATATGTTGCTATTTCTTTTTCAGGATTATACATATATCCTACATATGTATTTCCATACATACTATTTGTATATGTGGTAGTTATGATATCATTTGTTAATCCTGTTGCATCTGCTGTAGTAGCTGTTTTTGTTGATGTATCTCCAAACATCGCTGTTCCAATTTGAGCATTATACCCTGTATGATTAGTTGCACTTTTTAAACCAGAATAAATCATTCTAATGCTGCCATCACCATTGATTCTAATAATTCTCCATAAAAAATTACCAAATGAAACCCAATTGTTTTGTACATCACCTCGATAATAATAAGTAAAATTATCTTTTGCCACATTATCTTCATATGTTGTATAATCATCTTCACCTTTATATAATCCCGGATTAGAACTTGATGTTCCAACAACTTGATAAGAATATTTATATCCTTGTTTAAATCTGTAAGCATTATACATTAAGTAAGGTTCTTCTGTAAATAAATATAATGATGTAGACTTAGTTGTTGTACTTAAGCATGTATACTTGTAAATACCTTTTTCAATATCTTCTGCCGTTGTTACTATGTCTTTTATATTGCCTACTTGGTAATCAGTATAAGTGTAATATCCTGTCGATGGATTAAATTTTATTTTAGTTATATCAGTATCATCTACATCAAATTCAGTTATCAATTTATTTTCTATTACATAAGTAAATCTATTCATATTAGTAGCTATAATAATAGATGTAGGATTAGTTTTATCTGTAATATTAGTATAAGTTGTCGTAGGAATATAAACTCCAATCGGTTCAACGTTAGCAAAATTAACAGAATTTGATCTTAATGATATTGTGTTCAAGGCATCATTTAATTCTTGTTGACTATCATTTCTTATTAAACATTCCTTAAAAGATGTAATATTTTTGCTTTTACAATAACCAACATCTGCTGTTGCGATCGTACCAGTTTTGGTAACTGTTTTGGTATATCTTCCATATGTTTTTGCTATGTTTAATGAGAATAAAGTAAATATAACTACACCTAATATAATACAACTTTTATCTTTCACTTTTAATTCCTCCTATTTTGATATTTGATAGCAATTTAAATCAACTTTAAAATCTACATTTTCACTGGTCATAGAATCGGTTCTTACTTCAACATTAATGACTTGGCTTTGTTTAGCATCCGTTGAAAATGTATAATTTCGGGTTGTAAATGTATCTACAAAATTATTTGAATTTCCTGATGCATCTAAGTATCTATAAAGTGCTTTTGAAGTTTGTTGATTTGAAATGCTTAAATTGTATTGGACTGGAACTTTAGTTATATTATCGTTGTTATCATAGTTTTTAATAATTACTTTAAAATATGCCCAGCCTTCATTTGAAATATAAGTACCAGGATTATCAATTTCAGCATCACATATAAAATCTGCTGCTGTTGAATTTATTTTTACATTCATGTCTTTTTTATACTCAGAATATGTTTCTCTGACACTAATAAAAATAAGAAATAATGTTGCTAGTATTAATAACAATATTCTTCTTTTCATTTACTACCACCTTCAAATCTTTGTGTAGTGCTAATATTTAATAAAACTGATAAACTATGATTCATATATAAATTATCATTAGCATTACTCACGTCATCAATTGCATAGATCCACTTCCAATAAATATGATAAGTATGGATTGGTGTTGAATTTATAAGAAAAGATCCACTTATTGATGAAAATTCTGTAGTATAAGTAGAATCAGAATATAATTTTAAATTTGCTGGTAAATCATAAGTGCCTAGATTTATTGTATAATTAGTAGAAACATCTACATTAGAGAAATCTAAAACTAGTTTTATATCACCTGTACTACCTGGTGCAACATATTGATTTGAATAATTATTAGATGTTATTGTATCTTCTAAATTAATAACCTGGGATAAACTAGTACTATTATTTAATTTAATTTGGTATTCAGCTGTATTAAAAACGCCTGTTCCTTTTTTAACATCGTTATAACTACTATTACTTTTAGGAGAACAAAAAATAGCAATTAACATAGTTAACATTAAAACATCAAATCTAAACAAAGATTGTTTATTTTGGGTTGCCATTTTTTACCTCCTTTTAAAATTAAACATCATTAAAAAAGCCAATATCCCTATATTAACTGAAAACCATTCACTACTATTGATCTTGTAACGTTCTTATTACGTTTATTTTGTGAATTTTACCTACTTTAATACCATTATATATATATATATATATATATATATTCAGTGTATTTTACAGAAAGTTAATGCGATATTTTCTTATTTTTTTCGATCT
>CAKPHY010000033.1 GCA_934162285.1 uncultured Bacilli bacterium
TTAAAAAGCCTATTTATTTTGGGGTAAGGGGTAATTTGCCTTAAAACTCAAAAAAAACTAGAATGAAATAGAATTTCAATTCTAGTTTAGAAAATATTTTTTCTTAAGTTAATAACATTGCCTGTTTACAGGTTTTTTTCATTTTTAAAATTAAATTTAATATAATTTCTTGAGGGGATTGAATTGAATTTAATAAAAGAAAGAGTATTAAAAGAAGCAAGTTATATTATTGAAACCAAAAAAACAATAAGAGATCTTGCTAAAAAATACAAATTATCTAAATCAACTATTCACAATGATTTAACAACAAAATTAAAAAAAATCGACAAAACATTATATACAAGAGTTCAAAATATATTTTCGGAACATAAAGAAGTTCGCCATATAAATGGAGGAAATGCTACAAAAATGAAGTATCAAGTATTAAAAAATAAAAAAAGTGAATACTAATATTGAACGTGAGGCTATAATATGTTTTCAAAAGATATTGGTATTGATTTAGGAACAGCAAATATTTTAATTTATAAAAAAGGTGAGGGAATAGTTTTAAATGAACCATCAGTTTTAGCAATTGATGATGAAACTAAAGAAATTCTTGCTGTTGGCAATGAAGCCAAAAGGATGCTTGGTCGTACACCAGGTAAAATAAAGGCTATAAGACCTTTAAAAGATGGCGTTATTGCTGATTTTCAAGCAACAGAAATGTTGCTAGAATATTTAATAAAAAAAATTAAAGTTAAAAATCTATTTTTAAAACCCCAAATTCTAATTTGTTGTCCATCTAATGTAACTCAAGTTGAAAAAAATGCCATTCGGGAAGCGGCTGAAAAAATGGGAGCACGAAAAGTTATAGTTGAAGAAGAACCAAAAGTAGCAGCTTTAGGAGCCGGCCTTGATATTGCTGAGTCATGTGGAAATATGGTGATTGATATTGGTGGTGGCACAACTGATATTGCGGTTTTATCTTTAGGTGATATAGTTGTCAGTGAATCAATTAAAATAGCTGGTAATGCTTTTGATACTGAAATAATAAAATATATAAAAAATAAATACAATCTTTTAATTGGTGAAACATCAGCGGAAGAAATAAAAAAGAAAATTGGTTCCGTATATGATTTACAATCCAAGGAAAAAATGACGGTTAAGGGAAGAGATCTTGTTACCGGTTTGCCTTTAACTATAATCGTAACAGCTAATGAAATAAGAGGAGCATTAAGTGAAAGTGCTATGCAAATTGTTAGTGCTGTTAAACATGTTTTAGAGCAGACACCACCTGAATTATCAAGCGATATCATAAATAGTGGGATAGTCTTAACTGGTGGTGGTTCTTTAATAATGGGATTACCAGAATTATTAAGTGAGGAATTAAAAGTACCTGTTCGTTTATCAGATTCTCCTTTAACTTGTGTAGCTGATGGGACAGGCATTATGTTAGAAAATTATCGATTCTAAGCATAAAAATTTTAAGTGTGCCAATAATAATATTGGTGATAAAATGGATATAAATTTTAATGAATTATGGGATGTTACTTATCGAAGTGTATTATCGTTAGCAACCCTTTTTTTAGTAACTAAAATGCTTGGTAAAAAGCAAGTATCCCAATTAAGTTTGTTTGATTATGTAATAGGAATATCAATAGGTAATTTTGCTGCGGAAATGACTATTAATTTAGATTCGCAAACAATAAATGGAATATTAGCAGTTTTTATATTTGGAATAGTTGCTTATATAATTTCTATTATAACTATGAAAAGCATTTGGCTAAGAAGATATTTTATGTCAACGCCAACTATGTTAATTGAAAAAGGTGAAATATTAATAGAAGGCTTAAAAAAAGTAAAATTTGATATGAATGATTTATTACAACAATGTCGTGTTAATGGCTACTTTGATGTTTCTGAAATTGAATATGCTTTTATGGAAGGGAATGGTAATTTAAGTATATTACCTAAAGAAAAATATCGTCCTGTAACCTTAGAAGATTTAAAAATTGAAAGAAAACAAAGAGGTTTATGTGCTAATGTTATAATTGATGGCAAAATCATGGAAAAAAACTTATCTAATATGGGTAAAAATGAAGAATGGTTAATGAAACAAATCAAAGACTATGATTTAACGAATATATTACTCGCAACCCTTGATGAAGAAGATAAAATAAAAGTATACCCCAAAAATAAAAATCATTGTGGTAAGGAAATACTAGAATAGTTTACATTTTTTTACTATTTGTTTTTGGCTAAAATAGAAAAAAATAGTATAATAAAATTGGTGATGTACATGAGACATTTTTGCTCATCAGCTTTTGTAGTAGATCCAATGACTAAAAAAATTTTATTGGTATTTCATAGCCAATTTAAAAAATGGGTGCAACCAGGTGGTCATATTGAGAATGATGAATTTCCTGAAGAAACAGCCATGCGTGAAGTTTATGAAGAAACAGGATATCATATTGAATTATTAGGCGAACGTTTTCCCCGTGAAAATGATTTAATAAGACCTTTAGGTATTCAAAAGAATCGTGGTTCTAATGGAGATGTTCACATAGATATAATTTATGCTGCTAAACCAATTAGAAGGACAAAAGTTGAAACTGATGATGAAATCAAAAATTATCGTTGGTTTACAAGAGAAGAGTTAGATCATATTAATGTGTTTGAAGATATTAAAATAACCATGGATTATATCTTAAGGGAGATAATTTAATGGAACTTTCTACTCTTTGGAATAATTTTTTATATCCTTTATTTGTTATTTTAATTCCGGTATTAGCAACCATTTATACTTTAAATATGCGTTTAAAAAATGAAAATCGTGAAAAACATCAACCTTATTTAATTTTAAGTAAGGCTGATACTTTAATAAAAATAGATAAAGAACAATATTTTTTAACTCTTGAAAGGGAAAATGCTGATGAAATTAATGAATTAAAAGTTTCTCTCTTTTTAAAAAATATTGGTTATGGTGTTGCTACTAATGTTAAATTTTATAATTTATATGATTCTTCCCAATTAAAGGGGTGTCAAGAATTAAAAGAAGAAATAAATCAACAATTATTCACAACTTTTGATATAGCTCGTGACGAAGAAAAAAGTATTCAAATGATTATTAAATATAATTATAATAATCGTAACATGAATAGGATTTTATGCGTTTATCAAGATTTAAATTATAATGTTTATAATTTTATAATCGCGATTAACATCAAAAGCAAAAATCGTTTTGATTATTTTTCATATCAACCATCTTCAATTAGTTATCAAAGATGGCTTAAAGAGTATAAAGGTCACGTTAATGCTATTACAAAAAAATATAAAGACTTGTAACAGAAGTCTTTTTTTAGTATAATTAGGATGGTGATATCATGGATGATGATAAGAAGAGAATAAAAATTATAAGCTTAATTATTGCATTAGTAATAATTATATTATCAGTAATAATTGTAGTGGTAATATTGTCTAATAAAACTGATTATGAAAAATTAGAAAAAGAAATGGTCAGAATTGCAAAAGAAAAAGTAGAAACTCAAAATATTGAAGTTAAAATTCAAGATTTTATGAATTTAGAAGCTTTAAATATTACTGATGGTGCTGAAGTATGTAGTAAAGCAAGTGGCGTAATTATCACAAATGTAAATGGTCGATTAGAATATAAAGCTTATTTAAAATGTGTAGATTATGAAAGTACTGTTCTAAAAAACAGTGAAAAATATATAAAATTAAAGGGATCAGCTGTTGTTTTAGCAAATAAAAATGCTATGTATTTTGATGAAGGCTATGAACAAATAGATAATGATATAACTGTAGAAAAAGTAGGAACAGTAATAAATGAACCTGGAGCTTATACAATTAATTATGTAATAAAAAAGAATGATAAACAAAAAACAGTTGTAAAAAGAATCGTAATTGTTTCTGATATTGATGTTAATATTACTCAAAGTGGAATTATTAATAAAGATGAACCAACAATCACTTTAAAAGGTGAAAAAGAAGTGTATTTAACTATTAATAGTGAATATGTTGAACCTGGTTATTCAGCATATGACTATAAAGATGGGAAAATCAGTAATGATGTAGAAGTTTCTGGTAATGTTGATACAACTAAAAGTGGAACAAATAAAATAACATATACAGTAAAAAATTCTCAAGGTAAAACGTATTCTATTGATAGAACAGTTCATGTAGTAAAAGAAATAGCTAATTTAGATATATCAATAAGTCAAGATGATAAAGGTTCAACAACAAACAAATCACTTATTACCTTAAACGTAACAGGTAACGGATTTAGTAAGATTATTTTACCAGATGGTGCTGAAAATCCTTTCTCAACCGCGTCTTATGAAGTTACTAAAAATGGGGTTTACACTTTTGTAGTAGTAGATATTTATAATAATAAAATTAATAAAAGTATAGTTGTTGATAATATCGATAATATTGCTCCAACTGGTACATGTGCTGTAAAAAATAATAATGGCGTATATGAATTTAATGTTATTGGTGAAGATGAAAGTGGTATATCTGCTGTAAATTATATAATTGATGATAAAGAAAGTGGCTTTTTAGCAACAACAGTTTATCAAACAAAAGAAAAAGTTTCTAAAGCGAGTGTTATTCTTCAAGACGTAGCTGGTAATCAAACAAAAGTTTCTTGCTCAGTAACCGATTAAAATAAAATTAATCGAAAACTTTTAAATTATTAATAAAATATGATAAATGATGAAAATAAAGGGCCAAAAGCTCTTTTTTCGTAAATTAAAAAGTAAATAAGCTTAACAAACGGAAAAGTATACTGCAAGTATAGTACGGAATGAGACAGAAAGTGCTATAATGAAGTTGTTCGAAAAGAAGTAGGTACAAAATGAATCAAGAAAAAATCGGAAAATTTATTGCATATTGCCGTAAAGAAAAGAATATGACACAAGAAGAGTTAGCACAAAAATTACATTTAACAGATAAAGCAATATCTAAATGGGAAAATGGAAGATGTCTACCAGACTTATCAATATTAGAACCATTAAGTAAAACTTTAGATGTTTCAATAAATGAAATCTTAAGTGGAGAAAAAATAAAAGAAGAAGAATTAAAAGATCATACCGATAAAAATATAATAGATGTTGTAAATTATTCAGATGAGAAAATTAAACGAATTAAAAGAACAATTAAAGTATCATCAATAATTATGATAATAGCTTTAGCAACTTTAATGTTTGCGTCAGATTATGATCACATTAAAGAAGGTAAAAAACCAAATTTTATGTTTCTTGTCAGTAAAAAAGACAATAAATATACATATTTAGGTTTAGGTTCTAAATTAGTAAGAGAAGTAGCAGCTGAAGAAAAAGATCCATTATATTATGATAAAAAAGTAGAGTTTGGTTTATGGCTTATAACTTGGAAAGTTAGTATTAAAGACTTAAAACCAGAAGATGTTTGGATAATTGATGGTCACAACCGAGTAAAAGCAAATCTAGTTTCTTATGAACTTGATCCTGATACAAAACAAGCTATTACTAATGGTACATCAAGAAAATTTAATAAAAGAAATTATCCAGAAGTATTACTTAGTAAAGCCAAAGATGTACTAGCATTAACTAGCTCAAAGTATAAAATAAAAGAAATTAACGTTTATGATATAGAAAATAATAAGAAAATATGTTCAGATATAAAATTTGAAGACTATAGTTTTGAAGTACCAAATCTAAAAGGCAAATACGTATTTGAAATAGTGACATCTAACGCAAGGGGTATTTATAAATATTCATTTGCAATAGAAATTCAATGATTTAATTAGTTATTAATCCAAAATTGAAGGGAGGCAAGTAATAATTTTGGTTTAATATAAATGGGAGTAGTAAGGGAGTAAATGAAAAAAAAGATAATTATTATGATTTTTGCAATTTTAATAATTATTCCAACATTTGTAACCGCAGCCGCACAACGAAGCACTTATCATGTGTTAACGGCTTGGAGTGTTGATGATGGAAAACATATGGATTGGAGTGGCAGCATAACTTATATAAGTAATTGGAACACTGCTGTTAATTTGTGGAATAGTTATAAAAGTGGAGTAATCCGCAAAGATACACTTTTCACGGTAAATGATGTTACTATAAGTGAAGGTAACACTATACCAAATAACATGCTAGCAATAACCACTCAATATGGTCCTGGTCATTCTGACGAATCAACTGTTTTATTCAGTAAAACAGAGATGTCACAATTAACTAATCTACAAAGGTCTATTCTTTGCGCACATGAGATTGGACATTTGTTAGGTTTATCGGATAATGATGATAATGGAACCGCCGTTATCATGTATTCTTATCCAGATGAAAGCACTTCAAACAACGTCCTTCACGCACAGGATAAGTTAAATTACAATTATATGTATAACAACAAGTATTAATTGGAGGTAAATATGAGAAAGAATATTATAATAGGAGTTTCAGTAATACTACTTTCTTTATCTGGAGTAATTTTATATAATAACAATAAAACTGATAAAGATTTACCAATCTATTATTCACATGCTGCATATATGTATGATACTTCAACGCCGGAGAAAGCTATAGGTATTAGTGAAAACGTAATTGTTGCTCGCATTGATCGAGTAAAAGATACCGTGTATAAGCATCCGATTGAAATTGTGAAGGACAACGAAACAAAAATAGTATATACGCCATACACAATATACGAGATTACAGTAATTGAAAACATTAAGGGAAGCATAAAAGTTAATGAGAAAATAGATTTTATGCAGTACGGTGGTTTGAATTACGACGAGCAAAGTTACACTTTACTTGATGACTCACCTTTATTAACTGTCGGCAATTATTATATTTTAATGCCAAGTTGGTGGGAAGAAAATTCTGAACGAATTTTAGAAGTTTCAGAAAAAACACGAATGATTGATTTGGGTCAAACGTTATCTACAAGTGCCTACAACACGCTTGATAGATATAGAGTGGCATATACCAATCAATATGTTCCAGAAAAATTAAGAACGGAATAAAGTAAAAAACAAAAAAATGCAAACGCACAAGGTTATTTAGCAAGCGAAATGCTTGCTTTTTTAATTAAAAACTATTTACATAATTTAAAGATAGTGTTATAATCTTCAAGTCAGAAGAGGGGATATTATGCGTAATATTAAAAACATTGCAATAATTGCACACGTCGATCACGGTAAAACTACATTAGTAGATAAACTATTACAAGCTTCAGGAACTTTCAGAGAGAATGAAGAAGTAGTAGAATGTGTAATGGATTCAAATGCTATCGAAAGAGAAAGAGGAATCACTATCTTAGCTAAAACAACGGCTATAGACTATAAGGGATATCGTATAAACATTTTAGATACACCAGGTCATGCTGACTTTGGTGGCGAAGTAGAACGTATTATGAATATGGTTAATGGCGTTTTATTAGTTGTTGATGCTTATGAAGGACCAATGCCTCAAACAAGATTTGTTTTGAAGAAAGCCTTAGAAGCTGGAGTTACACCAATTTTAGTTGTAAATAAAATTGATAAACCTGCTGCTCGTCCAAAACAAGTAGTTGATGAAGTTATGGATTTATTTATTGATTTAGGTGCTTCATTAGAACAACTTGAATTTCCTGTTATTTATGCTTCAGGAATCGCTGGAACATCTAGTTTAGATCCAGATCCATCTACACAAGAAAAAACAATGGAACCTATCTTAGATGCTGTTTTAGAACATATTCCATCACCTGATACTAATGAAGAAGGAAGTTTACAATTTCAACCTGCATTACTTGACTACAATGATTACGTTGGTCGTATTGGAATTGGTCTTGTTAAAAGAGGTAAAATTAAAGTAAATGAAATGGTATCATGTGTTAGATTAGATGGTAGTATTAAGCAATTTAGAGTTCAAAAATTATTTGGTTTTTTAGGCTTAAAACGTATTGAAATCAATGAAGCTGATGCCGGAGATATAGTTGCTGTAGCTGGTTTACCAGACATTAGTGTAGGTGAAACAGTCTGCGAAATCGGCAAAGAAGAAGCTTTACCAATTTTAAGAATTGATGAACCAACATTACAAATGACTTTCTCTGTAAATTCAAGTCCATTTGCTGGTCGTGAAGGTAAATTTTTAACAGCAAGAAAAATCTCAGATCGTCTATTTAAAGAAACTGAAAGAGATGTCTCTTTAAAAGTTACAGAGGGTGATTCTGAATCATGGGTTGTTTCTGGTAGAGGTGAGTTACACCTTGGAATTTTAATTGAAAATATGCGTCGTGAAGGCTATGAATTACAAGTATCAAAACCAGTTGTAATTTTAAAAGAAATAGATGGCGTAAAATATGAACCATATGAAGAATTACAAATCGAGGTTTTTGAAGATGTTGTAGGAACTATTATTGATGCCTTAGCTAACCGTGGGGCAACTTTAGAAAATATGTCTAACGTTAATAATCAAGTAAGATTACTATATACAATTCCTTCAAGAGGATTAATTGGTTTTTCAACAAGCTTTATGACTTTAACTAAGGGTTATGGAATTATGAACCATAGCTTTAAAGAATATCGTCCATATGAAAATATTCAAATTGCTGAAAGAAAACAAGGTGTACTTGTTTCTATGGAAAATGGAAAAGCTACTGCTTACGCTTTAGGTCAATTAGAAGATCGTGGTGTTATGTTTATTGAACCAGGAGCTGAAGTATATGAAGGAATGATCGTTGGTGAACACAATCATGAAGATGATATAACTGTAAACGTTGTCAAAGGTAAACAATTAACTAATACACGTAGTGCAAGTAAAGATCATACTGTAGTTCTAAAAAGACCAAGACCAATAACTTTAGAATATGCTTTAGATTATATTGCGTTTGATGAATTAGTAGAAATAACTCCTCAATCATTAAGAATGCGTAAAAAAATATTAAATGCAAATGATCGTAAACGTGCAATGTTAAAAAAGGGAATTGAATAAATTCTCTTTTATTTATATAATAAAAAAGGTGATTTAAAATGATTGGCAAAAACTTAAATTTAAAATTCGGTTTAAATACAATATATGAAGATGCTAATTTTATCATTCCTAATAATTCTAAAGTAGGTATAGTTGGTTTAAACGGTTGTGGAAAAACAACTTTGTTTAAAGTTTTACTTAAAGAAATTGAATTAGATAGTGGATCAATAACATTAGATGGTATGGTTGGGTATTTACCTCAAACAATAGAAATAAATGATGATATCTCAGTATTAGATTATCTTTTAAATGCTCGCCCTATATCAAAAATTAAAAATGAAATAAGTAATTTATATGAAGAAATATCTTTAAATGATAAAGATTCTAGTAAAAAATTAAAAAAAATCGGTAAATTAGAATCTCTTTTGGATTATTATGATCAATATAATGCTGAAAACACTTTGTTTGATATCATTTTAAATATGCAAATAGATGATAAGTTATTAGAATCAAAAATGCATAATTTGAGTGGTGGTCAAAAATCTAAAGTCGCATTTGCAGCTTTATTATATTCTAAAGCCAATATTTTACTTTTAGATGAACCAACCAATCACTTAGATGTTGAAACTAAGAATTATGTTACTAATTTCTTAAAGAATTATGAAGGAACTGTTTTAATAATATCTCACGATATCGAATTTTTAAATGAAATAGTTGATCATATTATGCATATCGATAAAACAACTAAAAAAATTGAAGTTTATAAAGGAAATTACAACGATTATCTAAAAAAGAGTGAAGAAGCCTTAAAAAATACTGAAAAACTAATTAAGAATCAAGAAAGAGAAATAAAAAAATTAAAGGATTTCGTTTTATTATATTCTAATTCAAGTGGTAAAAGAAAAAGAATTGCTGAAAGTCGTGAAAAACTATTAGCTAAAAAAGAAAAAGAAATGATAGAACCACCAAAAACAGCTAAACATGTTAATATGCATTTAAACCCTGTTAATGAATGCTCTAAAATTCCTTTACAAGTTGAATGTTTAACTTTTGGTTATAATAAAAATCTATTCGAAAATTTGTCATTTACAATTAATAATAAAGAACGTTTTCTTATCCTTGGTGAAAATGGAGTCGGCAAATCAACTCTTTTAAAATTAATTATGAATTATTTAAAACCTCGAAATGGCATAATAAAATTTGGTAGTAAAACGAAGATCGCATATTATGCCCAAGAACAAGAAAATTTAGATCTTGAAAAAAACGTTTTAGAAAATATGGCTTCACCATTATATAAAGAACGTGAAATATATCAAGCATTAGGTGATTTCTTATTTACCAATCTTGAATTTAATCATAAAGTAAAATACTTATCACCAGGTGAAAGAGCTCGTATAAATTTAGCTAAAATCATTTTAACAAAAGCCAATTTACTTTTATTAGATGAACCAACTAATCATTTAGACCCTATAACCCAAACACTTATTGCTAAAAACTTTAAAGAATATGATGGAACAATAATATTAGTTAGTCACAATAAAAACTTTATTGAAAATATTGGCATTAATCGTATTTTATTATTACCTAGTGGTAAGATAATTAACTATAAAGAAGAAGTTTTAGATGACTATTGTAAAAAGCAAGGTTAAACCTTGCTATTTTAGTTTACATTTAATAATTTTAGTAATTAATTCGGAAAAATCTAACTTTTGTTCCTCAAATAATAAAGGAAACATACTAATATCTGTAAAACCAGGAATAGTATTAACTTCATTAAAGTAAAGTTCTTTATTTTCCTCATCATATAAAAAATCAATACGAGCAAAACCACTAATACCTAAAATATTAAAGATTTTTTTACTAGCTGTTTGAATTTCTTTAATAACTTTTTTATCAATTTTAGCAGGAATTATAATATTTGATTCTTTCTCGTATTTTGCTTCAAAATCATAAAATTTATTGCAAGATTCAATTTCACCAACAGTTGAAACAATTAAATTTTTATCCTCTATAATTGCACATTCAAGTTCACGACATTTTATAAACTTTTCCACAACAACTTTATCATCAAAGGCATAAGCTTCATTTAAAGCATTTTTTAATTCCTTACGATTATTAGCAACACTAATTCCGATCGAGGATCCCCCATTAGCAGGTTTTACAATAACTGGAAAATCCCTAATACTAACTTTTTCTCCCTTATTTATAATTACATAAGGAACTTGCTTTATTGGGTATTTATCTAAAATAAGTTTAGTCAAAGCTTTATCAAAGCAAATTTTACTAGAACTACTATTAGCGCCTAAATAAGGAATATTGAAGAGTTCAAAAAATCCCTGAATACGCCCATCTTCTCCAAAAGCCCCATGCATTACAGGGAAAACAAGGTCAAAACCTTTAATAAAATCAATAATATTCTCGATTTTTTTATTATTTAAAAACCATTCATTTTCTTTAGAAATTAAAACAACTTTAAAATTAAAAAGATCAGTATCGATATTTTTTATTATATTTTTAACACTTAAAATAGAAATATCATATTCAAAAGAATTACCACCACATAAAACTAATATGTTTTTCATCTAATCACCATAATATTTTATGAAAAATATATAATAATTTGACATAAAGGTAAACAAAATAAAAAAATTA
Organism: uncultured Bacilli bacterium; assembly: GCA_934162285.1. Classification (GTDB taxonomy): domain Bacteria; phylum Bacillota_I; class Bacilli_A; order RF39; family UBA660; genus RUG11241. Next base: position 11,589 of record CAKPHY010000033.1, read on the forward strand.
AGTACAAAACGCTTCAAAATAGTCAAATTTGACACATTAATATTGTTTTTTTATCAAATTTATGTTAATCTAAAGATGGTTTAAAATTCTAATCAATCCTTTTTTGAGGAAAAAATTAAGTCTTAAATCAAAAAAGGAGGTATTTAAATGGAAAAGCAAGATAAAACTATCGTTTGTAAAGATTGTGGAAAAGAATTCGTTTTTACAGTAGGCGAACAAGAATTCTATGCTGAAAAAGGTTTCCAAAATGAACCAGTAAGATGCAAAGAATGCCGTCAAGCTCGTAAAGAAAATCGTGCAAAAAAAGAAAACTAATTTAAAAACTACCAAAAAGGCAATGTTATTAACTTAAGAAAAAATATTTTCTAAACTAGAATCGAAATTTTATTTCATTCTAGTTTTTTTTGAGTTTTAAGGCAAATTACCCCTTACCCCAAAATAAATAGGCTTTTTAATTAAAAT
>CAKPHY010000034.1 GCA_934162285.1 uncultured Bacilli bacterium
TTCCTGCATTACATCTCTTGCTCTTCCTTTTTGTTCATCCCAATATGCAGTAAGACCAAAAGATGCTACTCTATCCATCTCAAACGTTCTTATCTGAGTTTGAACAATTCTTTCATCTAACCCAAACACAGTTGTATGTAAACTTCTATACATATTTGTTTTAGGATTACAAATATAATCTTTAAATTTGTCATTTATAGGATGATATTCTTTATGTATTAATCCTAAAGTTAAATAACAATTTGATATTTCATCTACCATTATTTTAAGAGCTAATAAATCATGTATATCAGATATTTTATGTCCTTCATTTAATCTTTTATAAATTCCATAAATATTTTTAGTTCTAATCTTTATCGCGTTAGGAATATTTCGATCATTAAGTAATGTCTCTATTTTACCTAACATCTCCATTAAACATTCTTTACTAGATTCTTCAATTTTTAATTTTTTTTCTTCTATTGTTTTATACATATCAGGTTTCAAATATTTTAATGCTAAATCTTCAAGTTCACTCTTTATCCTATAGGCTCCTATATAATAAGCAAGAGGAACAAATATTTCCATAGTTTCAATTGAGTTTTCTTTTTGCTTAAATTCAGATTTAAACTCTAATGTTCTCATATTATGAAGTCTATCAGCAAGTTTAATTATAATAATTCTAACATCATCAGTTATACTAGTTATAATTTTTCTCGTGTTTGCATAATTTTGATCTTGTTTAGAAGAAAAATTCATTTTAGATAATTTTGTTACTCCATCTACTAAATTAGCAATATTTTGATTAAAGTCATGTGCAATGTCTTCTTTGGTTATATTAGTGTCTTCTAATGTATCATGTAGTAATCCAGCACAGACTGTATCTCTATCAGCATGCATTTCAGCAAGTATATAAGCAACAGTTAACGGATGACTTATATATGGTTCTCCGCTTTGTCTTGTTTGACCTAAATGTAAATTTGCTGCATATTCATATGCTCTTTTTACAATTTCAATTTCGTTAGGATTATATTCTTTCAACTTATATAATAAATCCTGCAATTCTACATTATTCATTTAAACACCTCCAATAAAAAAAGTCGGCGCAAAACTTTTACGTTTAACATGCGCCGACAAGACATAATTTTAAATTTAGGCAGAAATTAAAGCATGAGCAAATAACACTAACAATATTTAGGCTGTTAATGTTGTTTCCTTTAAAGCAGCATTCAAATATTTTATTTGTTAATGCCCTCATGTCGTCATCCTCCTAAGTAATTTAAATAAAATTTTACCATATTTTTCTACATAGTCAATCCCTTATTTGAAAATATTATCGTTTTGTGGTTGAATGATCGACATTGATAGTATGCTAAAAGGGAATCCATAAAGAACCCAATGAACTTTTCTATACTATTTTTTCATTTCATTCTAATTATCTTTTTTTAATATCATTTAAGAAGTAATAAAAGAACTCAAAAGTGTTCCTGTATTTACTCCAAGATTGCAAGAGTTCTCAACAACTTCTAAATATGTTTGTTGCCCATGACCACCATGTTTCCAACAATGAAGCGTTGCATCAGCTACTTTAATAGATCCACTATCATTAAAATAATCATTCTCTAAATCAACTATTTTTTCTTCTAAAGAAGCTGCTAATGTAATTATTTTGAATGTTGAACCTGGTTCATAAGTTGCCCATATTGGTAAATTTCTATTAATTATTTCCGTTGTTGAATCAGCATGTTTTTCAGGTGAAAATGTTGGTCTTGAAGCAATAGCAAGTATTTCACCATTATTAGGATTAACAGCTATTCCCCACGCTTGATCTGGATTATAAGCAAGCAAAGCATTATCAAGTTCACGTTCTAACGCTTCTTGTAATTTTAAATTAATCGTTAAAGTTAAATTCATTCCATCTTGAGGTTGTTCATAATTTTCACTTAAACTAAGTTTGTTCCCTTTAGCATCAGCATAATATTTAATTGCTCCATATTCACCTGTTAAATATTTATCATACATCAATTCAAGACCACTTAAACCTTGATTATCAATACCAACAAAACCAACACTTTGAGCTAAAAGATTATTATAAGGGTAATTTCTTTTCGTTTCTTTTACTAAATAAATTCCTGGAAGATTTAACTCACTTATGCGATCAGCAACTTTAAAATCTAATCTTCTTCCTTCTGGATGAACTCTTTCAATAGAAGATTTTTTATTAACGTGATTATACATTTCGTTATAACTTACTCCTAAAATATTAGCAAGTAAAGTTGCTGTTTTAGATTTATCTTTTACTTGATTAGGAATAATTATTAAAGATGTCGTAGTTATATTATCAACTATTACATTACCACTATTATCATAGATAATACCTCTATTCCCTTCAATCGGCAAATTACGATTCCATAAACTATTAGCATACTTATTTAATTTTTTATAATCTATAACTTGAATATAAAAAACTCTTAAAGCAATTATTAACAATATAAAAAAGATAATTAATAATATAATTTTCATTCTTTTATGTATATTTCTAAAAAACATAATATCACCTAATGAAGTTTATTAAATTAAATAAAAAAATAACACATGAATTTCATGTATTATTTATTTTTAATATCTTTTAAATCTATAATGTAACTCGAACTAAAACCATCATTTGTTTTAGAACTTTTAATATCTACTATGCCACCATTTTTAATTATTATTTTTTTTGAAAAAATATTTTTATCATTACAATTAATTCTAATTTTTTTAAAACCAAGTTTCTTTGCTTCTTTTAAAGCAAGAAATAAAATTGTATTACCATATCCTTTATTTCTTTCACTTAGCCTTATTTTATAGTAAATTTGACTACCTTTATTTATCCAAAAATCATTTAATGTAGTCCTTATTCCTACTTCTCCAATTAATTTATTTTTACTTTTCAAAATAAACCTTTTTGTAGTCGTATTTAATATTTCATTTATTTTCTTTTCTTCATCAATATATTCCTTATATTTTATCAAAAAAGCATCATAACTTATTCCTTTAATTTTATTTGATGAACCAATTTCTAATGCTGGTATATCTTGATACATATCATATAAATCAACTTTATTGCATTCTTCTAATGCTACTAAAACATCTTTTATACTATCACTCTTTTACAATATTATTATCAATAATAGATTTTAAACTATTATAAACAATATCGACTTCTTCCTTTTTACCTTCAATTGCAAGTACATTCATTAAAGGAACTCTATATTCATCTAATTCAAATTTAACATTATTATGAACATATATAAAACGTTTTCTTATTAATTTTTTAGTTTCTTTTAATTCTAAAATATCTAACAAAGATTTTACAAATTCACGGTTATCATCAGTTATTATTAAAGGTTTTGATTCTTTTCTAATTTTTAAAATTTCTTTATCTAAATTATCTTCTTTAAAATCTAGTATTTCGATATCTTCATTAATTTTTTTATTTCTAGTAATTCTTGCCATTACTTTACTACCATTTTTATAAAGAATTCTTGTTTGCTCATATTCATCTTTTAATTCATAATTATTATTTAAACAATATTTAATAAATGGTAAAAGATCTTTTACTTTACAACTATATTCATACTCCATTCTTAACTAATCCTTTCTAACTAAATCATATCATATTTAGTTATGAAAAAATACTAGAATTTATAGTTTTCTAATTATTTCTAAACTATTAGTCATCCGATAAACTTTATTTTTATTATTCCAACCATCAATATTACAGTTATCTTTATTAAAATAAATAGGTAATCCCCCTGCCAAGATCCAATCATCTAAATTATGAACAGTGTCATCTATTAAAACATTTCCCTTAGCTGATACAACATCTGTTTTTTTTAAATGACCAGGTGATAAAATAACATCGTTATATATTCCCATTGATCTTAGAATTTTAATCTTAGCAACTCCTTCATTTTCCATAGAAAACACCTTTGTTAAAATAGAAATATCTTTTCTTAAAGACTTTAATATTTCAATCCCGTTATTTATAACATTACATTTACTAAGTAATTCTTCCCAGTCTTTTTCTTGAATATATTTTATTTTTAAACTTTCGTTTTGATTTTTTAATTTTTTATATTCTTCAAACAATAACTTTTCTGAATCAAATATTACACCATCAAAATCTACATATATTTTCATAAATTCACCCTTTCAAGTATTAAAACTTATGTAATTATTTTTTATTTATAACAAAAAAGAAGATTTTATTTAATATCTTCTTCAGTTATAGTTATTAATTTATTTTTATCTTTAATATTTTTAGTATTCGTAGCATGTTTTATTATCGTTTTTTCATAAAGATTTCTAATAAAACGGGCATTACCAAAATTATCTTTTGCTCTTTCTATATCTATAATACTATCAAGACAATTCAAAGTAGTTTTGCTAATTTTAAAGCCAGCTTTATTAAGCATTCCTTTAAATATTTCTTTTAATTCTTCATTAGTATAATCATCAAATATAAAAGTATAACCTATTCTAGATTTTATACCAGAATTAGAATTAATAAAATCTTCCATTTCTTTAGTATAACCAGCAAAAATAACAACTAGATCATCACGATAATCTTCCATCGCTTTAATTAAAGTCGCGATGGCTTCTTTATTATAAGAATTATTTTGATCACTTGCTAAAGCATAAGCTTCATCAATAAATAAAATACCGCCTATAGCTTTATTTATAACATCCATTGTTTTAGGTGCTGTTTGACCTACATATTCAGCAACAAGATCTTTTGAACTAACTTCAATTAATTTGTTTTGACGAATATATTTTAAATTGTATAGAATATTACTTAGCATACGCGCAACAGTTGTTTTACCAGTACCCGGATTACCAAGAAATAACATATGTAAATTAATATTATTTAGTTTTAATTCTACTTTACTTTTCAAGTTAATTAAATCAACTAATTCATAAAGTGATTTCTTTACATTGTTTAAACCTACTAATTCATTTAAATCTTTAAAGATTTCTTCAGTTGTTTTTACTGTTTCTAATGTTGGAATAGAATTATTAAAAGAAATATATTTTATTAAATTATCGCGATAAGTTGGATAATTTAAACTACTTTTTTTAAATGTTGAATTAATATAATCAAATAAGGCTATTTTATTATCATCAGTTAGTTTTACTTTATTTTCAATATCATTAATGATTTCATTGGTTGTAGGATCTGTTGCTACAATTTCAAAATTAAAACTCTCTTCTAAATCTACTACATTATTTGCGAACAAAGATGAAACTTCATTTTTAGTACCAACAATTATATTTATTTTTCGAGAATTTAAATGCTCTTTTATAATATAAAGTAATTTTTTATTAAAATTAGCATCATGAATATTTAAACCATTTAAATTATTAAAAACAATTAAACCATTTTTATTAAATGTTTCTTCTAATGATTTTAAATCATCTAATTTATATAAAGAAACATAGCTTTTACCACGATCAATATAATTATTAGATACTTTAGCTAATATATCAACTATTTTTTGAACTAATTCATCATTATTAGTAATTATTCTAATATTAAAATTAACATAAACATTTTCTTGATAATTAGTTATATAATTTACTATTTTTTTTAGTAATTCTTTTGAAGCATCTGTAATATATAATTCTTCAATATTAGTGTCTATTTCTTCAATAGGAATATTTTTTTCGACTTCTTTTACTTCTTTTTGACCAAAAAAATCATTATAAATATCTTCAAAATTAGCACTTTTATTCATAATTCCTCCAAAATAAAAGCATTTAGATGCTTTTATTCTCCTTTAACATTTATTTGTAATAATTTGTCTTTTAATTCTTGTTCAATAGCAGTTAATTCCTTTTCAGCTGCTGCTCTCTTAACTTTTCCATCTTCATGAATTTTAATAACAGTATCTAAAGTTTCAATAATATCCTGGTTAGTTTTCTTCAATGTTTCAATATCAATTATTGCTCTTTCACTTTCTTTAGCAATATCTATTGATCCTTGTTTTAAAGTTTCACTGTTCTTTTTTAACATTTGATTAGTTAAATCAGATACCGCTTGTTGTTCTTTTAAAGCTTTTTTAGAATTATTAATTCCTAAAGCTAAAACTATTTGATTTTTCCATAATGGAATAGTATTAGTTATGGAACTTTGAATTTTTTCAACTAGTTCAGCATCATTATTCTGAAGGATTCTAATTTGAGGAGCCATTTGAATAGAGATAATTCTTGTTGTTTTTAAATCATAAAGTTTCTTTTCAAAACGATTGATTTGATTTTCCATATCATTTACTTTTTGAACTTCAACTTGATCACCTGATTCTTTAGCTTTAGCTTTTAATTCTGGTAATACTTTGGTACGAAGTTCTTCAACTTTTCTTTCGCCAGCAATGATATATAAAGAAATCTCTTTAAAATAATCTAAATTCTTTTCATACATTGTATCAAATAAATTGATATCTTTTAATAATTGAATTTTACTTCCTTCAAGACTCTTTTCGATGCGATCAACATTAGTTTCAATTTTGCTATATTTAGCAATAATATGATCAACTTCTTTTTTAAAACTATGAAATAATTTAGCTAAACCTTTAGGTTCATTTATTGATGAATCAAATGATTTTATTTCAGCTACTAAATTAGCTAATAAATCACCTACTTCGCCTGTTGATTTAGTTTTAACATCTTCCAAAATTGAATCTGAAAATTCACTTATTTTACTTTGAGCACTCGCTCCATATTGTAATACTTGAGTTGAATCCATAACATCAACTTTAGCATTAAATTCATCAACAGCTTGTTTTTCAGCTTCAGATAATTCATCATAATTTAAAGATTTTTCAATTTTTTCATCAGTTATTTTATTAGCATTTTCTGTTAATTTTTCTGCTTCTAAAGCAGGTATTTTATTTTCAACTTTTAATTCCATTTTAATTCTCCTTTAAATAATCAATTAATTTATTGTAATAATCCATTTTCAAACTACTTACTGTTGAATTTATAGTTTTAGGTATCCCGATACCAATTTTAGAAACATCATAGTTTCCACCAGTTATTCCTGTTCTAAAGCCATATTTTTCCCAGGCGATAGCTGCTATTTCAGGATCTTCAAAAGCCGTATATAATTTTTTACCATTCTCTGTAAAATACATTAAACAATGGGAATTCCAAATAGTTGGTTTTGGATATAAAACAACTATTTCATCTTTTACTTGACTAAAACCGGTAGGATTAGAATTAGCAAAATCAATAATACTCTTTTCATAATCAACAATCATTGGTTCGCCACCCATACCTGTTTTTAAATATCTTTCAAAAAGATCTGCAGGTGTATTATTCATATAACCAGATTTTTGATAAAAACTTTTTAACTTAACAAGATTATTTTCTAAGGTTTGATCGTTTATTGAACCACCACCTAAAATCGATAATAATAATCCATAATAAGTAGCTCCCGGTGATGAGGAAACAGGATCAGTTGAAGCAATATTAATATTACCATAAAGTTCATTTAAACCAATATCACTCCATTTTTTATTACTTAAAATATAATTAATTAACTTATCCATATCAGTTATGTAATAAACACCATCAGTTAGAGTTACAATATTTTCGTTTATTAAAGCATTTACTACTTCTTTCCAGCTATAAATAACAATTGGTGTATTTAAAGTTAAACCACCACCTAAGACAATATAACGATCTGATTCATTATTTTCTTTATTAGGGCTTAATTTATAATAATCGTAAAATCTTTGATCAGAAGTAAATAAAGCATCATATTTAGAAACACCTTCCGTATTTACAGTGATATTTTCACCATTTTTTAAACGATTTATAATGTTTTGATTACCCAAATTAATACTTTCTCTGATTAAAGGTTTAGTAATTGTTTTACCATTACTCCATGTATCAAAAACAACATCAATTTTGTATTTATTTTTTAAGATTTTAAGTACATCAGGATCGGCTAAAAAGTCTTCTTTTCCACCTCCTGTTGCTACATATATCGTTGTTAAATTAGTAATACCTCCTGGTCTTTTAACAACTTTTATTCCGATTATTAAAAGAATGAGAACAATAAATATACTAATTCCGACAATCTTCTTCTTATCCATTTTAATCCTCCTTATCTTTTATGTCTAATTCTGAATTGTTAAAACCATCAGAAGTCAACATCGAACTAAATACTTTCATTTCAGCATCCATATCAATTATTTCTGATTGATATAAACTATTTAAAATATTTTTAAAAGCTTTATTGACAGCATCTAACATTTTAATTGAAGATGTAAAAAACTTTTTACTATCTTTTGAAGACAATTTTTGATTTTCAATTTCATCATAACGATCAACTATTTTTACCGTTATTGGTAAATAATAATCAAAAAAATTATCTATACTTTTAAATTTATTAGGACTTTTTTCAACTGTTCTAATAATTTTAGCTGTACTATCATGTATTTCTGTTAAATAAGTTCTAATAACTTCATCTTCTATTAAAGGACGCATTTCTAAAAGATGTTTATTTTGCTTTTTAGCTTGTTCCAGCACTTTTTTTAAATCATAATCATCTTTATAATCAACACTTTTTTCTTTACTAAAAAGCAATTCACCAGCAAAGAAAGCTCCTACTCCGATAGCTAAAGACGGCAAAATTGGAACAGATAAAGCTAAATATGGAACTGCAAAGAAAGAACTTCCAATAATAGCAGCTACGGTATCTTTATGCTTCATTAATTATAACCTCGCACTTCTTTAAAGGCATTTAGTAAATTAGTCTTGCCATCAAATACTTTAGCATTGGTTAAAGAAGCAATATCTTCTAATTCATCTTCTAAGGCATTACCAAATGTAATACTATAAACAGGAATATCTTTATTTAATCTTTTATAATAACTTGATAAATCATAAAAACTACCAACATTAACAGCACCATCAGTCATCGCAATTATAGTTTTTGTATAAGTATCCTCTTCATCATTTAAAATACCAAGTCCTTTTTCAATAGCACCATATAAATTAGTTAAACCACCTGTTTTATAATTGGCAATTTTAGTAATTAATGTAGAAGCATTATCTCCAGTTGCACTAAATGGTGTTCCAACATTGCTTTCAAAAGGTATTATGGTTATTTTATCTTTTTTAGAAAATTGTAAATTATCTTTTTTAGCTTCTTCGCCTAGAATATAAGTCATAGCATTTTTTAATTCTTCAATCCCATTACCATACATACTACCTGAATAATCTAAACAGAAAACTACATGAGTTGGTTTTCTTATAATTTCAATATAAAGACTAATTGCTTTACTAATAACATTTTTAGAAGGAAACTTAGTTACACTCAAATATTTAGTAGTATCAATACCCCATTCTTTTCTAAAAATGTTTTCAGGAGCGGAAGCACTAACTCCACCATACCACGTTCTTCTTCCAACATTTAGAAGCATTTTTTGACCTTCATCACTTAATAAATAATTTTGAATTTTCAAAAACATTTCTTCTTTAGAAGGTTCATTACTGATAAAGCCAAATGTTGAATCATTAATAGCAACACCATCAGTTGGATATAATAAGTAAAGTTCTTCTTTACCTTTATCTTTTAAAGTCTTATTAATATTTATAAGTGAAGCTTCATCTGCAATAACAGCTTCATATTTATCATTATTGATAAACATTTCTTTCAAGAAATTTTCATCGCCGCTTACTCTTTCAACTCCGGAAAAAAAGTCTGTTAGTTTTTTTACAAGAACAGGATCTTCTAAATAATCTTCAGTTAATATAGTTGGATTACCTGCAAGAGAATTTAAAAAACCAATATATGCGGTTGCTCCTGTATTAGTTTTAGTTACAGAAGACATGACATATTTTAATTTTTTTTCTAAAATTAAATTTAAAATATCATTATTAGTTATATTAGAATTTAATTTTAGTTCCGTGAATTTGCTTTTTTTAACACCAAAAACTATTGGACTAATACTTATACTTTTAGAATCACTTGCTAAATAAGGGTTATCTAGCATATAAAGCCACATCGAATTAGAAATCCAAACAGCATCATATTTTTTAGAATTATCATTTAATTCATCAACAATTTCTAAATCTCCCATATAAGTAAAAGCAACTTTAATGTTATTTTTTGAAGCAAACTTTTTTATATTATCTTCTAAATCAGCATTTTCATAAGAAGATAATATATTTAATGTACTATCTGCTTTATTAAAACTAAAGAAATTTTTAACAACTTTTACCACCATCGTCGATGCAAATATTACTAATATTCCAATAAATAAAATAATTGCAATTATTGAATTAGAACTATTATTACTTTTCGCCATCTTTTTACACCCACATTTCTAAAATGAGTATAACATTTTTTTAATTAAAATACAATCAACATCGTTCACACTGTGTTTATAAGTACAAAAATATTATAACTTTTGTTTTAATTAAATATATGTTAAAATGTTTGAAGGTGATGTAAGTGCAAAAGATAGTCATTATTGAAGATCAATTGATAGTAAATGCTCTTTTTAAAGATAAATTGAGTTCAAAATATGAAATTGTAGCAACCAGTGATGATGCTAGTAAAATGTACGAATTAGCTAAGACTTATAAGCCGGATCTTATTTTAACTGACGTTGTTACAAAAGATAATAATAGTGGTCTTTTATATGGAAAAGAAGTTAAAGAAAAATTAAATGTTAAAGTTTTAGCAATGACAGCCATGTCCGAAGTAACATTTTTAAAACAAGCTAAAGAAGGAAATCTTGATGGTCTTATATATAAAAACGTATCAATTGAGGAACTTTTTGAGGCAATAGATCGTGTTTTAAATGGTGACAAGGTATTTTCTGATATTGTATACAATAAAAATAATGAAGATTTTAATAAATTAACTAAACAAGAATTAAAAATTTTAACAATGTTATGTAGTGGTTTAGAAAGAGAAGCAATTGCTAAAGAACTTAATATTACAACTGGAACTTTAAAAAATCATATTTCATCGATTTTAAATAAAATGGAATTTGATTCAATAACTAAATTATTAGTTTACTGTGTAAAAAACGGTTATATTATACCTAGTGAGGAACAATGAAAAAACTATTGAAATAATGAAATGCACCCTTTAGGGTAGACATTTATAAAAAAACTAGTTTGTGCTAGAATACACTTCCGAAAGGAGGTGTTTT
>CAKPHY010000035.1 GCA_934162285.1 uncultured Bacilli bacterium
ACTTACATTATCATCATATATCCATAATTTTATAAAAATATTGAAAAATATCATAAAAATTTTGTTCATAAGAAAACATCTAGAAAAAATCTAGGGGTTTGTCTACACTCTGAAAAACATATATATTTTACACATATATATGTTTTTTTTGTATTATAAACCTTTTTCAGAATATTATAATAATATACCGACAACGGTATAAATATATTGACAAATTATACCGATAACGGTATAATGTAATCAGAGGTGAAAATTATGGAATTTATGACTACAAAAGAAGCTGTACAAAAATGGAATATTAGTGAAAGAAGAATAAGAAAATTATTACAAGATGGAAGAATTGAAGGTGCTGTTAAAGTAGGTAATAATTGGAATATTCCTATTAATGCTAATAAACCAGCTGATAAAAGAAGTGTTAAATTAGATAATACTGAATTTAAATTTGATTTACCTGATAATTATTTTGATAAAGTTGATGAATTAAATAAAGAATTAAATTCTAAAAGACCTATATCAAAAGAAACATTAAAGTCTTTAAAGGAATCTATTAATTTAGAGTGGACTTATAATAGTAACGGTATAGAAGGAAATACATTAACTTTAAGAGAAACACAAGTTGTTTTAGAGGGTATTACAGTTGGCGGTAAATCATTAAAAGAACACTTAGAAGTTATTAATCATGAACAAGCAATATTATTTTTAGATGATCTTATTAAAGATAAAGAGCCAATCACAGAATGGAATATTAAAAATATTCATCAATTAGTATTAAAAGAAATTGATGATGATAACGCTGGTAAATATAGAGATGAAAATGTAAAAATAAAAGGTGCTACACATATTCCACCAGATTATTTAATTGTTCCTGAATTAATGGAAAAATTAATTATTAACTATGAGGATTGGAAAAAATATCATCCAATTATTAGAGCAGCATTATTGCATGGCGAATTAGTTAAAATACATCCATTTGTTGATGGAAATGGTAGAACTTCAAGATTAGTTATGAATTTATCTTTAATGAATAGTGGATATCTTCCAGTAATTGTAAAAAAAGAAAAAAGATTAGAATATTATAATGCTTTAGACAAAGCACATACTACTGGAGATTATACAGATTTTGTTAAATTGGTTAATGAATTGGAAATTGAAATGTTAAATAAATATTTAGAATTGTTGTAGGAGTGATTTTATGTGCAGTAATAAAATAAACAGCATTATTAATATAGATTTGCATATTCATTCAATATATAGTGCATATAAAGAAGAAAAAGGATATGTAGATGATTCAAATGAAGAAAATATAGATATATTATTAGAAAAATTAAATGAAAATAATATAAATCTTTTTTCAATTACAGATCATAATAATTTTAACTTTCATTTATATGAACTTTTAAAAGAAAAAATAAGTGGTTCTGATTATCCTAATGTTATTAATATTTTACCAGGTATTGAATTTGACGTGTTACTTGAAGAAGGTAAAGAATCATGTCATATCATAACTGTTTTTGATGATTCATCAATTGATAAGATATCTAATATAGAAACTGTCTTAAAATCAAATAAACAATTAACAAAAAAGAATGAGTACTATACAAAAGATGAATTTGAAAAGATTTTAAAAGAAATAAATTGTAGTGTAGTTTTAATAGCACATCAACATAAATCATTAGATAATCCTGAAGGTGGTAAAAGAAGCCTATCAAATTCCGTTGATGATGTTTATGAATTTATATCTACAGGATATATTAATGCTTTAGAGTATCAAAAACCTTCAGTTCAAGGTATGATAATCAATTCTTTAAATAAAGCAGATAAAAATATAGCAACAATAATTGGTAGTGATTGCCATAAGTGGGAACATTATCCATGTAAAGATGAAAGAACACAAAATAAGAATTATGTAACAAAAATAAAAGCTTTAGCTGATTTTGATGGACTTGTTTTTGCTTTTACAAGCACAAAAACAAGATTTAATAGAATTGATAATAAAAATAATAATTATATAAAATCTATAAAGTGCAATAATAAGGAATATCCACTATGTAATGGAATTAATGCTATAATTGGAGATAATGGTTCTGGTAAAACACTATTATTAGAATTGATGGAAAACGGTCAATTGAAAACCTATTATTCAAAAATAGTAAAAAATAATCAAATGAGTATAGAGAAAACTGGAACACCCAGAATTGAATATATTAGACAAAATGAAATTATTGAAAATGTTAAAAAAGGTGAGTTGTTTAAAAAAGAAAAAAATAATTACTTTAATGAAATAATGAATAAAGAATTGTTTGCTAAAAATATTAGGGAATATAGTAATAATATAATAAAGTATATTCAAGAGACTATTTCATATAAAACAAAAAAGGACAGTTTGGAAGCATTACAATTTACTCTTGTAAAACACGAGCAACAATTATTCAATCCTACAGTAAATAAAGATTTAAATGAAATAAAGAATATATATAGTGCAAGATATAATGAATTAAATAAGATATATACATTATTAGAGAAAGAATATAGTGATAATAAGTCTTTCTATGATGATAATTTCAAAACGTTAGGTGAAGAAGTAACTAATATAGGAAAAATTAATTTAGAATTAAAAAAATTAAATGAAGAAATAATTAAATGCAATGAAGTAATTAATTTAATTAAATCTGCATTAGAAACTTTTGATACAAATATTGAGAATAAACGTACAGATAAGGAAAAAGAAAACAATGATTATCAAAGTAATCTTACGAATTTTTGTAACGAAATAAGCAATGTTATTAATGAAGATATTAAGAAAAGAGAGATTCCAAAATTTCCTAAAACCTTACCAGGGGAATCAAAAAATATGAAGAATGGTTTTTATTTTGTAAAAAAGGCAAAATATAATGACGTTGATATAAGTACAATGTATTATAATGAATTGTTTAATGGTAATTATGATCAAAGTAATATATTTAATATTTATTCTGAAGAAGATTTGGTTAAAAGTTTGAATGGTATAACTAATATTGATAATTTATCAAATTGGTATAAATCTGTGGAAAAATTTATAGAAAAATATTCTGCTGAAGAAACATTTATAGAAAAGAAAGCTGATAAAAAAGTAATTGGAAAAACACCTGGGGAAATATCAATTGTATATTATGATTTTAAATTTAATAATTTTGATTCTAATAAGGATGTATTACTTATTGATCAACCAGAAGATGATATCAGTAATAATAAAATATCAGAAGATTTAATTAATTATATTGAAAAAGTTCGTGATAAAAAGCAAATTATAATTGTTACTCATAATCCATTATTAGTTGTTAATTTAGATGTTGATAATGTTATTTGTATCAATAAAAATAATAGTGATGAATTAAGTATAAAAAGTGGATGTTTGGAGTATAAAAATTCTGATTATTCAATTATTGATGAAATAGCTTCTTTATTAGATGGCGGACGTGAAGCAATTGAAAGGAGATTTAAATTATATGAAAACAGTAAATGTAAAAATAAAATATGATAATAATGATAAATCCATTAGTGTATTTTTTGATGTAGATAGTTTACTATTGTTATCTGATACAAAAAAAGAATTAAATGCAAAAGAAATATATGATATGTTTAAATATGAAAATTGTAAAAAGTACATTTTGAATGATTTAGATAATTATGATGATATAAGTGAAGATAATCAGTATTATTTAAATGAATGTCATAAAATATTTAAAAATATAATAGATGGGCTAGAAATCCCAAAAGAATAAAAAATAAGCATATATAGCTATGTAATCTATATATGCTTTTCTTATGTCTGCACAGTTTCTGCACAACAATTTGGTTAAATTTTGCTGTGCAATATTAAATATTTTTAAACTATGTGTCTTGAAAACGTTGATTTTAAATGGTATGATTTACCCATTGCGCTATGCCCCCCTGAAGGAGCCGAAAGGCTCAATTTTTGTTTATTAAGTATTTATAATGACTTATGATCATTTTACTTAAATCTTTAAAATTTTTGAGAACAAATTTTATAACTTTGACCTTATAAATCAAGTTGGTTCTTTTTTTGAAGAACGCATTTCACGAGTGCAATATCAAAGTTTCTAAAGTGCAAAATTTGCACTTTAGAAGAACAAGCAATTATAAATATTATTAAAAGTAATCCCGTGATTAAGCAAAAAGAAATTGCTAATATGATTAATAGATCGCTACGGACAGTTAAAACAAGAATGAATGAAATGCAAAAAAAGGATTAATTGCTAGAAAAAATGGGAAACGAAACGGAGAATGGATGATTTTATAAAAATAATTTAAAGTCAAAATAAAGACTCTTTTTATTGTATAATTTTTTGAAAGCGAATATTCATGAAAATAAGTGAAAATTTTCTAAAATATAGATTGAATTATTGTGAATTTGTAATATCTATCAAACACATTATTGCAAATAAGAATTCTATAAATGTAAAGTGTAAGAAAGCTTATTTAAATTTTATAATTATAATCAAATTAACTTTTATATATAGTATAATAAGTTAAAGGACTGATCAAATTGCTTTATTTAGTATTTATAGTTATTTCAATAATTATAATTTTGATATATTTGTATTTAGAAAATAGTTATATTTCAGAAATTCAATCTTTTTTTAATGAATTGAATTGCTTAAAAAATAATTATATTCCTCATTCTGAAATAGAAAAAATTAGATCTAAATATCATAGTTTAAGAATCTATACTTTTTTAATAATATCTGAAGAATTTAGAAACTTTAGGAAAACATTTGATAATATTGAAAAAATAATAGATAAATATAATGAAGATTATATAAAAAAAGAATTAGAAGAAAATAAAGATTATTTTGATAATATGTTTGATTATTCTCTTGATGAAGAACAAAGGAGAGCTATTATTACAGATGATAATAATAACTTAATAATTGCAGGTGCAGGTTCTGGAAAAACTACAACTATTATTGGTAAAACTAAATATTTAATTGAAAAGAAAAATATTGATCCTGATAAAATAATTACAATTTCATTTACTAATGCTGCCAAAGATAATTTTGTTAAGAAATTGAACAATGAAAAAGTAAAATGTTTTACTTTTCATAAGCTTGGTAAAGAAATACTTGAAGATGGTAAAAACAAAATAGAAGTTTTTGATGATTTAGATAGAGTAATTAGAGATTATATTTGTAAGGAAATATATAAAGATAAAAGGGCATTAAAAAAATTAATTAAATATTATGCTTATTTTATGCATTTTAATACGGATATTAGTAATCAAAAAGGATGTGATTTAGAAACACTTAAGAATAAATATTATCGAATTGAGAAATTGAAGACTTTAAAATATGAGAAAGTTAAAAGTGAACAAGAATTGATAATTGCAAATTTTTTGTTTTTAAATGGAATTAATTATGAATATGAACCAAAATATAAATACGCAACAGCTAATGAAAATTATAGGCAATATCATCCTGATTTTTACTTAGTAGATTATGATATATATTTAGAACATTTTGGTATAACTAAAGATAATCATGCTTATCAATATAATAAAGATGAGGAAAAAAAGTATTTAAAAGGAATAGACTATAAGAGAAATTTACACAAATATTATAATACTAAGCTAATTGAAACTTATTCTTATGAATTTGCAACATCTGATTTTTTAGAAAAATTGAAAGAAAAATTGATAGATAACGGAATTAAACTTGAACCGATTTCTCTAGAAAAACTTGAAAATACTATTCAAAACATTAGTAATGAAGAAATATATTATTTTTGTGGATTGGTTGTTAAATTTATTAAAATGTTTAAAGGTAGAGATTATTCATCATCAAAATTTGAAGAGTTTTATTTAGATGCTAAGAGCCATAAAAATTATAGAGATATGCTTTTAATAAGTATTTTAAATGATGCATATTTATATTATCAAAAGTTTCTTTATTATAATAAATATATAGATTATGATGATATGATTAATAAAGCTATTTATAAAATAAATAAAAAATATGATAAAGAAATATCATATATAATAATCGATGAATTTCAAGATGTTTCTATTTCTAGATATAATCTTATTAGAGCTATTCAAAAGAAAACTAATGCTAAAATAGTTGCTGTTGGTGATGATTGGCAAAGTATATATCGATTCACAGGATGCGATTTAGATATTTTTGTTAATTTTAAAAAGTATTTTGAATTTCCTAAAATAATGTATATTTCAAATACTTATAGGAATTTTCAAGATTTGCTTGATTTGTCTAGTAAATTCATATTACGAAATGATAAACAATTATATAAATCTTTGAAGTCAATTAAAAATCGAAATGAAAGTTCAATAGAGTTATATTATTATCATAATGATATTATGTTTGTAACTAAGAATGCTATTAAAAAATTGAGAGAGTTTGGTTGTAAAAAAGTGGCAATATTGGGAAGAAACAATGCTGATATTAAAAAATATGGATTACCTGTGTCTAGTAAATCCTTGGTTGATATGTCTAAATTATTTGATTTTGATGTTATTTTTACTACTGTTCATAGAGCTAAAGGTTTAGAATTTGATGGAGTAATTATAGCAAATTTAGAAGATAGTTTATCAGGTTTTCCTAATAAAATGGCTGATGATCCTATTTTAAAATATGTTTCTAACACTTGTGATAATTCCCTTTATGAAGAAGAGAGAAGACTATTTTATGTTGCATTAACTAGAACAAAAAATAAGGTAATATTATTAGTTCCTTATGAAAATTCTTCATGTTTCGTAGGCGAAATAGATGAATTATCTCATGCATTAAATAATCCTTGTATAAAAGAATATTTTAATCAATAGTTATTAATATAAAACTTTAAAAATATGTAATATAAAATTGATAAATTTGTTTAATAGAGCTTTAGTATATTTAAATAGATAATGTGCTTGAACAGGTCTAAGTTATTAGATTTTGTGTGAGCCTTTTTATTTAGATTTATAAAATAAGTTAGCAAATTCAAAATTCTTGATTGATTAAGAAATTATTTTGATAGGCGTAAAACGATCAAATGATTATTTTATTATAATACTTGTATACTAAAATGATCGGTAGTAGCACATGTTGATTATGATATTTTATATTGATAATTATAATGAAATTATTTTATGAAACATCAGTTTGATTGGTATATTAATGCTTGATCCAATAACTATTATTCATTGAATCATTAAGTATTCACATTTAATAGGCATGTTGATAGTTAGACTTTAATGATATTTAACCTAGTTGTTTAATGCTTAATTTTCAGAATAAGGCAAAAAACTTCTAATATAATTTATTAGGAGGTTTTTTATGTGGAGGTTTGTTAAAAAATATTGGTTTCCTATTTCAATATTGTTATCAATTATTATAGGAAGTTTATGTGGAAATTATTTGGGAGAACGTGCTAGTGTATTAAAACCTGTTGGAGATATATTTTTAAATTTAATGTTTACAATAGTTGTACCTCTTGTATTTTTTACTATTTCAAGTAGTATTGCTTCCATGATTGATCTTAAAAGATTAGGTAAAATAATGGGATATAGTCTAATTGTTTTTACTACAACGTGTATTATTGCATCAATTGTAATGTTAGTCAGTGTTAAGTTGATAAATCCACTTGGTAGTAATAGTGTTTTAATTGATGCAACAGAAACGGTAAAAAATTTAAGTATTGGTGAACAAATAGTAAGTGCTTTAACTGTTAATGATTTTAGTGAGTTACTATCACGAAATAATATGTTACCGCTTGTTATTTTTTCTATTCTTTTTGGAGTAGGAGTTAGTTCTTTAGGTGAAAAAGGTAGAAAACTTAGTCTTAATTTGGAACTTGCTTCTAAAGCTTTAATGAAAGTAGTTCATATTATTATGTATTATGCACCAATTGGTTTATGTGCATATTTTATGAATCTTGTTGGAACTTTTGGCGTTAGTTTAATTAGTGGTTATTTACGTAGTTTTATTTTATATACGGTTGTAGGAGTAATATATTATTTAGTTTTTTATACTATATATGCATATGTTGCTGGTGGAGAATTAGCAATTAAGAATTTTTATAAGAATGCTTTAAATCCTACTGTTGTGGCACTTGCGACTCAATCATCTTTAGCAACACTCCCAACAAATCTAGAATCGGCATCTAATATGGGAATATCTGAAGATATTAGAGAAGTATCGATGAGTGTTGGAAGTACGATGAATATGCATGGCAGTGTCATGGCTTCGGTCTTAAAAATAAGTTTTCTATTTTCAGTTTTTGGAAGAAGTTTTACGGGATTAGATACATATTTAATAGCTATCTTAATATCAGTATTAAGTGGCGTTGTAATGAGTGGTATTCCTTCAGGTGGTTTAATAGGGGAAATGCTAATTGTTAGTATGTATTCTTTTCCAGTAGGAGCATTCTTAATTATTTCAACAATTGGTATTATAGTTGATGCACCTGCAACAGCACTGAATGTTATGGGAAATCCAACTAGTGCAATGCTAGTATCAAGATTAGTAGAAGGTAAAAATTGGTTAAAGAAAAAGCTCACGCCGTGAGCTTTTATTCTACTGTAACGGATTTAGCTAAATTTTTAGGTTTATCAATGTCACAATCTCTTAATTTTGCAACTTCATAAGCAATTAACTGTAAAGGAATTACAGTAAGTAATGGTTGAAGCAACGGATGAATACTAGGAATAATAACTTTTTTATCAAAACAACTATTATCTAAATTTTCATTTGAAATCAAAATGGTTTTAGCACCTCTTGCTTTTACTTCTTTTACATTACTAATAGTTTTATCTTTGATACTATTATCAGTTATAATAGCAATAACAGGGGTATCTTTATCAATTAAAGATATAGTACCATGTTTAAGTTCGCCAGCAGCATAGGCTTCACTATGAATATAGGAAATCTCTTTTAATTTTAATGATCCTTCTAAAGCGATAGCATAATCAATACCTCTACCTAGGAAGAAAATATCATCATCTTTGTAAATTTCTTCAGCTATTTTTTGGTAGATATCGTTGTTAATTAGTTGTTCTATTTTATTAGGAAGTAATTTTATTTCTTTTAATATTTCAATTATTTCATCTTTATTTAAAAGATTGTTTTTATTAGCAATAGTAAGACTAATTAAAGAAAATATGGCAACTTGAGCTGAGTATGCTTTTGTTGTAGCAACAGCTATTTCATTTCCTGCTTCAGTATATAAGACAATGTCTGATTCTCTAGCAATAGAACTTTCTTTTACATTTATAATTCCTAAAGTATCGATTTTGTTTTCTTTAGCTAGTTTTAAAGATGCTAGAGTATCAGCAGTTTCTCCTGATTGTGATACAACAATAACTAACTCTTTTTCATTAAAGAAATGTTTTTTATAACGATATTCACTAGCTATTTCAACATCTACTGGAATATTAGCATAATTTTCAATTAAATTTTTACCAATTAACCCAGCATGGTATGCACTACCACAGGCAACAATAGTTATTTTTTCATATTTTGATAAATCAGGTATCTTATCACCAATTTTATTATTATCTATATATTTATCAAATGTTTTTTTGATGACACTAGGTTCTTCATGTATTTCTTTTAGCATGAAGTGTTCATAGCCATTTTTTTCGATATCCATAGCGTCTCCACTAAATATTTTTATGTCTTTTGTTATTACTTTATTTTTTTTATCGTAACATTCTATTTTATCTTTAGTTATTTTAGCAAATTCTAAATCATCTAAAGTTATATATTTATTTGTATACTTTAAAATAGCGGGAACATCGCTGGCAATAAAATTTTCATTATAACCAACACCAATTATTAAAGGACTAGCATTTTTTACTGTGTATAAAGTATCTTTATCATCACTGCAAATAATTCCTAAAGCATATGAACCTTTTACTATAGTTTTAAATTCTTCAATACTTTTAATCATATTTTGATTTTTTTGATATAAAAAATTGAGTAAAGCACAGCCAACTTCTGAATCGGTCTCAGTTTTGAAAGTATAGCCTTTATTAATTAATTCTTTTTTTATTTCTTCATAATTTTCAATAATTCCGTTGTGAACTAATGTAATTTTACCAACTTGATGAGGATGAGCATTTATTTCATTTGCTTCTCCATGCGTTGCCCATCTTGTGTGTCCTATTCCTAAAGTAGATTTTTCATCAAAATTTACTTTGTTTTTTAAATTTTTAATTTTACCTTTATTTTTTAAAATTTTTATATCATCTGTTAAGAAAGCTATTCCCGCAGAGTCATAGCCTCTATATTCTAATTTTTCTAAGCCATTAATTAAAATTTCAATGGCGTTTTTTTTACCAATGTATCCAACGATACCACACATATTATTTACCTCTTTCTATAATAAGAACATGTGTGATATATTTTTGTTACAATCTTGATTTTGTTTTTTATATATATCTTAACGGGTCAATTAACCGTAGTAGCATCCGCCGAAATTTTCGATAACTACTTCCTCGTCACCAATTTAATGGTCTGGCGCTAATTACAAATTATTCCTTTCTAGTTTTGTAATTTTCTATTATATTATATTATAATTGCCTTTTTGAGTCAAAGTTTTATCCTTTAAAACAATTCCCAATGTGTTCTTTTTTTTATAAATTTCTAAAAAATAGTTAATTGTTGCATAAATTTATATTAGGACATTTTTGAAAGATAATGATTTATCCGGTAAAATTATAAAACATTATGTGCTAATGATGGTTGATTAGGTAATTTATTTAAAGAAATAAAAGAGTTATGCCTAGTTCTAAAGTAGATGGTTGAATGAATATTTGGTGGATATTATCATACTAGTGAATTAATCACTAAAGGAAAGTGATATCAAAGATTGAATAAACACTTTGTAAAAACAGATTGACACGATTTTTATTTTGTAATCTTTAGTTTTGCAGCAAAACTTTGCAAAGCCTTATAAAAAAAGGGCAGAAGCCCTTTTTTGAGTGTTGTGTAA
>CAKPHY010000036.1 GCA_934162285.1 uncultured Bacilli bacterium
TTTTTGTGAAAAAGTTTTTTTATTTTATGTTTTTATCAAAATAAAAAGTGAAATTTAATTTTCACTCCTTATTACTGTCAAACAAAAGTTTGATTTCTTACTTATTTTTTAATAAATTAAAGTTCAAAAGAAATTTACAAATTTTAACATTTTGATGATTTTCCGAAAATTTATAAATCAAATTAGTTATTAAATAAGCAATAATTCCAGCTAATGCACCAACAATTATTCCTCCTAAAACATCTGATGGATAATGAACCATTAAATAATTTCTAGAAAAACCAACCAAAACTACAGGAATAAAAGCAAGCCAACTTTTTTTCTTAGGTAAAAACAAAAATAAACTCATCATTGCTGCCATAACTCCCGTAGTATGTCCTGATGGGAAAGAAAATTCACTTTCATTAGGAGCACCAATAAACTGCCACCAAGTATAAAAATCACTAGTTTGATCTATAAAAGGACGTGGTCTTGCAATCAAATCTTTTAAAACAAAATTAGTAATAATTGCTCCACAACCAACAGCACCAAACATGCAAATACCAATTTTCCTAGTTTTTTTAAATAACATTAAAATAATAGCTAAAACAATAAAAATTAAGCCTTTTTCCGTTATAAAACTAATAATAGTTGCAAATGGTGTAAAAAAACCTTTAGCATTACTAGCAAGATTATGTAAAAAGCTTAAAATAGCATAATCATATCCCCTAAAAAGATTATTTAAAAAATCACTCATATATATCCTCCTACTCTTAAACATCATAACACAAAAATAAAAGCAATAAAAGACCTAAAAAAAATCTAACAAAGTTAGA
This sequence comes from uncultured Bacilli bacterium, assembly GCA_934162285.1. Lineage (GTDB taxonomy): Bacteria > Bacillota_I > Bacilli_A > RF39 > UBA660 > RUG11241. The sequence goes on from CAKPHY010000036.1 coordinate 816, forward strand.
TTAAAATTCAATATGGTGGACTGTTAGGGACTCGAACCCTAGACCCACTGATTAAGAGTCAGTTGCTCTACCAACTGAGCTAACAATCCAAATTCAAATACGAATAGATTATAACACATATAAATTAAAAAGTGAAGAAAAATTTCAAATTTTTGTAAGAAAAAAGCACATAACTCAGATTACATGCTTAATTTCGTACTTTAAATAGAAAAGCGTTAAGTTTTTTTCTTTCAAAATTATATTTTTCTTGAGCAACTAATTCATAATTAACATCTAAATTTTCTTCTTTAGCAAATACTTCTTTTAAAGGTAATTTAGTATAATAAAGAATAAACATTGTCTTTTTAGTATCAATATATTCTTTAAAAGCATCTTCTAAATAAGGGTATCTATCATATTCAAAATTATTTCTTTGAAAATAATAAGTTGTTGGCATAATGTCTCCCAATGTAAAAATACCCGCATCTAAAAATCCCATATTTACAAAAGTTGGATTTTTTTCTTGATTAATTATCTGAGCAAATTTATATTGAAATAGATCTTCTTTTTTAACACTTCTAAATTTTTTATAATTTGCACAATTATAAGCAACAAATAAAGAAGATATTAAAGCAACAACCGTTAAACTTAATAATCTTTTTTCAGACTTAATAATCTGATCTAAATAACTAAATAATACAATTAAAGAAAAAATCGAAAAAATAAATATTGGAAAAGCATAATAAGGATACGATTTTAAACCAAAATAAATGCCAAAAATAGTAAATGCAAAAATAATTATTAAATAAATTTTTTCACGATTTTTAATCTTAGTAATTAAAATGAAAAGTGGAAATAAAAGTCCAGCCCAACCAATTAAAACACCATTTACTTTACAAACATTATAAAAAATTCGAGCAACGCTTATTAAACGATAGAAAATACCATTACCACTTGGTGGATATACTGTCATATTTATAATAAAATAAACATTTATATAATCTTTTAAAGCATTGTTTAAAATTAAATAAATACAAGAAATAACAATCGGAATAGCCATACCTATTAAAAAATAAATACAAGCCATAAAACCTTTTTTATATTCTTTTCTAAACATGTATTCTATAAATAAACACATCATAAATGCCAACCAAAATCCCAGTACAGTATATTTTATAGATAAAATGCATCCTGCTATAAAACCATTAATAATAAATTCTTTATTAGTTAATTCTTTTTCTTTAAAATGCTTTAAGAAATAGTAAAGAGATATAGCTAAACCCAAATAGCAAAATTCTTCAGCTGATCCTCCATGAGTAAAAGCTCGTGAAGTTGTCAAAAATGCCATAAAAATAGGAATAATTATAAAACCATATTTTCTAGGAATAAACATTTCAACTATTTTAAAACAATAATATAAAGTAAATGTCCAAAAAATAACTTCAAAAAAGTAAATGCCAATAAAACTCGTATGAGAGATTAAATAACCAATTCCATATATAAAATAAAGTAATAAACCTTTTTGCTCAAACAAATCACGATATGGAACAATACCATTAAAAATCCCCTTGCCTGTTGTAAAAAATGCATTGGCATCAACCCAGTCATTAAAAGGATATAATGGTGAACACTTTGATGTAAATAAAATAATTAAACTAGATACAACAAAGCAAAATAACAAACAAAACCACTTTTTATTCACTAATTTTTTCATACTGCTTTAACTTCCTTTTTTCTATATATAAATAAATAATAGTTGTAACTAAAGCAAATCCAGAAATCAAAGCTCCAAAAGTTAATCCTTTCGGGCAATAATCAATTTGAATTGTTGATGACCCTTTAGGAACTTTAATAGCCATAAGACTATTATAAACAACTTCACTTTGAACAAGTTCGCCGTTAGTTTTAACTTCAAATCCCTCTTCATAAGGAATTGTAAGCAAAATTAAACTTTCTTCTTCTAAATCAACATTAATTTTTAAATTAGAACTACTAATTTTTTCTACTTCATTATTGATCTTTAAATCATTAATAGCTTGCTTTAAAAGATCATTATTTTCATAATAAATATAAACATTATCAAATATTAAACAATCTTTTAAAATTTCCATTTTAACTGAAATTTTTTCATCTATTTTATAACTACCAAGATCAATTACACCATAACTATACTTATCAAAATAAGTACCTATTTCTTGATTATTTACAAAAATACGTGCCGTCTTAAAGCCTTCTCTTAATAAATTATCTGGAAAATACATGTAAATATTATCTGTACTTGTAACATCAATAACATAAGTAATATCACCAGAATCAGAATCTTTAACATACTTATTATCTTGTTTTGAAACATTATTAAAAATCGTTTCATAGTTTACTTCTGTATAAATATCATCTAAAACATTAGTATTATTTTTAACAATTTTATTTAAATTTTCAAAAATATTTTCATTAAATTCTAAATCATTTAAACTCTTTATTTTATAAGCGAAACCAATATAATAAGGATTTTTATAAACATTAATTTCATCAGTAATTACTTTTTCATAATCTTTAAACTGATCACTATAAGATAAAATATATTTTATACCTAATAAACTATCAACTAATTTAGTACTACCACTACCATAATAAATTCTTGATAACAAGCGCCTAAAACCTAATTTTTCTAAAAATTGCTCTACCCTTATATTACTAGTTGAATCAAAATGACTTATACCATTATAACCAAACATCATCGAATCATTTATTGAGTTACCAAAGTGATAATCATGCTCTAAACGATAAAAAGAATCATCATAACCAGTAAGTTTTTTTAAAACATTTTCATTTGTAGTAATATAATTTTGATTTTTTAAAACATTAGAATTTTTACTTTCTAAAAATATTGTTGTACCCATGGTATTAACAGCATTAATAGTAAGATCAATAATAACTAAAATAAATATTTTTTTAAAATCAAACTTTTTTAATGTTTTAAAAATAATAATAGTAATAAATAAAGAATAAATTAAAAATAATGATCTAATGCCTTCAAAATAATTAAAACTTGTTGCTAAAAACAAAAATAAAGTAAAAATAACTAAATAAAATTTATTAAATTTAGCATCAAAATCAAAATTTTCTAAACATTGATAACTAATAATAAGCATCATAAAAGTAAAGATAAAAGCATGTCTAAAATCAAAACAATTAGGTTCATTTAAACCATGAAACATTAAATCTAATAAATGAATTCTAAAAGTTAAAAATAAAAATAAAATTGTTACAAAATTAATAATCTTTTGACGTTTACTAATTTTTTTATTAAAAAATGAATACACAAATAAAACTGTCATTAAAGTTCCAGCAAATATATTAGGTCCTCCATGCCATATTTGATTGGCAGCAAATGGAGAATTAATAAGTTTTCCTAAAATTTCTAAAGAATTATAAATTGTTGGAACAATTACATTAGTGTCACTAACAACAGCTTTAGAAGTAACTAAAGCAAAAAATACTGGCAATGTTATTATAAAAGAAAGCATTCCTCCTAATAAACTACCAATTATATATTTTTTTATCACTTTAATTTTATCAAACCTATTATAATTAGAAATATAATAATAAATAAAATAAATAACACTAAAAAGGCAAACAATAACTCCAATATAATAATTAGACATTATTGTAAGTCCTAAAGTAAAAATATAAAGTGAACTTCCTTCATTCTTAAAAATTTTCTCAATACCAAGAATAACTAAAGGAAGTAAAATTATTGCATCTAGCCACATAATATGGAAATAAAATGCCATATTATAACTCATTAATCCATAAGAAATAGCAAATAAATAGTTTATTTTTTTAAAACCATTTTTTTTATTCAAATAATACATAAAAGTAGTACTAGATAAACTGAGTTTAACTAAAACAATTAAAGTTAAAAAAGTATACATATATTTAGAACTAACAAAAATAGTTGTTAAATTAAAAATACTGATTAAATAATAAGCACTCAAGTTTAACATATTAGTTCCTAGAGTTCCACTAAAAGTATATAAAAAATTATTATTGCCATAAAAAATAGTCTTAAAATAATTTATAAAAGTAATATATTGATCACGAAAATCACTAACAACAATGGAATTATTTCCAAAAGGTGTTGAACTTGTAACAATTAAAACTAAAGTTAAAATTAAAAAAGTGATCAAAAATGAAAAAAGATAATATTTATTTTTTTTCATTCAAACTTTGCTTCCCAAAAACTAAAAATTTACTAAAAACATAGTTTAAAACAATAACAGCTACTTGAACAATCATTTTAATAACTTTATCATTAAAAGATAATTTTGTAACTAATAACCACATTAAAAACATATCGATCAATAACGTTGATAACCTTGATAAGTAAAAATTAAAAGCTTCTTTTAATCTTTTTTCCTTGTTACTTTTAAAAACATATTTTCTATTGGTAAAATAAGCAAATGTTACGGCTACTATCCAAGAAATAATATTAGCAATTTGAAGTTCAAATCCTTTATTTGGATCAAGTATGGTATAAACTAATAAATAATAAGTTGCTAAACTAATAACTGTTGTTAAAACACCAAAAATTAAATAAGAAATTATTTCTTGATATTTTATAAATAAATCTTTTATCTTTTTCATTTTTACTCCATATTTGTTTCTTTAATAATATAAATTGGACGATCTTTAATTTCAAGATAAGCTTTTGCAAGATAGAAAGCAACTACACCTAAACATAATAAAGTAATACCTGCTACCCCAAACAAAGCTGTTAAAAGAGCTAATAAATTAGTTATAACAGCACCTTTAATTGCTTTTACTATAATTATAATTAACATAACAAAAGCTGAAAGAGAAAAAATTACACCAGCAAATGTTATCATTGTTAAAGGAACAGTCGTAAAAGCTACAATACCTTCCATTGCATACTTAAATAATTTCCAAAAACTCCATTTAGTTTCCCCAGCAACTCTTTCGATATTTTCATACTCTAACCATTTAGTCTTATAACCAACAAAGCTAAATAATCCTTTTGAATAACGATTATATTCTTTTAATTCTAAAATACTATCAACAACTTGTCTTGTCATTAAACGATAATCGCGAGCTCCATCAACCATTTCTACATTGCTCATACGATTTATTAATTTGTAAAAACAACGAGCAAAGAAACTTCTTATTGGTGGCTCTCCCTTACGTGTAACTCTACGCGTTCCAACAATATCATAACCCTCTTCTTCAATTAAACGAACCATTTCTTTTAATAAAGCTGGCGGATCTTGTAAATCACAATCCATAATTGTAACATAATCTCCTGTTGCTAAATTTAATCCAGCCCACATAGCTGCTTCTTTACCAAAGTTTCTTGAAAAAGAAATATATTTTACTTCCTTATGCTTTGTTAAAGATTTAATAACATCTAAAGTCTTATCTTTGCTACCATCATTAACAAAAATAAGTTCTAAAGCAACATGTAAATTTTCCTTTTCTTTACATATAGCATCATAAAAATAAGGAATGCTTTCTTCTTCATTATAACTTGGAACAATAATACTTAATTTTTTCATAAATCCTCCTACAAAAGTTCAACTATATTAACATTGTATCACGAAAATTATAAATATCAAAATACAAAATATTACTTTATGTTAAAATAGAGTCAGGTGATAAAATGTATGTACTAGCAAGTGACTATGATGGCACTTTAAAAACAAGAGTTCACGATTTACATATCAACATCAAAAGTTTAAAAAAATTTAGAAGTCTAGGAAATAAATTTATTATTGCAACAGGGAGATCTTTTGAATCGATCAAAAAAGAAATTGATGAATTTGAAATTCCTTTTGATTATTTAAGTTGTAATGATGGAGCTGTTTCTTTTAATGATTCTCTAGAAGTAATTGATGTTAAATATATAAAAGCTATTAATTTTGAAACTATTTTATATATCTTAAAAAAATATCCTGGATTTCATATTGAAAACTTTTATACTCCTAAAACTACCAGTAAAGCATTTGATCAAAACACAATTGAAATAGTAATTCAAGGAAAACAAAAGTCCAATCATTTAATAAGAGAACTAAAGGAAACCAACTTGGGTTGCACTCGCTGGCGTGATCTCATATTAGTTAAAGAAAAATGTAACAAAAGTGACGCTATCAAATTTATAACTTCTACATTTGAAAGTAAAAAAGTTTATACTATTGGTGATGAAGATAATGATATAGAAATGATTAAAGATTTTAATGGTTTTAGAATGTTAGAATCTAGTCCAAGTCTTTGGTTTACACCCAAAATTGTCTTAGAAGAACACCATTTAATTAAATATTTGAATTTTAAAAGCAAACTAAAAAGATAAGAAACCTTATCTTTTTATAAACATCTGATAAGATTAGGTTTATATTCTTTTTTATTAATAAGAGTTTTAGCATCATTAAGAATAACAACTTCTTTATCTAATTGTTCACTTAAATATTTTTTAAAACTAACTAAAAAATCGTGTAAATTAATATCTTCTGAACAATACATTTCTTTCAATAATTTATTACTTCTAACAAATTCATCAAAATAGCCATCAATCAAGAATAACAACATTGCTTGATTAAATATACTTACATTTTTCTCAACTGTCACTTCAACTGGGTTATTTGCAATAGAATAATCATCAGTATCAATTATACTAACTTTACCAGGTCCATACATAATATTATATAAAACATCGTAAGTTTGAATATTAAATTTAGACATTTTCTTTACATCATCTAGAGCTACTGTTGAAGCTTTAGTTATTTCATCTAAATTAACATTTAAAGGATTTACATGATCAATGTTTCTTCCCGGAGCCATCCCTGTTATATAACCTATTACTTCATCATTTACTTTTACGATTTCTTCAGGGAAATAAAAAGTATCATTACGAGCTTCTTTAAATCGCATTACTTTCTCTTCTTCGTAAGGTACATAATATTCTTTTTCATTTTCAATAAATTGCAAATAAATTTTAACTACTTTATGAAGATTTTTATCATAAAAAGTTTGACCTTGAGAACCAATCGAATAACCATTAAAACCTAAAGAAAGTGCTCTTACCTTAGAAAGATCATTTAAGTACTCAAAAACATCTTCACGGCTTTTAAAAACCATTTTAATTCCCCCTTTTTAGTGAGAAAATATTATAGCACATTCAAATTTTTTTGCAAATTAAAACTATATAGAAAAATCTATATAGTCTTTTTTTAAGCAAAAATCATTATTAAAAAGAAAACAAACATTAAAATTGCATAAACAATTTTACTAAAGGTAAATGTATGACATTTCTTTACTTTACCATCTACTTCCATATCTAGAATTTCTACATATGGAACTGGACTACGACGATACCAACCTCTTATTTTTACAATTTTATCAAAATATTCAGGTGATCTAAATAAAGCAAAGATTTTATTAGCAAGAACTATTGGTTGATTATAATCTAGAAACATAATACCTGTTTCATCTTTAATAACAAAATCTTCATTAAAAATGCATCCAGGATTACCTCTACCAATAATTTTACCATTTAATGTTACTGGAATACAAGTAACACCTGAAACATTAACTTCACCAAGTAAATTTTCAACATTAGTTTCTTTATAAGGACCATTTTTATGACTTCTAAATAATCTAACATACATAAAAATTACCATTACTATTCCACCCAAACCAGCTATAAAACCAGCATTTGATGGGAATATACAAGCAATAATTGCTGTTAAAACTAAAGTTAAAAATGGTAAGAAAGAAATTACTAATTCAGTAAAGAATGTTCCAGTATAAGAATTTTCCTTAACTAAATCAAAAGTAAATAAAGGTGCGACGCCAAATTCAGGTGCACGTGATAAAATAGCTTCAAGACGATTAGAAATAAGCGGATGAGTTGAGTTAAGTTCATATATCTTAGCCCAAGTATTCCACTTTTCCCATTTCATAGCATTTTTTATACTACCAACATTAATTTCGCCATTAGCAGCTACTACCAAAGCTTTACTAGTTTTAGAATCAAAAATACCTAAAGCATTCGCAGTATTCTTTTTTCTTGAACCCTTAACAGACAAACCAAAACCTATTTTTACTAAAGCTAAAGCAAGACCATTAGGATCTTTAGTTTCTTCAATAGCAAAACTATCAGCATAATATTCACGAGTACGTGATAACCATAAAACAATATATTGACTAATAATATATAAAACATAAGCGATAATACCTATTATTGCTAATTTTGAAGAATCATCATCATCGGCATTATCAGTAAATATTTCATAAATTCCATATAAAACTAAAGGAACTAATTGAACAACAGTCATAAATAACATATCATAATGAGTTGCATGACCAAGTTCGTGAGCAACAACAGACTTTACTTCTTCTTCACTTAAAAGTTCAAATAACCCCCTAGTCAAAACAATGCGAGCATCATTTTTAGTATGTCCATAAGTAAAAGCATTAGGTGCCCCATCATCAATATATCCTATTCTAGGATATTTCATATTATATTTTTTACATACTTCGCCAATAAAATTTTTTAAATAATCTGGCATATCATAATTAAATTTGGCTTTATAAAACCATCTCATTGAGACATCAGTTGCAATAGGTGAAATTAAAAATTGAAGGATTAAAATAATAATACTAATTAAAATCCCATAAATAACAGGAGCTCCTGTTAAAATAAAGATCAAAATTACAAAAGCAGATAAAACGCCATACAAACAAGTAATTGTCAATAAAGAAACACCAAACAAATTTTTTTTCATAAAATCACTCCCAACTCCTAATGTCTACATTATAACACGTATAATGTTGAACATAAAGATTTTGAATTTAAAAATTTGATTTCTTTATGTTTTTTGTTATTATAG
>CAKPHY010000037.1 GCA_934162285.1 uncultured Bacilli bacterium
ATTACACAACACTCAAAAAAGGGCTTCTGCCCTTTTTTTATAAGGCTTTGCAAAGTTTTGCTGCAAAACTAAAGATTTTAGCATATTTTGAAATAGAAGTAAATATTTTATTTTGTTCATCAGAAAAAATGTAAATATTAAAAAAATAAGAAGTTATCTTCTTATTCACATTTTAAATTATTTTCCCCAATACTTGTTATATGTAATATTTTTTAAATTGTCCATTTCTTTTTTGCGAGCTTTAGCACGTTCTTGAATTTCACTAGCATTAACATTTTTTCCAGTAATAGCACTTATTTTAGTTTGATAACGTTCCGTTGCAATATCTTGAAACTTCTTTTTACCTAATTGTTCTTGATTATTAAACTCTTTTCTTTCTTGCTTTAATCTCGCTTGATGCATTTCTAAATTTTTTTTATAACTATTGTTCATGTAAGCTCCTTTCAATTAAATCTTTAATTGGTCCATACGTTTTACGATAACCAGGTATTAAACCATATTTATTAATAGCTTCAATATGCTTTTTAGTTGGATATCCTTTATGATTTTTAAAGCCATATTCCGGATATTCTTTATCTAAATCATACATCATCTGATCACGAGTGACTTTAGCAATAACAGAAGCAGCCGCAATCGTAATACTTTTAGCATCACCTTTTATAATAGGCATAACAGGAATATCTAAATTAATTGGCATAGCATCAGTTAAAACATAATCCATATTAACTTTAGTTCTAACCTCTTTTATTGCCTCTTTCATCGCTTCACGTGAAGCTTCATAGATATTTATTTCATCAATTTTTTCTGGCGAAATAATGCCTATTCCATAAGCAATTGCATGTTCTTTTATATATGCTGCAAATAAATCGCGTTTTTTTTCACTCAATTTTTTAGAATCAGTTAACCCTTCTAAAACGAAGTCTTTTGGTAGGACACAACAAGCAGCAACCACAGGGCCAACTAGTGGACCTCTTCCTACTTCGTCAACACCCCCAATAAATTGGTAACCTTCTTTATATAATTTATTTTCAAACTCTCTTAAATCTTCCATATAATTAATTATATATTTTTTAGTATTTAAAGGTCAATGATTTTACAAAACTTTACAATAAAAGTAGACTAAAAGCCTACTTTATTTAATTACAATATTAATTAATTTCTTAGGAATAGTAATAACCTTAATTATTTTTTTTCCTTCTAAATAACTTTTTACATTATCAATACTTTTAGCTATTTCTAGCATTTCATCTTCAGTTGTTGTACTTGAAACAATAATCTTTCCACGAACTTTACCATTAATTTGCACAACCATTGTAAATTCACAGTCAACAATCTTATTTTCATCGTAACTTGGCCATTTACTAAAAGCTATTGATTCTTCTTCCTTAAAGAATTCATGCCATACTTCTTCCGTAATATGTGGTGCAAGTGGATTTAATAATTGAACTAAAGCACGAGCATAAGATTCTTCAATTTTTCCTTCTTTATAAACAGCATTAATAAAAATCATCATTTGACTTATAGCTGTATTTATATTAACACTTTCATAATCTTCGGTTACTTTTTTTACTGTTTGATTAAATATCTTTTCTAAAGCTGGTGTTGGTTCTTTGACTACTTTATTTTCTTCAAAAATACGATAGAAACGTTCTAAGAATTTTTTAGCAGCATCAAGACCATTTTCATTCCAAGGTTTTGAAGCTTCAATTGGCCCCATAAACATTTCATAAACTCTAAGAGCATCAGCTCCATAAGTATTTACAACATCATCAGGATTAATAACGTTACCACGTGATTTACTCATTTTTTCATTATTTGATCCTAAGATCATTCCTTGGTGACGCAATTTCTTATAAGGTTCTTTTACAGGAGAAATGCCTTTGTCATATAAATAATGATTCCACATTCTTGAATATAACAAATGACCAACAGCGTGTTCCGCCCCACCCATATAAAAGTCAACCGGCATCCAATGTTTTAAAAGTTCAGGATCAGCGATAGCATTATCATTATTAGGATCAATATAACGCATATAATACCAACTGGAGCCCGCTGCTCCTGGCATTGTTGTTGTTTCACGAACACCTTTTTTACCTTTATAAACAACATTTTTCCATTCTGTTGCATTATCTAGAGGTGGATTCCCATTTTTTCCTTTATAATCTTCTAGTTCTGGTAAAACAAGTGGTAAATCTTCATCATCTAAAACCCCGATTGTTCCATCATCATAATTAACAATTGGAAGTGGTTCTCCCCAATAACGTTGACGAGCAAAAATCCAATCACGTAAACGATAATTTACTTTTTTGGTACCTAAACCATTCGCTTCTAACCAAGATATCATTTTATTAATAGCGTCTTCTTTATTTAAACCATCTAAAAATCCGGAATTAATATGCACGCCATCACCAGTGTAAGCATTTTCATCAATATTGCCACCGGCAATTACTTGAATAATTTGAATATTAAACTTTTTAGCAAAAGCATAATCACGATCATCATGAGCAGGAACAGCCATAATAGCCCCCGTTCCATAACTTGCTAAAACATAATCAGAAATCCAAATAGGAATCTCACAATTATTTACAGGGTTAATAGCATAAGCTCCTGTAAATACACCAGTCTTTTCACGACTAGTATCCGTTCTTTCAATTTCTGACTTTAAAGCACATTCTTCTTGATAAGCTTTAACCTTATCTTTAGCTTCCGCACTTACTATTTTATTTACTATATCTAATTCTGGTGACATAACACAGTAAGTAGCTCCAAACAAAGTATCAGCACGTGTTGTAAAGACATCAAAAGTTAAATCACTATCTTTAATTTTAAATTTAATAGTAGCTCCAAGTGATTTACCAATCCAGTTTCTTTCAATTTCTTTAGTTGATTCTGGAAAATCAATTTCATCCAAACCTTCTAATAATTTTTCAGCATAATCCGTGATCTTAATTACCCATTGACGCATATTCTTTTTAACGACTGGATAACCACCACGTTCACTTTTACCATCAATAATTTCATCATTTGCAAGAACAGTACCAAGTTCTTCACACCAGTTAACTGGCATATAACGACGTTCTGCTAAACCATCTAAATAAAGTTGTTTAAATATCCATTGTGTCCATTTATAAAACTTTGGATCTGATGTTTCAATTACGCGATCCCAGTCATAACTCAAACCAAGCATTTTTAATTGTCTTGTAAAATTAGCAATATTTTTCTTATTAAATTCACCCGGATAATTGCCTGTTTTAATAGCATATTGTTCAGCTGGCAAACCAAAAGAATCAAAACCCATTGGATGTAAAACATTATATCCTTGCATTTTTTTCATACGTGCTAAAATATCAACTGCCGTATAACCTTCAGGATGCCCTACATGTAATCCTTCTCCTGAAGGATAAGGAAACATATCTAAGCAATAATATTTAGGTTTAGAAAAATCCCAAACATCAGTTTTGAAAGTTTTATTATTAATCCAATATTCTTGCCACTTTTTTTCAACTTTTGTAAAATTATACATTTTTACTTCCTTCTTTCTTTTTATAATAAATACCTATTAATGAATAACAGAGAAAAATCAAGATTATTAAAATGGGAATAGCTACTAAAAAGCTAATATAAATGTTTTTAAAAAAAGTCATGATTACATAAGTAGTTGCACATATAAAACTATTAGTTAAGCCTTCTACTAAAGCAAATTTCTTTTCACTACAATCTTTAAATGTAACTTTATATCTTTTTTTTATTATTACAGCTCCAGCTGTTGTAAAAATTTTTTGTCTTTTCTTTTTATTTAAAACCACAAAAGTTAAATTAAATATAAATATTAAACCAAAAACAATACCCCATCTAATTAATATATCCATTTTTACCTCCAAAAAAAGTATCATGACATAAGGACGAATAATCGCGGTACCACCTTATTTCACAATACTTGTGCTCTCTATTACTTTTAACGCAAGTTATACGTCAAATGTTTATTGAAGCAAGTTCATAAATCTTTTTACTTATTTTCACCAACCATAAGTTCTCTTTAAAAAAGGTATTTATTACTACTCTTCCACTTGAGTTATATCGTAATTATATTATAAAAATATATGAATTGCAAGTGCTTTTTACACTGTTGCCACATATTCTAATAATTTTAAGAATAGTTTAATAAATCTTGGTTCTAAACCTTTACTTTTTAGTTTACGGATTTCGATTCGCTTCTTTTTAATACTCATATCAGAAAACATAATAGCATCAATTTGATTTTTTAATTCAGTATTTATAAATAAATCACTTATAATACCCTCAATATCATCATTTAAAACTCGGAAGTTAGAAACTTCAATATCTTTTCCTGTACATTTTAAAGTAATTCTACTGTTAGTATTTACATTGTTTAATTCAACAATCAAATCATTACCATCATCATATTTTCTAAAAGGTAAAGGTTGCAAATTAACAAAAGCATTTATTGTTGCTGTTGATCTAACATTTTTAAAAATAATTTTAAAGTTTCTCGTAGGAAAACTTGCTTGTAAATTCCCTTCTTTAGGTTTAATAGTAATCTCATAATTATTTGGTAAATATTTATATTCAAGTTCCGTTTCAAAATTATAACCTTTTTTATAATTATCAGAAATAGAATCATCTTCATATAAAACATATTTATTGTTAGTTCCTGGAAATATATTAATTTCTAAATTAGTAGGACTATCAACATCATTAATATTATCATTATAACCCGTAGGAATTATTGCCCCTTCACGAACAAATACCGGATATGTTTCATCACTATAAAACAAAACATATTTTTTATTACCCAAAAACTTTTTACCACTATATAGATCATACCAAATACCTTCTGGTAAGAAAAAGCGATGAATTGATCTTTTCATAATGTCTTCTTTTTTATGTAAAATTGGACATACAAATAAAGAACTACCTAAGAAATATTCATTACAATAAAGTTCATCATCGTAAAGTTCAGGATAACGATAATAAACAGGTTCAATTAAAGGAACACCTTGGCTAGTAAAACGATAACTTTCTGTATATAAGTAAGGAACTAATTTTTGACGAAAACTCATAAATTCACGAGCAATAACAAAAGTATGGTAATCCCATTTCCATGGTTCACGTTTATAGTATTTACCTTTAGTTGAAGCTAATAGAAAAATTGGTGAAAAAGTTGCTAATTGAATAAAACGCAAATAAAGTTCTGAGTCTTCAATTCCATCATGAAAGCCACCATAACTGCTAGCAGCATAACTAATACCACGATTAGCAAGATTAATATTATAATTAACAATTTTCTTTAAAGATTCCCAATCAACTCGAACATCACCACTATAAATAACCGGATAGCGATGAGGTGCTATATAAGAATCATAAGTAAGTAATAAATTTCTTCTATTATTTATAACTTTGGCATCCATAGAATGATAATGATTTAAATAAAATTGAGTTGTTTTATTATCTAAATTATCTAATTTAAAGAAATCAACATCATAATTTGTTAAAGAATGAACAAATATTTTGAAATAAACATCTAAAAAAACATTGTCATAAACATTAAAAGGTATAACTCCATGACGATCTGGTTTTAAAAACTTTAAAGCCATTTGATAATATTTTTCATATTCCCTAATTCCAGTTGTAGCATTAAGTGATAAAGCAAGTTTTATTTTACAGTTATGTAAATAAGTAATCATTTTATTTGGTTCTTTAAAATCATTAGAATCAAAAGTAAAACCGGTTTTCAAATTGGTCATTTTTTGATAATGATTAATATGCCAATCATCATTTAAAACTAAAACAGATAAAGGAACTTTTTTGTTTTGAAAATTTACCAATAATTTATTTAAAGTATAATCATTATATTCAATATCTTTATACCACCAAATACCTAAAGCATAACGTGGTACTAAAGCAGGATACCCAGTTATTTTATAATAATCACTCAAACATTTATAAAAAAGAGTTCCATACATAAATACATAGAGATCTACGTTATTTTCATTTTTTCTTTTTTCAAGAGTTCCATCTTCTAAAAAAATGAGTGATTTAGAATCATCAATACTAACAAAACCATCAGTAGAATATAAACCTTTAATTTTGGATAATTCATTATTTCGATCAAACTCCCCACAAGGAACTTCGTAATTTCTTACCTCAGGGTGTTTATAATACCAAACTTTCTCTGAAGAAAAAAGTTCTATTCTTAAATTAGCACTAGGGTTTAAAGGATTCGCTCCAAATTTAGATTCTTTATCATAGGTTAAAGTGAAATATCTTGTTTTAATTTGTAAATATTTGTTATCGCCTTCAACATAAAATTCTGGACGTGGTAACATACGATACCAAACTAATTCACTTGGATTATCAACAAATTCTCCAGTTGGACTATATTCTAAACGAATCAATGATTCTGTTAATACCGTAAAACGATATTTATTACCCATGATAATAGAATCTTTATTCCCTTTAGCGCGATTTAAATCAAATTTAAATTGTGCTCCTAAATTATACATAAAATCACCCTTTTATAATTCTGTTATTTGCATAAAATTAGTTGAACTATTTTCTTTAAACGGATAACTTCCCGTTATTATTATTTTATCAAATTCATTAAGAAAAAACTTCTTTTTAGCAAGTTTAGTTACTTGATCCATAATTTTATCTAAACTATTTAATTCATCAATATATATTGGTACTACACCAAAATATAAATTTAAAGATTTGATAGTATTTATATCTGGACTTGGAGCTAAAATTAAACAACGAGGTTTAAAGCGACTTATTCTTTTAGCTGTTGCTCCCGTTAAAGTTGGAGTAACAATTAATTTAGCTTTTAAACGATTAGCAGCTGAAGCAACACTATAAGCAATAATTCCGGCTGTGTTATCTTCTTCGGTTCGCATTGCCCGATCAAGAAAATCTAAATAATCAATATTTTCCTCAGTCGAAGAAATAATCTTTGACATCATGTTTATAGTTTCTACAGGATGCTCTCCAATTGTTGTTTCACAAGTAAGCATCACAGCATCAGCTCCATCTAATACAGCATTAGCAACGTCACTTACTTCCGCTCTAGTTGGGCGCAATTCATGAGCCATCGAAGCCATCATTTCAGTAGCAACAATGCTTATTTTCCCGTGAGCATGGCATTTATTTATAATCATTTTTTGAATACTAGGAACACGTTCCATCGGAACTTCAACACCCAAGTCACCTCGAGCAACCATTGATCCATCACTTAATTTAATAATGTCATCGATTTCATCTAAAGCTTCACGCGTTTCAATCTTTGCGATTATTTGTAAATGATCATTATTTTCTTCAATTAAGATATCATTAACAGATAAGACATCTTCATGATTACGAATATTAGATAATGCTAAAAAGTCAACATTGTTTTCACAAGCAAAAATGATATTATCATAATCATCTGGACGTAAAAATGGTAAAGAATAACTATTTCCTGGAACAACTAATTTGTATCCGTTTTTAATCTTGCCACCTTCATTAACCATACATAGCAAATAATCATTTGTTTTATCAATAACTTCAAGTTCAATTAAACCATTATCAATAAGAATGAAATTCCCTACTCTTGTTTCAGCAATAAAAGAATCAAATGATGTACTAAATTTAGTTGAATCACCTAAGACTTTATTTTTATAAATTCTTATTTTGTCACCTTTTTTAATAACACATTCTTCATTACGCAAATTTTCTACTGTTATACTATTTCCAGCTATATCTATCATAATTGAAACAAAAGTGTTTAATTCTTTATTTATATCATCAACTAATTGAATTATTTTCAAACATTTTTCTCGATTAGTATAACTCATATTTATTCTTACAACATCTAATCCATTTTGAATTAATTTAATTAAAACTTCTTTGGATTCACAACTTGGACCGATCGTCGCTATTATTTTTGTCTTTTCCATACTATCACCATTATAATTATAACACGTATAATGTTGAACATAAAGATTTTGAATTTAAAAATTTGATTTCTTTATGTTTTTTGTTATTA
>CAKPHY010000038.1 GCA_934162285.1 uncultured Bacilli bacterium
GTTGACAAAATAAAAACCTCATAGAATAAGGCTTAGATTAACATTTGAAATATAGCTAACTGCAAAACTCGGGTGATATCAAAGATTGAATAAACACTTTGTAAAAACAGATTGACACGATTTTTATTTTGTAATAAAATTTATTTTAATAACAATGAGAAAGAAAAGTAATATTAATGGATTTTATAGTGAGTTAAAGATAGTGGAAATTTAACAATGAATTTAATATGAAGAACACTTTTTAGTTGCTTACCGAAAGATTTCAAGTAGGCTAGGCCGGAAGTAAACCGTTATCTTATTACTAGATTTGTTAGAATCAAAAGTGATCATATAAATTATATTTTTATGATAAATTGGGTGGTACCGCGGAATAACCAGTTTTCGTCCCTTTAGTTAGGATGATACTGGTTTTTTATTATAGAAAGAAGGATTTATATGTGTAGTTTTATGGTTTATACTAAAAATGATATTGGAGAAAAAGATTTTTTAGAAGGTTTTGAGAAGATTGGTTATCGTGGCCCGGATATGGCAAGAACGGATTTTACTAATGGTATGTGGGGATTTCATCGTTTGGCTATTATGGGTTTAAATGAGAAAGGCATGCAACCATTTTATTTTAAAGGTAGTAGAGTTGTATGTAATGGCGAAATTTATGGTTTTCGTACAATAAAAAAGTCTTTAGAAAATGAAGGATATAAGTTTAATTCTGATAGCGATTGTGAAATACTTTTGCCATTGTATGAAAAATATAAAGAAAAAATGTTTGAAAAGTTAGATGCTGAATTTGCTTGTGTAATTTATGACGTTGATTTAAATGATTATATTGCCGCTAGAGATCCTATTGGCATAAGGCCACTTTTTTATGGATATTCTAAGGTTAGCGATAGTATTATGTTTGCTAGTGAAGCTAAGGCTTTAGTTGATTTATGTAATAAAGTTTTACCATTTCCTCCAGGTTCTTATTATAAAAATGGGAAATTTATTAAATATTATGATGCAACTAAATATACTAGATATAATGATGAAAAAATTGATGTTATTGCTAAAAATATTCATGATAAATTAGAAAAAGCTGTTTTAAAGCGGATTGATTCTGATGCCCCAATTGGTTATTTATTAAGTGGTGGTCTTGATTCTAGTTTAGTATGTGCAATTGCTGCTAGACATAGTGATAAACCAATTAAAACGTTTGCTATTGGCATGAGTAAAGATGCTATTGATTTGAAATATGCTAGAGAAGTAGCTGATTTTATAGGTAGTGATCATACTGAAGTTTTTATGGATGAAAAACAAGTAATTGGTATTTTAAGAGAAGTAATTTATCACTTGGAAACTTGGGATATTACAACAATAAGAGCCTCAATTGGAATGTATTTACTAACTAAATGGATTCATGAAAATACGGATATTAAAGTTCTTTTAACAGGCGAGGTAAGTGATGAGTTATTTGGTTACAAATATACTGATTTTGCACCTAATGCGTTGGAATTTCAATTAGAAAGTGAAAAAAGAATTCGTGAACTTTATATGTATGATGTTCTTCGTGCTGATCGCTCAATTTCTGGTACTAGTTTGGAAGCCAGAGTCCCTTTTGCAGATCTGGATTTTGTTAATTATGTAATGGGAATTAATCCTTTAAAAAAATTAAATACTTATAATAAAGGCAAATATTTACTACGAATAGCTTTTAAAGATAATTATTTACCAGAAGATATTTTATATCGTGAAAAAGCGGCTTTTAGTGATGCAGTTGGTCATTCAATGGTGGATTATTTAAAAGAATATGCTAATAATAAATATAGTGATTCTGAATATTTAGAATTAGTAAAAAAATATAAAAAGCATCAACCTTTTACTAAAGAATCTTTATTATATCGTGAAATATTTGAAGAGTTTTATCCAGGATTAAGTGATATGATTGTTGATTATTGGATGCCTAATAAAAATTGGGAAGGTTGCAATGTTAATGACCCATCTGCACGTGTTTTAAAGAATTATGGTGCTAGTGGTAAATAGTATTTTTATTAATTGGTGTTATAATATTTATGGAGGTAAAAATGAAATCAAAAGTTTATTTTACAAAAGAAATAACAAGTGATAGTTTAGTTAAAATCTACGAATCTTTAGGTGTTGATTTGAAAGGTAAAGTAGGAGTTAAAATATCTACTGGAGAACCTGGTGGTCATAATTTTTTAAATCCTAAATTAATTGAAAAACTTGTTAAAAAATTAAATGGTACTATTATTGAATGTTGCACTGCTTATGGTGGTAAAAGACAAGATCCCACCGATCATTGGCAAGCAATAGCTGATCATGGTTTTAAGAATATTGCCCCTTGTGATATTATGGATGAATTTGAAGAAATGGAAATTCCTGTTACAAATGGTTTTCATTTAAAGAAAAATATTGTTGGCAAGCATTTAGAAAATTATGATTCTATTTTGATGTTATCACATTTTAAAGGCCATCAAATGGCGGGAATGGGTGGAGCTCTTAAAAATATGAGTATCGGTATTGCTTCAACCAAAGGAAAGTTGAACATTCATTCAGCAGGTAAAACTTTAGATCAAAATGAATGCTGGAATAATTTGCCAGCTCAAGATGATTTCTTAGAAAGTATGGCTGATGCTTGTCAAGCTGTTATGAATTATAAAGGTGCTGAAAATATTGTTTATATAAATGTTGCTAATAATTTATCAGTTGATTGTGATTGTGATTCAAATCCAGCTGATCCTGAAATGAAAGATATAGGGATTTTTGCTTCTTTAGATCCTGTCAGTGTGGATCAAGCTTGTTATGACGCTGTTGTTAATAGTGAAGATCCTGGTAAGAATGCTTTAATTGAACGCATGAATTCAAGACATGCAATTCATGTTGTTGAAACTGCTCATCGACACGGTTTAGGAAACACTGATTATGAATTAATTAACATTGATTAAGACTTTTAAAAAGTCTTTTTTCATGAAAAAAAGGCCTTAGCCTTTTATTTTTAATAAGATATCAACTGGAATATCAACTTCACTATTATTAAAATCATAATAAGTTTCAGTTCCAATGTTATCTTCAATTTTATATTTTACATATACTAAGTAATTATCTTTTATTTTTAATTCAACAATATTATATTTATTATCTTTAATAGTTAATATATTATTATCTTGTTTTGCAACTTTTATTTCTTTTAAAAAATTAAGTTTATTAAAAATATCTTGTTTTTCTTTTAAAAAATTAAGTTTATTAAAAATATCTTGTTTTTCTTTTGAAACTATTTGATTATTAATATAATAATAAGAATTATTAAATTTTATATAATAATTAATATTATTTTCTTTATTTTTTTTATTTATTTTTTCTTCTTTAATAAATAGATTAAAAGTATCAAAACTGTAAATATATTCATTAGGGTCATTATTTAATATATATTTAATTTTATAACTATCTAAGTTATTCATATTTTCATAAGTTTGTTCTAAAACACTTTTGTGTTTAATTTTACTTTCATAATTAACTGCAACAATATCTAGCATGATAATTGTAATTATTAAAAGAATAATATTAATAATATTAAATGTTTTGCCCATTAATAACTAATACCTCCCCATTCAACAGCTGTAAAGCCATTTCTTTTAAAAGTGTTTAAAACTTGTTCTTTTATTTTTATTTCTTTATCAACTTTTTTAATATGAATTGCTATACGAAGTAAACTATCAGGTTTTGGTTCAATTAAAAGTTTATTAAAATTTTCTCTTTCGGTTGTTTGTTCAAAATATACTAAGCTTTTTTCATTTTTTTCAAGAACTGGCAACCAATACATAATAAATTCATTTCTTTCTTTAGCATTTAAACCTAAGATAGTTAATTTTTCTTCTAAAAAGTTAATCGCATTATCTTTAGTTACATAAAAGCCTTCTTCAAAGTTTTGATGTTGATATTTGTTTTCTTCCCAGTAAAGGGCATAGTAGTATTGATCATTGATATATAAACTACCATCTTTATTAGCATTGATTTCCCATTTTTGTTTATATTTAGGATAAGTAGTAGATAGTAATTGATTTTTAGCAAAACTAATGCTGATTTTAGTATTATCTTTTTCGGGATATAAGTAAAGAATAGGCTTAGCATAACCACCAATAACAGTTTTAATTTTTCCACTTTGATTATTTTCTGGATCAAAATAATATTCATAACCTAAAGGTTCACCATTATTATTTTTACCTAGTGTTTTATCTTCAACGACTGCATATATACCTTTAATATCGTTTTCTTCATAATATCCAGATAAGTATTTGTGATAAGTTGTTTTATCATTTAAAGTAGTAAATTTATGGATTAATTCTTCATTATAATCGATTAGATTTAAATCATTGTTGTCAATAACAATAATATATTGTTCAAGAATATTTCCTACTAATTGATATTTTTTGCTTTGTTTTATTTTTTCAATTTTTTCATTATAAGTATAAATATAGTTTTCATCATTAATAATTAGTTGATTATTTAAAATATTATATTCATGGAAATTACTTAATTTTAAGTTCCAATTTTTATCATATAAATTATTAGTTTGATCAACAGGATCAGCTGTAACTAAATAATAGTAATGTTGATTTAAATTTATTAAATTTATATCAACAATGTAATTTTTAGCTGTAAATATTATATTGTTATTATTAATATTTTTTATTAAACCTTCATTATTATTTACAACAATGGCGTTTAAAAATGGTAAAAATGAACCAAATGTTTCATCATTATTTAATTTAATAGTTGTTTTATTAAGTTCTAAATTAAAAAATTCTTTATTATCTAAGATAAAACCATATACTTTATTTTCATCATCATTGATTTGAATATTAGTGATGTTGTCTAAATTATTGATTTTTACTTTTGTTTGACTTTTCAAATTGATAATATAGTAATCTTCATCTTTGATTAAAAGATTATAATTAGTGTTTTCTATAGCTTTACAGTTAGCTGTTTTACAGTTGTATACATATATTGGATTTTCTTTTTTCTCGTAGGACATTAAAACAGTCTCATCCTTATAATAATATATTTCTTTATCCCCAATTATTTTAATTTTTAAGGTACTTTTTTCATTTTGAGTTTTGGCTTCAACTGCTGATGTTCCAATTTGTAAGGCCTTAATTAAGCATTTTTCTTCATTACATGTTATTTCTATATTGTCATTTTCTTTATTAAAAGAAATTTCTTCATTACTTTCATTTTGAACTTTAACTTCTTTTTCTTCATTTACTTTTAATTCAATAGCTAATTCAGCAAAATGAATTTTTTTCTCTTTTTTTTCATAATTATTTTTGGAATTTGGTTTTAAACATATTAGTATTAAAATTACAATGGTTATTAATAAAATAAAACTAGTAATTATTTTTAAAGTATTATTTTCTTTATCAATATTATTCTTCATAACTATCCTCCTTTTTTAGTATAACATAATTTAAATTGATTGCGTATTATTTGTTTTCTTTAAATTATTAGGTTATAATTATTTTAGGAGTGAGTATTATGATAAAAAGTGTAGAGTTAAAAGAGAATAATTTTTATTTATTGATTGATTTTGAAAATAAAAAAATAATGAATAATAAAGATATTAAAATTGTAAATTTAGAAAAATTGAGTAGAATTGAAGATTTGTTAAAAAATTATTTGCTTTATTGGGATCATTTGTATATTAATAACAATGTTTTAGATGGTTTAGATTCAAAGTTAGTTGTTAAAACTGATAAAGAAGTAATTAATTATGTTTTTAAAAATGATTGTCCGAGTAATTATAAAGAATTTTTAAATGATTTGAAAGAAATGGTGTAATATGGATTTTGAAATTTTAAAAAAACGCGTTTTACCTTTTTTTATAGAATATTATGGTGAAGAATATCAAGCAATAATAGAGGAAAGATTAAGTAAAGTTGTACCTTTATTTTATACATCTATTGATGCTAGAGAAAGAATGATGCGTTCAGAACAAAAATATAAAAAAGGTGAGTTGACATTAGAATTTTTAGAAAGAAATGGTATAAAAGTTTCGGATGAAATAAAAAAAGATTTGATAAGTGGCTATACTTATCAGTTGAGTGATATTCCTGAAGTGGCATTATTACTTAATAAGTATTTTGGAAGTTTAACTTATGAATATGGTAATGCTATTAATGTTTATGATATTTCAAGAGTAGCATTAGATGATGATTATTTATTAGAGAAAGCAGTTATGGCTTTAAATAATTTTGGTATAAATTGTGAGAAAAGTTATTATAATGAATGGTTGAAAAGTGAAGAAGCTTTAGAATTATTTAAAGAGATAGATTTTGAATTAAATATTATAAAGGATTTAGACCGAAAATATGAGGAGTATAATAAAAAGTTTTCTTCTTTAGAGATTGAATGTATGCAAGCTAGCAAAATTAAAGAGGAATTGCGCCAAAAATATTTATGGGATTATTTAACTGAAATAAGAAATTATTTGAGTCCTAGAGATCAAAATTTAGTTGATAATAGAAAAAAGAGTTATATGTTAGAAGTTACAAATTTAGTTGGTGATATTGGTTATAATGGTCTTATTTCTTCAATGGGACGAGAATCTTTAAGAAAAATTTCTGATGAAAATGAATCGAGTTGGATTATAGAAGGTATAAAAGAAAAACAAAGTATTTTTAGAAGAGAAGTTAAAAGTTATCCTAGTCTTGCTAATTTGACTCAAGATGAAATTGATAATCTAATAATTTTAAAGCATGAATATGATAAAAAATTTAAAGAAGAATATCTTTATAAAACTTCTAATTTAAAAGTGTTAGAAGATCAAATAAAGATGATGAATTTGGCTACTGATATAGATATGAATATGGAAACTTTTGAAACTAGTTTAATATGTATTAGTATGGGTTATAGTCAAGATGATAAGTTAATTCCTTTTTTAGTTTTTTCACCTGAGTATTGTCTTCCTAATTATGCTGATGTTTCTTTTATTCATGAGCTTAATCACGCGATTGAACTTAGTTTGATTGATTCTAAGGCGCGAATAAGTAAAACTGGATGGGATATTGTTGATGATAAATTAAATGATAATGTTAGAAGACCTTACGAATTAATATCTGAGGGAATTAATCAACTTATTGCTATAGATATTACTAAATCGATGCATAATCATGGTGTTTTCTTGTTTGATAATCCTAAAACAGCTAAAGAAAAAGGTGGAACTTCTTATGAAGAATTTGCATGGTTAGTTGCTCCAATGCTTGAAAAATATCATGCTGAAGTTATTGCTTCAAGAATTGGTTCTAGTATGCAACCTTTATTGGATATTATTGGTCAAGAAACATTTTTAAAGCTTAATTTTTTAATTAAAAGGTTTACAGAATTACCTTATCATAAAATGCTTGAAGATTTAAGGAATAATCGTAATACAGAATTAGCAGCAATTAGGAGTGATATTATTAATTCTGCTGAAGAAATATATAGTAAAATAGCTAGTAAGAAGATTTGAATTTTTAATTTTATTTATTTATGATTATCTAAGTTTTGTCAAATTACAAAATTTGTGATATTATAATCACAACAAAAAGAACTGAGTTTCCTCA
>CAKPHY010000039.1 GCA_934162285.1 uncultured Bacilli bacterium
TTACACAACACTCAAAAAAGGGCTTCTGCCCTTTTTTTATAAGGCTTTGCAAAGTTTTGCTGCAAAACTAAAGATTAATAAGTCAATTAATTATCAATATTTTTTAATCGTATTGCCCAACCAGAACCAAAAAGTTTTAATACCATTCAATATGACATAGATCTAAAACCCTTGCTTCGCTCACTCATAGGTATTAGGTGTTTTAATACCATTCAATATGACATAGATCTAAAACAACTAAGCATTGCAATATCATTTATCAAGGGTTTTAATACCATTCAATATGACATAGATCTAAAACGCATAACTATTTGATCCATATCTAACTAATGTTTTAATACCATTCAATATGACATAGATCTAAAACTTGCAGTTGCTTCTACTTCTAACATCATAAGTTTTAATACCATTCAGTATGACATAGATCTAAAACCAATTCCTCGATCATATAGCTGATCTCCAAGTTTTAATACCATTCAATATGACATAGATCTAAAACATATTTATCTTCTCCAATTCTACAAATAAGTTTTAATACCATTCAATATGACATAGATCTAAAACTTAATTGTAAATCCATTTGCAGGAGCATTTGTTTTAATACCATTCAATATGACATAGATCTAAAACACTTTAGGTGTAGATAGTGAAGCAGTTGAAGTTTTAATACCATTCAATATGACATAGATCTAAAACAGCTGACACTATACCCGTGTCGTGGGTGTAGTTTTAATACCATTCAATATGACATAGATCTAAAACCCCATGGTGTCCAATAACCACTTGATATATGTTTTAATACCATTCAATATGACATAGATCTAAAACATATCTAACTTTTTTAATTCTTTCTCATTCGTTTTAATACCATTCAATATGACATAGATCTAAAACTTACAGGTTTCAAAGGTCTAATCTCAATAAGTTTTAATACCATTCAATATGACATAGATCTAAAACAAATTACTTTATTATTTGTATCTTTTATTTGTTTTAATACCATTCAATATGACATAGATCTAAAACCGTTTAATGATAATTATATTAATAAGTCTTGTTTTAATACCATTCAATATGACATAGATCTAAAACCTCAAATAGTATTTAAATCTATATCCTAATACCATAGAAAAATTAGTTTCTTGAATGGAAATCTATGTTATATTTTATACAATTAAATATTCTTCTAATTCTTCATCAATAATTAATTTCTTTTCATACTCATTGTTAACGCCATAAGCCTGCGAATCAATTAAAAGAACATCAATATTATTATATAATAAATATTTATATAATTCAACCAATTCACTTTTACTTAAATATTGCTTTAAATTAACAAATATCAACAATTTATTAAGACATAGTTCTTTTTCTATATCAATCAATAGCAATAAATTATCTAAAATATTATCTTTTTTATTTATAGAAATATTTAATAACTTAATAACTATATCCAAGTCAAAATCACTATTTAAAGATAAATTCATATCGAATTCATTAATTATTGGAGCATATATTTTTTTAATCTTTTCATATAATTTACTTAAACTATCTCTTTTATCAATAGAAAGATTTTCATTTACCTTTCTATTAAGTGAAAGAATAATCTTTTTTGAATTAAAATCAAAATTAAAATAGTCAAATACAATATCTATTTTATTTGTTAAACTAATTTCTTTATAATCATTATCAGTAAATAATATTTCATCAATAATTTCACCATTTGCAACGCAATTCAAATCATTAACAATTTTATAAAAATAATTCTTATTTTCTATTTCTAAGCAATTAACAAAACCATTTTCAAATTCTATATAGTTATCAATATATTTTACATTTAATTTCATAATACAACCAATCTATCTTCATTATCAATAATTTTATTATTAGGTTTACCAATAATATATTCTATACTAGCATATTGCTTTTCTGTTACATTTAAGACTTGAATTATTCCTTTACTAGGAGCATTCTTTTTTATTCTATTTACATTAAACTCTGCTTGTTGAAGATTAAGAGCTAACTTAGAATAAACTGATTCTTGAAGCATAATAAAGCCTTCATTAATTAAAAACTTATGAAACAATTGATAATTTCTCTTATCTTTATAATAAATGTTTGGTAAATCAAAGAATACTATAGTTCTCATTACTCTATCCCTCATAAAAAATAAATTCCTTATATTTCTTATTATCACTTAAACAATCTAATATATTTTTAGTATACATTTTTATTATGTCTTTTAAAGTATAAACTTTTCCACAATATTTAAATGAATTATTAAAAATATTGATTAAGTCTAACTTGTATTTTGAATCAAATTCTCTATTTTGATTATAATAAACAAATCTATCAATTATTGGTCTAAAAGGTTCCATAAAATCACAAGCTAAATTAAATTGATTAAATTCACTTTTATGATGTATTCCTAATTGTGTCAAATATCCATTATTAACTATCTCCTTATTAAAATTTGACAGCAATATGCTATAGCCATAATTCAATGCAGCATTTATTGAGTCGTTAGCATTTCTAATAAAAGATTTTGTAAATAAAGAATTAAAATATACTTTAGCAGCATGAGCTTCTCTGTTGGTTTTATCACCATTTCGCAC
Organism: uncultured Bacilli bacterium; assembly: GCA_934162285.1. GTDB lineage: Bacteria > Bacillota_I > Bacilli_A > RF39 > UBA660 > RUG11241. Next base: position 2,616 of record CAKPHY010000039.1, read on the forward strand.
TTCTGACACATAACTCATTACTAAATCATAATTATTCGATTTAATTTTATTTAATAGCATAGCTTGATTAACTATTTTGTTTTTAACAATTAAAGACCATAGTTCATCTTTTTGTTTAATACTCCATTTAGTTTGCATAAGTATTTTTTTACTTGTATTATGACTAGAATAAAAACTACTTAATTCTCCAAAAGGATTATGCTTTTCATCACAAAATATAATATTAATTTTATTATCAGACAATTCTTTTAACAAATAGCTGGAAATAGATACAGCAATAGAATCAACTATTATTGTATCTATTTCACTTAAATGAATATAGTTTTCATCTAAATCACTCTTTACAGCTAAATATTTATTTTTATAACTCAATTTAGATTGCTTAGTAATTACAACCGTTCTAAAACTCATAAGTATTTTCTTTCAAACCAGTAACTGATTGAGTAATTAAAACTGCATGGTCAATTATTCTATCATTTTTCTTACCAAATGCCATCGAATGACCTAAATATTTAAAGTTGGCTGTTTGACTATTGAATTTCAGCAATTTTATAAGTTCTATTATAGCTTTTTCCTCATATTCCACAGAAACCAGTGATGCATCAATTATAGCTTGTAATTCATTTGTCAAATTAAAATATAAGTTATATTCTTTAGATATTTTCTCATAAATATAATTTAATATTTCTTTCAAGTCACCTTCATACTTGTCCCAATCAAAAGATTCCATTTTCTTCTTTTTGTTAAACAATACATTTAATGTATATTTCCAATTACATAAATTTAATTTATCTATTTTTAATTCTCTGGCATTGCAAACCTCAACTTTATCAGTTGCTCCGACTAAAGAACATATCTGCTTATCCCATACCAATTTAGTGTAAAATGGTATTTTCAATATTTTATTTTGTTCATCAAGGATATAGGAAATATCAGTATCTTTTTCTAATTGAAGTAGATTTTTAACATAATTATCCATGATCGCCTGATCACTTTTTGACTGGATATCAGTCAAAATTGGAATACCAATCATTTTTTGAATTATTTTATTTACTTTAGTATACTTTACAACGACAGCATATGCAGGATTCAAACTGGTATACGATCCATATAATTTAGTATCTAACCCTTTCTTTAATTCTACACCAGCTAGCCCTTTTGAATTTTTAGTTTGATTATAAAACTCACCTGTCTTAATTTCAGTTCTCTTGCTTACGATAATATCATTTCTATATAATGTATTTTCTATTGTTTTATTAAAACTAACATTATCAAATATTTCACCAGTTTTATTATTATAAATAGTATTACTATTATCAAGGCTATTTATAACATAACCATAATTTAATTCTTTAAAATTTTTAGTTTCATATAATTTTTTGCTTATCTCTTTTAACTCAGTAAAATCAATATTTTTATTTACATATTTATCTTGATATATACCTAAACAAGCAGCTAAATAAGCATCATGAGCATGATGATAATCATTTAATTCTCTATATTTATAAAGTTCAAATTTTTCTCGATAATTATGTGATAAATTAGCATGTAAATAAATTATTTTAGTTTTTTTATAGAAATTATTTAATATATTAGCAACATGCTTTGTTATTTGCCTTGTTTCAACTAATTGTCTATTAATGAAGCCTTCTATTTGCTCCGGAGTATATTCTTTTCTTGTTAAAGCAAATTCTTTTTTAGCTGATATTAGCCCATTTTTCTTTAAAAATGCCCACCATCTAATATTTTCTGGCGTACGATAATTGCTTGGTAAAACCAAAGAATCTCTTTTATTTGCATTTTCTTTTTTTAATACAAGAGCTTTATTATCTAATGAATCATCTTTTATTAAAGTTCTAGGTAATATATGATCAACTTCATAATCATTTAATTTATTTATATCTAATTTTTCTCTTGAATATAAACTTCTTCCTAATTGTATAAAATACAAAAATACTTTTTCTGTAAATTCATTGTCATCTTTAGAATTAAGTTCTTTATTCAAACTTTTATAATCATCAATTTGATCTTTAATATCATTATAAATATTCTTCAAACGTTCTTTTCTAGAAGAAGTTCTCTTCTTTTCTTCTTCACTTCGTGCCATTTCAATAGATATATTTTGAGGTTCATATCCCATAAAATTAACTATTTCTTCAACAACTTTTAAAGCTTGATATATGCCTCTTTTATTTTTAGGTGAAGTTGCTAAATATTTAACTAATTCATAACTTATTTTGTCATTTTTATTAACTATATTTAATTTATCTATTTCCTTTTGAAAATTATATTTTTTATTATTCAATATTTGCATAAAATTTTCATCAGTTTCTAAGAGTAAATCCATTATACTTTTGCTTTCTTTTGTTTCTGGATTAGTATAATAAATTTCATTAAGTAATTTTTTTGATAATGAACTCCAACCAGAATACTTTAATTTACATATTCTAGAAGAATCAAGTTCCGGATAATTTCTTTCTATTCTTGATTTTAATAATTCTTTATCTTCAAATATAGTAATATCTTTTATGATATCATCAGCCGTATCTTCATTATAAGATGTATTATTAAATATTCCATTTTCTCCAAAAAAATCTATGTATGATTTCATATTGCTTACAAATCTATCTTTTCCTTGATAGCCACTTGTTTCAAAATCACCAATATTTTTAAAGAATGAATCTTGTCTCAAATAATTTTCTAATTCTTTTTTAGTAACTTTTTCATGTTTTAAAAATAAATCAGTATATATTTTTTCAATTTGTTCTTTATTAAATCTAATAGCTTGAGTGCTAGTTTTAACACTTATTTGTTTAATTTCACTTATTACTTTATACCTAGAATAAAATATAGAATTAATAGGCATAGCTTTTTCTTTGTTAATGTAAGTACAATGGCCAAGCATTCTTTCAATAAATTCCGCTGCTGTTTTTTCTTTATCAATAACTTCATCAAAATTGAATATATTAATTGATTCTGCTTTCATTTCCTCTTTTTTTACTAACCAAGCATTAGGATTTTTTACATCTTTCTCCTTTGTCAAACTATTTAGTGGCCCAACATAATATGGTATTCTAAAACTAAGTATTTTTTCAATTTTATTTATGCCGTTTATTTCATCTTTCAAAAAAGGATAATACTCACCTTGATTAGCAATTATTTTTCTTAATTCAGCTTTATTAAATTGATAAGGATATTTGCCATTATCAGTACTAGTTATTCTAGGCAAATAAGACTCATCATTTAATTCTTTCATTATTTTATTTATTAAATCAATATTTTTTATTTTTTCAAAAGATTTACTCAATTCACTTTTTAAATCAGCATATTCTATATTATTATTTATATATTTATCATAAATACATTTATAATTTTCATTTGATTTAAATACTCTTTTATACTCCTCTTTGTTTTCTTTTAACAACATTTTCAATTCTTTTAAATCTTTTTTATGCTTATCATATTTTTCAACCATTAATTCTGATATTGTCGTTGCATTACTGCCATTAAACATTTTTTTAATAAAGATAGCATCATATAATTCCTTTAATTCTTCTAAAATCTCTATTTTATCATTTAATTGATTTAATAATTTATCATAATTATCATCATATTCACTACCATTAAAACTTATCTTTTCAATACATTCATCTTCTTTTTCTAAGTCAAATATTTTTAAAATATTAAACTTGTTTCCTATTATAAGTTTTACCATTTCATCAGCAATTTTAGGATCATCTATAATGTTTTTTAATTCTTTTTTTAAATTAACACTAACATCATTTTTAGACTTTTCTAATATTATATTTTCAAGATTTCTATAATCAACGTTGGTATTAAGTCCAAATAGTTCCTTATCATCAATTAATTCGAATACTTCTTTTAATTTATTTCCTATATTTATATTATCAGCATCAAAAGTATCAACATCATATAAAAAGTTTCCTCTATATTTTATAATATGATGAAGTGCCAAATAAACTAAACGGATATCTTTTTTCTCAGAATTATTTACAAGATCATTTCTTAAGTGATAAATAGTAGGATACTTCTTACTAATACCATTTCTTTTATTATTAGAAAAAATATTTAATTTATCAAATTCAGTTAAATTAATTTTTTTATTATTAGAATCTTTAGGACTAAAAAAACTAGTTTGCAATTTTTCAAAAAATTGATCATCAACTTTATCTATTTCATCTCTAAAAATATCTTGTAATAGTTTAATTCTTTTACGTCTTCGATCATATCTTCTTCTCATATTACGGGCATTTCTTCTACTAACAGCAGGTTGAGCTTCTTCAAATAGTCTAGCTCCCCATAAAGCTTTCTTTTTTGACTTAACTTGCTCTTCACCAGTTATTAAATTATGTTCATACCTTTTTACGTTATCTTTCAGTACTTCATAATTATCTGAATCAATAACAGCCCAACCAACTGATGAAGTCCCAATATCTAAACCTATTGAATAATTTCTTTGCATCTTGACATACCTCCTTTTTAATGATATCATTTAATTGTCTTGATACCATTCAAGATGACATAGAGAGTTAAAATAAAGCCTTTGGCCTAAATGAATTGACCGTTAGATGGTCTTTTTTTATTCTCTAATCAAAAAAAGTGCAATACAAAAACTTACATAAACTATAAGCCTGTACTAGCACTTTATTTATTAAAATAATTATAACACGTATAATGTTGAACATAAAGATTTTGAATTTAAAAATTTGATTTCTTTATGTTTTT
>CAKPHY010000040.1 GCA_934162285.1 uncultured Bacilli bacterium
AAATATTGAAAAATATCATAAAAATTTTGTTCATAAGAAAACCTCTAGAAAAAATCTAGGGGTTTGTCAACACTCTGGATAGCCTTAAAAGGCTATTTTTTTGAAAAATCAACAAAAAATCAAAAAAAATGTTGTCAAAAAAAGTCAAGAGTGATATAATTTTGATAGCCAAGAAGGGAGGGATTTTAATGACAAAAGTAGTTGTAAGAAATGGTAATGTTGAAAGTGCTTTACGTACATTTAAACAAAAAAATATTAAAGATGGCCTCCTAAAAGAAGTTAAAAAAAGAGAATCATATATTAAACCTGGCGAAAAACGTAGAAATGCTAAAAAAGAAGCTATTAAAAATAGCCGTCGCAAGGAACGTTCATACAATAGAGCTGCATAAGGCTCTTTAATTTTAAAAAAAGGTGATAAAATGAAACAAAGAATAATGGAAGATTTAAAATCAGCAATGAAAAGTGGCGATAAGGAAAGATTATCAGTAATTCGTATGTTAAAAGGCGCAATTCAAATGGAAGAGATTGCTAAAATGCATGAATTAACTGATGAAGAGATAGTTCCTATTATTGCTAAGCAAATAAAAACACGAAAAGAAGCCAATGTTGAGTTTGCTAAAGCTAATAGAAATGATTTAGTTGATAAAAATAATGCTGAAATTGAAATACTTAATACTTATATGCCACGTATGATGGATGAAGCAGAAATTAATTTGATAATTGATCAAGTATTCGCTAAAATTAATCCTACTAGTAGTAATGATATAGGTAAAATAATGAAAGAAATAGCACCACAAGTACGTGGAAAAGCTGATATGAGTTTAGTTAATTCTTTAATTAAAAGTCGTTTAGAAAATTTATAATAAAAGCAATGAAAAAGAAGAGTAAAAATTAGTTATTTTATAGAAAGTTAATGGATGATGGAAATTAACAAATAGCAGTTTTGAAAGAAACTTTGGAGCTTAAATGTTTATCGCATTAAAGATATTGAGGTAGTTTATACTACAAATTAAGGTGGTACCACGAAAATTCGTCCTTATATGGATGAATTTTTTTGTTTGAAAGGAGAATTTATATGAATAGAAAAGAATATAGTGAATTATTAGTTCCTAATGTTTTACACGATTTTAGTTATTATGAAGAAAAATATCCAGAAAGAAATTTAAAAGATGGTCAAATGGTAACAAGATTTGCACCAAGTCCAACAGGTTTTGTTCATATGGGGAGTTTATATGCTTCTTTTATTGATTTACAAATGGCTAAACAAACAAATGGTGTATGCATTTTAAGAATTGAAGATACAGATCAAAAACGTGAAGTAGAAAATGGTATTGAAGGCATTATCAACGATTTTAAAAATCTTGGTATTACTTTTGATGAAGGCCCATCTTTTGGTGGCGAATATGGTCCATATGTTCAAAGTGAACGTGGTGATATTTATCGCGCATTTGTTCGTCGTTTAATTGAAGAAGATAAAGCATATCCTTGCTTTTGTACACCAGAAGAATTAGATGAACAAAGAAATATTCAAGAATTAGAAAAAGCTCGAATCGGTTATTATGGTCCGTGGGCAAGATGTCGTTCTTTATCAATGAAAGAAGTAATTGAAAAAGTAAAAAATGGTGAAAAATACATTATTCGTTTAAAGTCACCAGGGAATTTCAACAATAAAATTGTTTTACACGATTTAATCAAAGGCAATATTGAAATGCCTGAAAATGATCAAGATATCGTTATATTAAAATCAGATAATTTACCAACATATCATTTTGCACACGCAATTGATGATCATCTAATGCATACAACTAATGTTATAAGAGGTGATGAATGGGTTGCTTCATATCCTATTCATGAACAATTATTTAAAGTTTTAGGTTTTAAATTACCTTACTATTCTCATATTGCCCCAATTACAATTAAAGAGGGAAATGTTGTTAGAAAAATATCTAAAAGAAAAGATCCTGAAGCAGCTATAAGCTTTTATCATAAAGCGGGTATTCCAACTGAAGTAATTAGACTTTATTTGGCAACTATAAACAATTCAACTTTTGAAGCTTGGTATTTACAAAATCCTGATAAAACAATTGATGATTTCAAATTTGAATTTGAAAAAGCACCTATCGGGGGTTCTTTATTTGATATTCAAAAATTAATAAGTATATCTCGAGTTTATTTTAGTACTTTAAAGGCCAGTGATGTATATGCTGAAACATTAAAGTATACAAGTCTTTATGATAATGAATTTAATTCCTTATTAAGCAAATATAAAGATTATAGTATTAATGTTTTAAATATAGAAAGAGAAATTCCAAGACCAAGAAGAGACATTTCCTCTTATGGTGATGTTAGAAAATATATTTGGTATATGTTTGATGAATTATTCTTTAAAGAAGCTAAATATAATCTAGAAAAAGAGTATGATGTTGATTTATTATATGATTATGTAAATAATTACTATGATGCTAATGATACTAAAGATGAATGGTTTGCTAAATTAAAAGAAGTAGCAGTTAAATATAATTATGCTTCTTCACCTAAAGAATATAAAGCAGATCCTACTAAATTTAAAGGTCATGTCGGCGATATCTGTGAAGCTATAAGAGTAGCTGTAACAAGTTTAACTCAAACACCGGATTTATATGAAATACTAAAACTTTTAGGTAAAGATCGTATAATTAAACGAATTGACTTTTTTAAGGAAAATAGAAATTAAAAAATAGTATTGAAAATAGAAAGACATTATGTTAAAATAATAATGTCTTTTTAAATGACCTGTTGGTGAAGGGGTTTAACACGCCACCCTCTCAAGGTGGTATTCATGGGTTCGAAACCCATACAGGTTACCAATGAAATTTAAAATCCCGAGTGGATTTTTTTATATAGGAGTCGAAATGAAAAAGAATATTTTAATTAGAGCAATAGCTACTATCATTATAATTTCATCAATTATTTTAGTTAATTATCATAAAGCAAATCAAAATAAAACAAATAATAATTATAGTTCTTCTAGTGATGAATCAAATAATATTAAGAATAATGAAATCATTAATGAAGAAAAAGAAATAGATGAAAATAAAATTTCTGCAATTCTTACAAATATGCAAGAAAAAGATATAAATTTTGACTCAGAAAAAATAAATATTTATTTATTCTGGGGTGATGGCTGTCCCCATTGTCATGATTTGGGAGAAATGCTTGCTAGTTTAGATGATGATTATAACACGCTTTTTAATTTATACTCTTTTGAAGTCTGGAATAATCTTGAAAGTAGAAATTTGATGAAACGCTTTGCTGCTGTCGTTGATCAAGAAGTTGATGGTGTTCCTTTCTTAATCATTGGTGAAAAAGTATTTGTAGGCTATATAGATAGCATGGAAAATGAAATTAAAGAAACAATCAAAGCAGAATATAACAAAACCGATCATTTTGATTATTATCAAGAATTAAAATAAAATACTATTAAGTATTTTTTTTAAATTTGACTAATTAAACTAATTGCACTATAATCTCTACTATATTTTTACAGGGGGAGAAATTAAATGCGATCGGAGATATTAAAATTAGTTTATGATTATTCTACTAAAGGAAAATTAGCAGATCATGATTTTATTTATAAATTAATTATGATTGTAACAAGTAAAAAAGGTACAGCTAATTATGTTAAATCTTTAATTTTTGATAATGATAAGGATACTTCATATTCAACATATGATGTTTTTGAACATCAAATTATTGTTCATGATCAAGCTATTTCTTATTTTTTTAATCATAAATATAGTATTGATTTTGAACTTCAAAATTATGAAAAAATTATGTGGCGCAATTTAAAGGTTGCGCAAATAATATTACACGAATTAGAACATGCATATCAAAGTAAAGTATTTGATGAAAATAATAATATAAAAATTGAAGATAAAATTATAAATATATGTTTACAATCAACTAAGTATTTTGAAGCTCCTACTTTTCTAAAGCAAATGCAAACGGGAGAAGTTTCTGTTCAAGAAACTATATTAAAACTGCTTAAAATTAAAAAAAAGTATGAACAATGTTATAACTTTAATCCTTTAGAAAGAATGGCTCAAATTAAATCTTTAAATTTACTAGTGTTATCTTTAGAAATGATCCAACATCATATTCCTAAATTATATTCTTATGAAAAAAATAATTTACTAGTTGAAATGCTTAATGGCTATTCTGAATATGGAAAATGTCCAACACATATATATTTGAATGCTATTGATAAATTAGATGAATGGCAAAAATTTAGTTTTTATCATGATAATGAAGATGAACTAGAAAATAAAGTTAGAATTCAATACAAACTTGCTAAAAGACTAACATTAGGGTTACCAATAAGTCATGGCGAATTTTTATATTTACAATCAAAGATTTAAAAGACTTTTTATTAGACATTTGTTATAATTATTATGTGATATATATGAAAGAAAAATTAATTTTAAATATTAATAAAATTCATACTACTGAAATTGGTTTAAAAAGAATTAAGAATAATCTTTATCTAAATAATATTGATCCAGTGGAATTTTGTAAAAATATGATTTTAAACGCTAAAACAACTGTTTATAAGAAAGGTAAAAATTACTATTGTGAAGCTAGTAATATTAAAATAACTATTAATTCATATAGTTATACTATTATCACGGCACATTTAATTTAATTATGATTTATTTTGAAGCATATAATTCACCACTTGGTTTAATTTATTTAACAAGTGATGGTGACTTTTTAACAGGATTATGGTTTAAAGATTCTAAAGATAGTTTAAAACATCATTACAATATAAAAAAAGAATTACCTATTTTTAAAGAAACTAAAAAATGGTTAGATCTTTATTTTAATGGTTCAATACCTAATTTTACACCACGATACAAAATTAATAATTTAACCTCATTTAGGAAACAAGTTATAGATATTATGAATGAAATCCCTTACGGAAAAGTAATAACATACAATGATATTGCTTTAAAAATAGCTAAAATAAAAGGAATAAAGAAAATGTCAGCTCAAGCAGTAGGGGGAGCAGTAGGATGGAATCCCATTTGTATTATTGTGCCATGCCATCGTGTTATTGGAGCTAATAATAATCTAACTGGCTATGGTGGTGGCTTAAAAAATAAGATAGAATTACTTAAAATTGAAAAAAATGATATAAATAAATTTATTATTCCCAAAGGAGTCAAGTTATGAAAAGATGTAAATGGTGTAATCTAGATAATCCCAAATATGTAGAATATCATGATCACGAGTGGGGAATACCAAATTTTGAAGATAGATATTTATTTGAAATGCTTATTCTTGAATCATTTCAAGCTGGTCTTTCTTGGGAGTGTGTTTTAAATAAAAGAGATTTTTTTAAAAAAGCTTATGATAATTTTGATATAAATAAAGTCTGTAATTATGATGAAGTAAAGATCGAAGAACTATTAAATAATAAAAATATAATTAGAAACAAATTAAAAATAAAAGCTAGCATCAATAATGCCAAAATTTTTAAAACTATTTCTTATGAGTATGGTTCATTTTATAATTATTTGAAACAATTTACTGAGGGAAAAATAATATATGAAAATAATGTTACAAGTTCTCTTTTATCAGACGCAATTTCTAAAGATTTAATTAAAAGAGGAATGAAATTTGTTGGAACAACCATTATTTACTCTTATTTACAAGCAATAGGAATAATTAATTCTCATGATAATGATTGCTTTATGTATCAAAATACTAATAATATTCACGATTAATTCGTGATTTTTTTTATTTATAATTATTATTTTATATTTACTTAACAATAATAATTATTAAGTAGAATATTTACTGTGTTTGAATACTTATTTTAATACTTTACTTAACAATACTTGTATTTTATTATTTATCCTTATAGATATTTTATAATCATTTAATACAAAAAAATCAACTATTACTAGTTGAATTATTTTCTTATTTAGTTTTATTATTTTTCTTATCAATACCTACTAAGTAAGCATCTGGTAAAGGTGGCATCAGATCTAAGTTCTTAGGATACCATATATCTAATCCGAGATGTTTATTAGATGTTGATGACATAAATTGAAAAGCAGCATCTTTTTCTCCAAAAATCAAAGATTTTACTTTGCACATTATATCCCAAGTTGGATTACTCTTAATTAATTTTCCATCTTTAGTAAAACAATATACTCTTGCTACTTGCCAACCATCTAATTCACCTGTTTTAATTCTCACAATGATGCCTTCATGTTCAAAATACGTGTTTTCTGTTAATTCATCATTATTTATAGAATTCAATGGAGGAACAACCATATTGCAATTATTAGGTTTCCATAAATGAAGACAATAAGGATGAGTATTAATATAATCTTCTTCTCTAGGATGAAGTTGAAATACAACATCTTCTTCTGAAAATAGTTTTTCTTTTATCATCATCATTTCTTGATATGATGGACACTTTTTAACCGAACCACCATTTTTTTTATGAATAGTAACACTAACATGATCCCATTCTTGGCCATTAGATGCAATTACAAGATAAAATTCTCCATTATTGTATCTATCAATAATAAAAGCTCCATTAGCTTCGTCACCAAGAAAACCATCACCATATAAATCTATTCTTCTAAAGTTACTTATGTTATCTAAATTTTTCATAAGACCCCTCACATATTAAGTGGATATTCTATACTACAAGATTTATTTTGTCAATATCACCTCAATTTCAACATATAATTATAAAAAAACAAACTATTTCTAGTTAGAATTTATTACTATCGGAATAATTCCAAGTATCAATCAATTTGGAGCAAATAACGGGAATTGAACCCGCACTCTAAGCTTGGGAAGCTCATGTTCTACCATTAAACTATATCTGCATAATTAAATTTTAACATAAATTGTAATTTGTTTCAATAATTGTTATAATAAAATATAGATATCCTCACTTCTCAAGGTAAATGCACGTTCTTTTTATAACGTGTTTTTAGTTTGAGAATTCATACGTGCTTTTAATTT
>CAKPHY010000041.1 GCA_934162285.1 uncultured Bacilli bacterium
TTCACAATAACCAACTACCTTTTTTTAATTATATCAAATATTTTATTGCGAATAAATTTTACTCCTTAGAGCTGTTTATTCTTCTTTTTGTTTGAAAAATAAAGGTTTATTTGCTATAATTATCTAAGTGAATAATTACAAGGAGTGATTTAAATGGCTAAAAATGTTGAAACAGAAGAAATATTAAAAAGAATTCATGATTATTCGCTTGAAGAAATTATGGGTGAACGCTTTCGCAGATACTCAAAAACCATTATTCAAGATCGTGCTATCCCGGATGTTCGTGATGGCTTAAAACCAGTTCAAAGAAGAATCCTTTATTCGATGTTTAGAGATGGCTATACTTATGATAAACCATACCATAAATGTGCTAAAACCGTTGGTAATGTTATGGGTTCATTCCATCCACATGGCGATTCAAGTATATATGAAGCTATGGTCCGTATGAGTCAATGGTGGAAACAAAATACCCCATATATTGATATGCAAGGTAATAATGGTTCAATGGATGGCGATGGGGCAGCAGCCATGCGTTATACTGAAGCTCGTCTTGCTAAAATTAGCAATGAAATGTTAAAAGATATTGAAAGAGATACCGTAAATTTTGCACCAAACTATGATGATTCATGTTTAGAACCAACAGTATTACCAACTAAATTTCCTAATTTGTTGGTTAATGGTACCAATGGTATAAGTGCCGGATATGCAACTAATATACCCCCACATAACTTAGGTGAAATAATTGATGCTACTATTAAAAGAATAGACGATCCTAAATGTACTTTGGATGATATTTTAGAAATAGTAAAAGGTCCAGACTTTCCAACAGGAGGTGTTGTAAGTGATCAAAAAAACATTTATGAATGCTTAAAAACAGGTCGTGGTAAAGTAGTTTTAAGAGCTAAATACAGCTTTGTCTCTGAAAAAGGTAAAGAGCAAATAATAATCAATGAAATTCCATTTGATGTTAATAAAGCTTTACTTGTAAAAAAGATAAATGAAATTAGATTAGATAAAAAAATTGACGGAATTGTTGATGCTCGTGATGAATCCGATCGCTTAGAACCATCAAGAATTGCTATCGATGTCAAAAAAGATGCCAATAAAGAATTTATTATTGGTTATTTACTTAAAAATACTGAATTACAAATCAATTATAACTATAATATGGTAGCTATTGTTAATAGACGACCTATGACTTTAGGAATCATTGAAATATTAGATGCTTATATAGCCCATCAAAAAGAAGTAATAACGAGAAGAACTAAATATGATTTAGCTTTTGCATCGAAAAGAGAACATATAGTTGAAGGGTTAATAAAAGCTATTTCTATACTAGATGAAGTAATAACAACTATTAGATCTAGTTCTAATAAAGCAAATGCCATTGAAAACTTAGTAAAAAAATATGAATTTACAGAAGCTCAAGCTAAAGCAATAGTAGAATTACAATTATATCGTTTAACTAATACTGATGTTACCGATTTAGAAGAAGAAGCTGCTAATTTGCACAAAAGCATTGAATATTTAAATAGTATTTTAGCAAGTGAAAATAAATTAAAATCAGTAATAAAAGCTGAATTAAAGAAAGTAAAAGACGAATATGCAACACCACGTAAAACATTAGTACAAGCATTATATGAAGAAATAAAAATTGATAACAAAGAAATAATTCCTAAAGAAGACTGTGTTGTCGTAATAACAAAAGATGGATATGTTAAAAGAGTTCCAGTAAGAAGTTATCAAGCAAGCGAAGAAGATACTTTAGTTAAAGATCTAGACTACCCAATCGGTATATATCAAGTAAATACTTTAGATACAATTTTATTATTTACTAATATGGGAAATTATCTCTATTTGCCAGTTCATGAAATCCCTGAATTAAAATGGAAAGAACTAGGAAAACACATAAGCAATATTATCCAAATATCAGCTGGAGAAGAAATAATTGCTTCAATTCCGGTTTATGACTTTAAAGCTAAAGAAATTATAACTATTTTTACTAAAAACGGAATGGTAAAGAGAACTAATTTAGAAGAATTTGAAGTTCAAAGATATTCAAAACCTTTAGTAGCAATAAAATTAAAAGATGATGACCGTGTTGTTGATGTTACTAACATTAATGGTGATTACACTTTTGTTGTAACCTATAATGGTTTAGCTTTGTGGTATGATACTACTGAAATCCCTGTTACCGGCGTTAAAAGTGCAGGAGTAAAATCAATTACTTTGAAAAATGATTTCGTTGTAGATGGTCATTTATTCAATAATAATATGGAATTTATTACAGTTGCAACATTAAAATCAACTATCAAAAGAGTACGAATTTTAGAATTTGAAAAAACAGCACGAGCTCGTAAAGGAATTCAAATTATACGTGATGTAAAAACCAATCCTTACAAAATAGCTAAAACCTTAATAATTTCTAATCGTTCTAAAATCGGAATAAAATATGCCAACGAAATAGATTTAATGAAAGTTACAGAAGCACCAATTTTAGATCGTTATTCAACCGGAACAGTAATTTCTAAAAACCGACTAATTACAATATTTGAAGAAAAAACTTTAACTTCTAAAGATTTAGAAGAAAAAGTAGAAGAAATTGAAGAATCAGGTGAAAAGCAATTATCATTAGGGGATATTGATAAAAAAATAATTTCATTAGATGATTATTTAGATAAATTTAAAATAGATTAGCATATATTATTATAGGTGATATAATTATGGCTAAAATTGACGATTTCAAATCATTTGTCAAAAATAATCCTCGTTTAATAAATCATGTTAAATCAGGAAGTATGACTTGGCAAAAATTTTATGAAATGTATGATTTATATGGAGAATCTAATGACGTTTGGAAAGATTATATAGCAGCTGGTACAACTGCAGCGGCAGCTACAGCATCATCATCAGGATTTCTTGATTTCTTTAAAAACATTGATCTAGATGGCGTCCAAAATGGCGTAAACAGTATTCAAAGAGTTATTGGCGTACTTCAAGAAATAAGTGGTAAAGATACCAAAGAAGTAGCCAAGGATTACAAACCAAGACCAGTTTATAAATCATTTGATGATTAAAACAGTTCAAACAAAAATAAAAAGTAATCCACGATATTTAGAATACTTACATACCCATTCATATTGGTATAAAGACTTAAATCGAGATCCCAATAATTTTAAAAGATTTGAAGAAGATGCTAGAAAAAATTTAAAACTACGACCAGCCGATAAAATCGAGAAAACATTAGATATGATCGATATGCTGCAAACAATATTAGGTTCAATTAATGGGTGATAAAAATGCGTGTTATAAGTGGTAAATACAAAGGAAGAAATATAGAAGGATTTAAATTAGAAGGTACAAGACCAACAATGGATCGCGTTAAAGAATCCCTTTTTGCAATAATTCAAAGTAAAATTCCTAACTCTAATATTCTTGATTTATTCGCAGGAAGCGGAAATCTTGGAATTGAGGCTCTATCAAATGGAGCTAAATCCGCGACTTTTGTTGATCTTAATAAAAAATGTACTCAAACTATTAACAACAATATTAAAAATCTAAAAATAGAAGAAAAAGTAGACATTTATAATGGTGACTTTAGAAAATTTTTAAAAACAACCAATCAAAAATATGACATCATATTTTTAGATCCACCATATCATATAAATATCTTAAATGAAGCTATTAAACTAATTGAAGAAAAAGAAATTTTAAATGAACAAGGACTTTTAATATGTGAATATGATAAAGAAAATCCTATTTCTTCTTTAGAATTATTAACTGAAAAAAAATACGGAGATAAATATATAAAAATATATAAAAAATAAAAAATATTTCGCGAATGAAATATTTTTTTTATTTTTTAAAGGAGTGTTCCCTCTCTAAATTGTATGTTATTAGTAGGGGAGGTGAAATATGAAATATCCGTTTGTTAAACAAGATGATTTAAAAGATTGTGCTGCATCTTCATTGCTAATGATTATCAAATATTATAAAGGGTATATTAGTAAGGTTCAATTAACTGACATGTTAAAAACCGATAAAAATGGAACTTCAATATATAATTTAGTTGAAGTTGCTAAATACATCGGCTTTGATACTAAATGTGGTAGAACTAAAAATTTAAAAATATTAAAATTACCTTGCATTGCTTATGTTACAATAGATAAAAAATTTACGCACTTTATTGTTATCTACGAAATTGAATTTAAAAAAGAAGAAATGTTAATTGCTGATCCAGGAAATAAAATTAAAAAAATTAAATTCAAGGAATTTCAAGAGATTAGTAATGATATATTTATTATACTTTATCCACTAAAAAAAATACCTTATCTTAAAAATTACTCAAAACTAGAATTTATAGTGCAAATATTCAAAAAAAATAAAACCTTAATTTTAAAAATTATCCTTACCTCGTTAATAATAAACACATTTATCATACTATCATCATTTAGTTTTAATATACTAATCGGTACTTTAAATTACGATTATAGCCTTAAATATATTTTCTTTTTTGCTTTTTTAACTATTATTTTAATGAAAATAATAACCTTATATTTAAGAAATATTTTAAGCATTACTTTTAATACTGAAATAAGCAAAAATTTGACAAATGAGATGTTTAATAATATTTTGCATTTCCCTTATATGTATTATTGTAATCGAACAACTGGTGAAATAATTTCCCGGCTAAATGATATCGAATTAATTAAGACTTTTTTAAATAGTTTAATCATTAATCTTTTTGGAAACTTGCCATTAATTATAATGTCTTTAATATTTATGTTCGGTGTTTCTTTGAAACTAACATTAGTTACAATTTTATTAATTATTATATATTTTATTATAGTTAAATTCTTTAAATATCCCCTAAGAGAAAATATAAAAAAATATCATAACTTAAAAGATAAAAATACTTCACTAATGGTAGAAACAATTAATTCTTATGAATGTTTTAAAGGAATAAATGTTTTAGAAGAAAAAAATACTTTGTTTAAAACCAATAATTTTAATTATTTGAAACAAATAGAAAAATTTTCTAGAGTATTTAATTTTGAGTTGATTCTAAAAGAAATGATCGATAATGTTGGTTATTTAGCTATTGTTCTACTTGGAGCAATAGAAATAGAAAATAAGAATTTAGACATTAATTCTTTGATAACTTTTAGTTTTTTATTGAACAATTTCATGAATCCTATTAAAGAAATAATCGATTCTAATTTAGAATATGAAGAATCACTTAATAGTTTAAATCGCATTTTAGAACTTAATTATGATGTAAAAGATAATGGTAAGATAAAAACTATATCTAATTATGATATAAAAGTTAAAAACTTAACTTTTTCTTATAATGAAAAAAGGATTTTAGATAATATTTCTATTAACATTAAAGAAGGCGAAAAAGTTGTGATAATGGGTCATAGTGGTTGTGGGAAATCAACTTTATTAAAGATTTTGAAAAAATATTTAGAAGTAGATAATGAATTAATTAAAATCGGTACTTATGATTTAAATGATTACAGTAATGAAGCTATAAATAGTATCTATTATATTTCTCAGAACGAAAATCTTTTTACCGATACATTTTATAACAATTTAAAATTAGAACGTAATTTGACTAATGAAAGAATTATAAAAATATCAAAATTATGTTATATTCCTAATATTTTGAAAAATAAGCCATTAAAGTATAATACTTTAATTGAAGAAAACGGGTTTAATTTAAGTGGTGGCGAAAAACAAAGAATAATTTTAGCTCGATCAATTTTAGGAAATTTTAAAATATTGCTAATTGATGAAGGAACTAATGAGATTGATGTTTCATTAGAAAGAAAAATATTAAAAAATATTTTCAAAGAATTCAAAAATAAGACAATAATATTAGTTAGTCATAGAGACGCTAATATTGATTTGTTTGATCACTTGATTGAAATAGAAAACGGAAAGATTAAAATTGACGTTAAAAGAAACTAAATATATTAACAATTTTATAATAACGTTTATTTTGTTTTTGATAATAATGATCGCTTTAAGCTTTTATCAATTTGATAGTTATATCAAAGTTTATGGTGAAGTTAATGATCAAAATATATCTATTTATTTAAGTGATAAAGAACTTAGTAGTTTGGAATATAAGTTAAAATATAAAGATGTAGAGTATAATTTTGAAATAGTCGATATTACAAATAATTATATGCTAAATGGTAATAAATTAGTTAGAAATGTGAAAATAAAAAGCGAATTTACAAGCAAAGATTATATTGTTGAGTTGTATCTGAAAGAAAATAAAAGAGACAATATTTATGGCTATATATATTCAAAATACATGAAAGGAGATTAGGATGACAACTTTATCAAAAGATGAAATACTTAATTTAAAAGGTGGCGCTTTAAAGTGGGGTGTAATTGGTTTAGTAACAGGAATAATTACTTTTATTATAGGAGTTATTGATGGCATTACTAATCCTAAGAGGTGTACAAAATGAAAAAATTGAATGATAAAGAAATGAAACAAATTAAAGGAGGGTCTTTAACAGGAACTGTTATTTCAGCTTTTAAGAATGTTTTAAACACAATTTTTGAATTTGGCAGATCTTTAGGTTCATCATTTAGAAGAATTAAAGAAAAAAATTATTGTAATTTATAAGGAAAAAGGATTATTAACTTGATTTTATGTTAATAATCCTTGTTTTTATAGACATTTATAAGATATTTGTTATAATCTTTAGTTTTGCAGCAAAACTTTGCAAAGCCTTATAAAAAAAGGGCAGAAGCCCTTTTTTGAGTGTTGTGTAA
>CAKPHY010000042.1 GCA_934162285.1 uncultured Bacilli bacterium
GCAGCAGATTTTATATGTGATGCTGAAATTGATAATCCTGGTACTTACATTTCAAACGAAGGCTGGGCATATTTTAAAGTAATTATTAAAAACTATGATAATAACGATAATATAACTAAAGTTCCAGTCCAATACAGTTTAAGTATTTCAAATCAACAAACTTCAAAAGCACTTTATAGATATTTAGATGCATCAGGAAATTCAAATAATTTTGTAGATACATTTACAACTAGAAACTATACATTTTCAACGGATGCTAAACAAAGTCAAGTTATAAATGTTGAAGTAAGAACCGATTCCATGACGAGTGAAAATATAGATTTTAAAGTTGATTTAAATTGTTATCAAATATCAAAATAGGAGGAATTAAAATTGAAAGATAAAAGTTATATTATATTAGGTATAGTTATATTTACTTTATTCTCATTAAACATTGCAAATACATATGGAAGATATACTAAAACAGTTACCAAAACTGGTACAATCGCAACAGCAGATGTTGGTTATTGTAAAAGCAAAAATATTACATCTTTTAAGGAATGTCTAATAAGAAATGATAGTCAACAAGAATTAAATGATGCTCTAAATACAATAGCTCTCAGATCAAATTCAGTTAATTTTTCTAGTGTTGAACCAATTGGAGTTTATATTCCTAAGACAACTTATACTAATATAGAAAATAAAACTAATATGACATATATCGTGTCTACTACTGCTAATAGATTTACTTATGTAATAGAAAATAAATTGATAACTGAATTTGATGTAGATGATAGTGATATAACTAAAATAAATTTTAATACATCGACAGGATATTATACTTATACTAATTATCAAATAGGTAATATAAATGACTTAATAACAACAGCAGAAGATATTGAGAATGGAATATATAAATATACTTGTTTAAATGACACATCAAATGGTAAGTGTACATCACTATATTTATTTACAGAAGAACCTTATTTAATATCTGGTTATTATAGATTTAAACAAGGATATAAATACACTTATCAAGTTGTAGGAACATCAAGTTCTAATCCGGGATTATATAAAGGTGAAGATGATTATACAACATATGAAAGCAGTACAGCAAAAGACAATTTTACTTATTATTATCGAGGTGACGTACAAAATAATTGGGTTTCATTTGGTAATTTTTTATGGAGAATTATTAGAATCAATGGTGATGGCAGTATTAGAATGATCTATTCTGGATTAAGAAGTGCAACTAATCATACAGGGTATAATGCCCAAATAGGAAAAACAACGTTTGGAGATACATCGCCTAAAACAACTACTACAACAGATGTAACTGGACTTACAAATGATACGATTACAACGACATATTCAAATGGAAAGTATGGAAATACATATGTAGGATATATGTATAATCCTGCAAAAGAAATAGCTACATATCCTAATATAAGTGTTGGTTCAAGTAATACAGCTGCTGGTGGATGGAGATTAAATTATTTTCCTACATTTTCAAATATCAATAATGCGAAAAATTATTATTATTTTAAAAATTTTGATCCAAGTACAGATTGTTTTACAGGTAGTGAAAACGATGATAGTGGAGCTTGTATATTAAAATGCAAGAATTTAGGAAATGATGGAGATAGTGGTATTGATTGTGTTCAAAGCAATTGGAATACTTTAGCAACGACATCTGGCAACTACAGTACTAGTGATCCAGGCGTTTATTTGGACCGCTACGTCTATAAAAGTGATTATAAATATACATGTTGGTCATATGGAACTCCTGTTTTACATAATAATAGTGATGGTACCACTAGTGTATATATAACATGTCCGATTGTTTCTGAAATTGTTGGTACAGTAAAAGATCGACCAACTTTGGCAAAATTAAAATATCATGGTTTATTTTCAAAAGATGCAACCACAGCGAATACAAATGTTAAAGATAGTAATATAAAAACTCAAGTTGATAAATGGTATGCAAGTAATATTTTAAATAAAACTGATGCTAATAATAATTTACTTGAAAATTATTTGTCAGATGAAATATTTTGTAATGATAGAACATCATCAAATGTTGATTTTCCATTAAATGGTAATGCAAGTTATACATATGGGGCTAATTTGAGAGTTGGGTCAAAACTTTCTAGTTTTAAATGTCCTAATTTAAGTAACGATGGTTTTACTTTGAGGGTAAGTGGAGCAACAAGTACAGTAAAAGCAAGTGGGAATGGCAATAATATGTTAACTTATCCAATAGGATTAATTATGGCAGATGAAGTAGCTTATGCTGGTGGTCGAAATGCTTTAATGAATCAAAATTATTATTTGTATACAGGAGTATCATATTGGACAATGTCTCCATTTGATTTTAGGCCATCTTCTACTTATGCACTAATGTTTTCTGTTTATGATAACGGTGGTGACGATGAACATAATGTAGGAAATGTTTATGGCATTCGTCCTGTTGTTAATTTAAAATCGGATGTTCTATATTCAAGCGGTATAGGAACAGAAAATGATCCTTATATTATTACGATTAAATAATTGAATGTTATTTTGAATATGTATTTTTGTTATAAAAAGTATTTCTTTCTAGTAAAAAGGATTAAATCTAAAAAAAACATCAATTTATTAAAAAATCATCAATTTACTATCTATTTTATCCGTGTTATAATTAAAATGGTGATAATTATGAATATGATAGAAATAATTGATAAAAAAAGGTTAAAACAACAATTATCTTTAGAAGAAATAAAGCATGCTGTAGATAACTACGTAAAAGGAGTTATACCAGATTATCAAATGTCATCTTTATTGATGGCTATTTGCTTGAATGGTTTAAGTATGGAAGAAACATTTAATTTAACTAAAACAATGCTAGAAAGTGGCGATAAATTAGATTTAAGTGATATTCCTGGCATTAAAATAGATAAACATTCTACTGGTGGTGTTGGTGATAAAACAACATTAATTTTAGCCCCATTAGTAGCATCATGTGGTGTTAAAGTTCCAAAAATGAGTGGTAGAGGATTAGGACATACTGGTGGTACTATTGATAAGCTAGAATCGATTCCGGGTTTTAAAGTTAATTTGACATTAGAGGAATTTAAAAAAGAACTTAAAGAAGTTGGTTGTGTAGTCACTGGTCAAACAGCTAATTTAGTTCCTGCCGATAAAAAAATTTATGCTTTAAGAGATGTAACTGCAACGGTATCTTCAATTCCTTTAATAGCTTCAAGTATTATGTCAAAAAAAATTGCTTCGGGAGCCGATAAAATTGTTATTGATTTAAAAGTTGGCAATGGAGCTTTAGTAAAAACCCTTAAAGAAGCTAAAAAACTAGCAACTACTATGGTAGAAATTGGCAAAAGATACAATCGTGAAACAATATGTATTTTAACTAATATGACAGAACCTTTAGGTAATAATATTGGTAATGCTTTAGAAGTTTTAGAAAGTATTGAGGTTTTAAAAGGTAATGTTAAAAATGATTTGTATGATTTAGTTATTTATATTGCTTCATATATGGTAAGTATTGGTAAAAATATTTCTAGAGATGCTGCTTTAAAAGAAGTAGAAGAATCTATTTCTTCAGGTTTAGCTTATAAAAAGTTTTTAGAAATGGTTAATTATCAAAAAGGTAATATTGAATTATTAGAAGTTGCACCTAAAGTGTTTTCTGTAAAAAGTATAAAAAGTGGTTATATTAACTACATTAATACCGAGTTGTTAGGAGAAATTGTTAAAGAAATAGGTGGTGGTCGTGAAACAAAAGACGATCAAATAGACTATGGTGTTGGAATAGTTCTTTCCAAAAAAGTTGGAGATTTTGTAAATAAAGATGAAGAATTATTGAAGATTTATTTAAATAAAAAAGACATGGAAATAAGAAAAATACTATCTTGTTTCTTAATTGAAGATAATCAAAAAAATAAAGAACCACTTATATATGATATTATTATGTAAAAGTTTGTCAAAAAACTTGCAAAGTATAATAAAATGCTATATGCTAATTATAGAGAGGTGAATTTTATGATATATCCTTCAATAGATAAACTATTAAGTCAGGTGGGTTCTAAATATTTATTAGTAAATGTTGTAGCTCGTCGTTCAAAAGAAATGGAAGAAAGAAACCATTATCAAATGAAAGAATGCGACTATGTTTCTAAAAAAAATATTGGACGTGCTTTAGAAGAAGTTGCAAAAGGCTTAATACATATCAATTAGTATTAAGTCTTTTTAGGTGAAAAAATGAAGATCGAAAAAATAAAAAAACTGTCTAATGGTAAATATCAATTAATTTTAGATAATAAAGAAGTAATTACTACTTATGATGAAATTATTATCAATAATATGCTTTTTAATGGTAAAGAATTAAATAATGCTTTATTGAGTGAAATTTCTCTTAAAAATAATTATTATGATTTATACAATAAAATAATTAAAATGATTAGTACTAAATGGCGTAGTATTTATGAAATTAAAGAATTTTTAAAAAAAAATAGTTTTGAAGATTCTGATTCAATAATAAATGATTTAAAAGCTAAAGGTTTATTAAATGATTTAAGATATGCTAAAAGTTATGCTTCTGATCAAATTAATCTAGCTAAAGTAGGACCATATAAAATAAAAAGCAATTTGGAAAAATTAAAAATCGATAAAGAAATAATTGAAGAAGTAATGGCAACTTTAAATGATGATTTAATTCATGAAAACTTAGTTAATATTGTTCTTAAGAAAAGTCGTTTAAATAACCATTATTCATTATTTCAATTAAAAACTAAATTAAAATTAGAATTAACTAATATGGGTTATGAAACTAATGATATTAATGATGTTTTAAATAAATATTTAACAGTTGATGATAATATAGCTAAAAAAGAATATGAAAAAATAAAGAAAAAGTACGAGAAAAAATATCAGGGTAAAGAGTTAGAATTTAAATTAAAACAAGCTATGTATCAGAAAGGATTTAGTATAAGCGAATGACAATATTTTTAGCTTTACTATGTGCTTGTTTTTGGGGATTTTCCGAAATAAATTTAAAGCAAACTATCAATAAATATAAAACACATACAATTTTATTTTATAGTTATTTAATTCAAACTATAACACAATAATTGTATTAGATATTGATGCTTTTAAAAGATTTGATATAAATATTTATAAATATTTGTTACCATTTTTTCTAATGAAAATTCTTTCAACAGTTATTTATAATTTTTGTATTAGAAATGGTAAAATTTCTATAATTTCGCCGCTTTTAGCATCTGATCCTATTTTCTCTATTATAATTGGTATGTTACTTTTTAAAGAAGAGCAAAGTCTTACGCATATTATTGCTATTATAATTGTTACTATTTGTATCATAATTTTACAATTTAATAAAACTGATACTAAAAAGAAAGCATCTAAAATTGCTATTTTCTTAGCTTCTTTTTATGCTATATGGGTAGCACTAATTACAACGGTTGAAAAAGCAATTTATTTAGGTGGATATCAATTAACAGATTTATATTTTCATTATCTTTTTTTAGATATTATTATGATTTTAATTTTAATAATAATTAATATAATAAAAGATAAAAAAATAAAAAAACCCAATTATCATCTATTAAAATCATTAACAGAAAATCATCTGGGTTATTTTGTTTATTCTTACCTTTTGACTTTTGCTTCAATGTCATTAGTTGTGCCTTTAACTAGTTTGTATTCAGTTATAACTCAAGTTGTTGCTAAAATTAAGTTAAAAGAAAAACTAACAATATATGAAAGATTAATTGTTAGTTTAATAATTATTTCCACTTTTTTGCTTTTAATTTTTTAATTTAAAAATAAAATAGATATTGATAAAATACTAGCAAATATTAACCAAATTAAATAAGGAATTAATAAGTAGCTAGTTTTTTTATTGCTTTTTTTAGTTTCTAAAAAGAGAAAAATTGCTGTTATTAAAGAAAGAATAGATGAAAGTGTTCCTAGAATAATACTTTTTAAGTTAAAAAACAAAAATGTGAATGATTGATTAAAAATATAATTAGCAATTAAAAAATATTTGTATTCTTCAGAAAAACCTATTTTGCTAATTTTATAGATGGATATAGCAATCAAAAGATATAATATAGGCCATACGATCGCGAATAAAATTGGTGGTGGTGCGAAAAATGGTAGATTTAAAGATTTGTAAAAATTAACATTTTTCATAAATAAAGAACTTAAAAACCAAGGAAGTAAAAAAATTAAAAATTTAAATATTTTTTTCATAGGCACCTCATTTATTATTATGTTTTTCTTAAAAAATATATTCAAAAAACAATTAAGATGTTATAATCTTGAGTTTGACAGTTGCACTATAAAAAATCCTCGCAAACCCTTATAATTACTGGGGTTGAGAGGATTTAT
>CAKPHY010000043.1 GCA_934162285.1 uncultured Bacilli bacterium
CTTAGTGATCAGGCGATTCAGTATGGAATGGTCGTCGCTTAACGGATAAAAGTTACCCCGGGGATAACAGGCTGATACCACCCAATAGTTCACATAGACGGTGGTGTTTGGCACCTCGATGTCGGCTCGTCACATCCTGGAGGTGTAGTCGCTTCCAAGGGTTCGGCTGTTCGCCGATTAAAGTGGCACGCGAGCTGGGTTCAGAACGTCGTGAGACAGTTCGGTCCCTATCCGTCGTGGGCGTAGGAAAATTGAGGAGAGCTGTTCCTAGTACGAGAGGACCGGAACGGACATACCTCTGGTGTATCTGTTGTCACGCCAGTGGCAGCGCAGAGTAGCTATGTATGGAATGGATAACCGCTGAAAGCATCTAAGCGGGAAGCCAACTTCAAGATGAGTTTTCCCATTTTTAATAAAGTAAGATCCCAGAAAGACTATCTGGTTGATAGGTTAGAGCTGGAAGCATGGCAACATGTTGAGGTGACTAATACTAATAGATCGAGGATTTAATCATAATTATTATAGTGACTAATTTTTGGGTCCACATTATCTTAGTTTTCAGAGAATTATTTGTTCTCAAATATGTGAATTGGTAACAATAGCAATGAGGATACACCTGTTCCCATCTCGAACACAGAAGTTAAGCTCATTAACGGTGAAAATAGTGTCAAAGCGAAGATAACAAGTTGCCAATTCTTTTTTTTGTATTTTAAACTATATTGCCAAAATATAGTTTTTTTTATTTAATACTTGTCAAATTTTTATTCTTTTTGTTATAATTAAAAAGGTGATATAAATGGAATATAGAGTAACAACAAAAAATGAATTAGAAACAATTGAAATTGCTCAAAATTTTGAGTCAGAAAAATTTCCTAATATGATCATATGTTTAGATGGTGAATTAGGTAGTGGTAAAACAGTATTTACTAAAGGTATAGCAAATGCCTTAGGAATAGATGAAACAATTACATCGCCAACTTATACAATTATAAAAGAATATAATGGAGAACTTCCACTATACCATATGGATGTTTATCGTTTAGATGGTAACATTGATGGAACTGGAATTGAAGAATATTTTAATAAAGGTGGCGTTGTTGTAATTGAATGGGCAGATACTATAAAAAATATTTTGCCAGCTGAAAGATTAGATATAAAATTTAAAGTTTTAGATGAAAATAAACGTTTGTTAATATTTGAACCACATGGTCGCAAGTATGAAGAATTATGTGAGGCCGTATTATGAAAACTTTACTTATAAACACTTGCACTAACCGCATAATTGTCGCTATTGCTGATTCGGAAGCGACTTTTTCTTCTTGTAATGAAATCATTGAAAATCAAATGTCAAATATAATAATGACTAAAATTGAAAAATGCTTTGAAGAAGCCGGATTAAAACCTAATGATATTGACCAAATAATTGTTGCTATAGGTCCTGGCTCTTACACTGGTATAAGAATAGGTGTCACTATTGCTAAAACGATGGCTTGGGCACTAAATAAAAAAATAATACCAATTTCTTCATTAGAATTTATGATAAGCGGTTACGAAGAAGAAAAATTATTAGTTCCTTATATTGATGCTCGTCGTGAAGCTGTATTTACAGGTGTTTATAATAAAAATTTAGACCAATTTTTAGATGATCAATATATAACCATTGAAAAACTTATTGAATATTTAAAAGGAAAAGATTATATTTTTGTAGGTGATGATAATACTATTAAATGCACATCTCCACTTGTTAATTTTCAAAAAATTATCAATAAACATCAAAATGATACCGGAGTAAATCCTCACGAAGTAAATCCACATTACTTAAAAAATACTGAAGCTGAAGAGAACTTAAAAAATGCTTAGAACATTAGAAATAAAAGATTTTGAAACGCTAAATAATTTAATAAATGATCCTAATTATATAATCGATGAAGCTGAATTAAAAAAAATATCCAAAGTTTATTTAAAAGATGACAAAATAATCGGGTATATATCATATCAAATAATGTATGAAAGAGCTGAATTAAATTATATATTTGTAAAAGAAGAAGAAAGAAAAAAAGGAATAGCTTCTAAAATGTTAGAATATATGCTTAATAATTTAAAAGAAGAATGTATTGAAACAATAGATTTAGAAGTAAATTCTTTAAATAAAAAAGCCATAAATTTATATCAAAAATATGGCTTTAAAACAGTTAACATTAGAAAGAAATACTATAATGGTATAGATGGTTTTCTAATGTTAAAAGAGGTGAAATAATGAAAGATACATATATTTTTTCAATTGAATCATCATGTGATGAAACAGCGGCAGCAATTGTTAAAAATGGTCATGAGGTAATAGCAAGTACAGTTTTAACGCAAATATCAACTCATGCTTTATTTGGAGGAGTAGTTCCAGAAATTGCTAGTCGTAAACATATTGAAAACATTACAATGGTATTAGAAGATGTTTTATTTAAAGCAAATATGAAAATGGAAGACATAGATGCCATCGCAGTAACTTATGGTCCAGGTCTTATAGGTTCGCTTTTGATAGGCTTACAAGCAGCCAAAACATTAGCATTCATATATAATAAACCATTAGTACCAGTGCATCATATAGCTGGTCACATTTATGCCAATAATATTGAAAGAAAAATGGAATTTCCTCTAATAGCTTTAGTTGTCAGTGGTGGCCATACAGAATTAGTATACATGAAAGAAAATTATAGTTTTGAAATATTAGGTGGAACTTTAGATGATGCGGTTGGTGAAGCATATGATAAAGTTGCCCGTGTAATTGGCTTACCTTATCCTGGCGGACCCGAAGTTGACCGTTTAGCTCATATAGGAAAAGATACCTATAATTTGCCGGTACCACTTGACGATGATACATATAATTTCAGTTTTAGTGGCTTAAAAAGTGCTGTAATAAATTTAAATCATAATGAACAAGATCGGGGAAATGAAGTACGCAAAGAAGATTTAGCTTGCTCATTTCAAAATCGTGTAGTTGAAATATTAACTAAAAAAACAATGAAAGCTTTAAAAGATAAAAATGTTAAAAATTTAATTATTGCCGGTGGCGTTTCTGCTAATAAAGGCTTAAGAGAAAAATTTACAGAATTATGTCAAGAAGACATCAACTTAACAGTTCCCGCATTAAAGTATTGTACAGACAATGCTGTCATGATTGGAGCTGCCGGATACTTTGCGTACCAATTAGGTCGCAGAGCTAATCTTGATTTAAATGCCAAAGCAACAGATAAATTACAATAAGGAGGAATAAATTTGAGAACAGTTGGAACAATAGTGCGTGGAATTCGTACACCAATAATAAAGGATGGAGACAATCTAGCAGAAATAGTTGTATCCTCATTAATGAAAGCCAGTGAAAGTGAAGGATTTAAATTTCATGATCGCGATGTTGTTGCCGTAACTGAAGCAGTAGTTGGAATATCTGAAGGAAATTATGCTACTGTTGATCAAATAGGTACAGATGTAAAAAATAAATTTGGTGAAGATCATATTGGAGTAGTGTTTCCATCACCATTAAGTAGAAATCGCTTTTCTTTAATTTTAAAAGGAATCGCGAGAGGCTGTAAAAAAATAACAATGTTAATCAGTTACCCTGCTGATGAAGAAGGAAATCATCTATTTGATGAAAAAGAAATGGACAAGTACAATATTGATCCTTACAATGATATTTTTGAAGAAGATGCTTACAATAAAATGTTTGGTCATTTAGTACATCCATTTACAGGTGTAAACTATGTAGATTTTTTCAAAGAATTAGTTGAAAAAGAAGGATGCGAAATAGAATTTGTTTTTGCTAATCGTCCAAGTGTAATACTAGACTATACCAAAAATGTTCTTGTAGCTAACGTTCATAATCGTGAAAAAACTAAAAATGAATTAAAGAAAAATGGAGCTTTAAAAGTATATGGAACTGACGATATCTTAAGAGCAAGTGTCAATGGCAGTGGCTATAATTCCAAATATGGACTATTAGGTTCTAATAAATCAACAGAAGAAAGAGTAAAATTATTTCCTGAACATGGTCAAGAATTAGTTGAAAAAATTCAAAAATTGCTTTTAGAAAAAACAGGGAAATTAATTGAAGTAATGGTATATGGTGATGGAGCATTTAAAGATCCTGTTGGTCAAATATGGGAATTAGCTGATCCAGTTGTGTCACCAGCTTATACTAAAGGATTAGAAGGAACACCTAATGAAATAAAATTAAAATATATTTCAGATAATAAATTAGCTAATCTTCGCGGTGAAGAATTAATAGAAGCTATGAAAAATGAGATCAAATCAAAAGAATCTAATCTAAAAGGCAAAATGGAAACCCAAGGAACTACTCCAAGAAGAATAACTGATCTATTAGGTAGTTTATGTGATTTAACAAGTGGTTCTGGTGATAAAGGAACACCAGTTGTATTTGTTCAAGGATATTTTGATAATTATGCAACAGAAGAAGAAATATAAACAAAAAAAATTAGTTTTGAACCAATGTTATTAACTTAAGAGAATAGAAAATGAAAATCTATTCTTTTTTAATGTTATAATTTTTATAGAATAAAAGGTGGGAAAGTGTATAAAAAGTATTTTATAAATAAAATAAAAAATAAGATCAACAATGATAAAACAAAAATAAATTATAGAAATAATGATAATGATTTTACTAGAAATAGAAAAATGAGTTTTCAAAATGTAGTTTTATATAACTTAAATAAGAAAGGATTAACATCAAAAATGGAAATAGAAGAATTCACGAAACAAGTTAATATGATGGATATATCTTCACCAGCAGTATTAAAACAAAGATTAAAATTAAACGGGAAAATATATTTGGATATGTTACAAGAAAATTTGAAAGGATTTTACACAGATTTTAAAGACGAAGTAAAACTATTCAATGGTTATATAGTCTGTGCGATAGATGGTAGTGATTTTGAAATACCAAATACTATTAAAACCAGAAATAAGTATAATGTTTTGCATTTCGATGAATGCGTAGCTAGAGCTAGCATTTCCAATATGTTTGATATTTTAAATCATTTTGTTATGGATACAATAATAGAAAAATATGATAATTCAGAAAGAAAAATGGCCAAACAAAATTTGAAAAATATTAAGAAATTAGATTTACCATATCCAATAATAAGAGTAATGGATAGAGGTTATACTAGCTTGCCAGACATGTATTATTCAGCAGAACATAATGATAAATATTTAATAAGATTACAAAGTAAAGATTTCAAAAAACAAATAGCCGAAATGAAAAGTAATGATGAAATAATAATTATTCCATATCAATACGATAGAGTTAGACATTATAGAAATGATTATCCTGAGCTTTATCAAAAAATGGAAGAAACAAAAGAGGATATAGCATTAAGAATAGTAATAGTTAAAAATGATAAAGGAGAAGAAATACGATTAGCAACTAATTTATCAAGAGAAGAATTTAATTATGAAGAAATAGTAGAACTATATAAATTAAGGTGGAATATTGAATTAAATTATCATTGTTTAAAAGAAAGTTTAAAAATAGAAACTATTACAAGTAGTAATGACATAATAATTGAACAAGATATTTATAGTCAAATGTTAGTTTATAATTTGATACAAGCATTCAAACAAGATGCCGAAAAAAATATAGATCAAAGTAAATATAAAAATGAAATGAAAATTAATATGAATATGGCTGTAGGCTTTGTAAAAAAAGCATTATTAAAAATAATATTAGAAACTAATGATGGAATAAAAGATAGAATGTTTGATTTATTAGAACAAAAGATTGAAAAATATTTAGTGCCAATAAAAAAAGATAGACATTATCCAAGAAATCATTCAAAAAATAATAAATATTCAATAAACAAAAGAAAATCATTTTAATTAAAAAGCCTATTTATTTTGGGGTAAGGGGTAATTTGCCTTAAAACTCAAAAAAAACTAGAATGAAATA
>CAKPHY010000044.1 GCA_934162285.1 uncultured Bacilli bacterium
ATCATAATAAAAAGAAGTGTAATTTTCAACCTAACTACTAGATCTACTTCTTACACTTTTATAGTACCAAATTACTATTTTCTTTTATTATTATACTTTCTTTTTATCCGAGCATAATTCTTGTAATTTTTTTTGACTATTATCTAACAATTCTCTTATTTCATGTTCACTTTGATTAGTAAATGGTCTATGTACTAAATCAGCTATTTTTTGAATTTCTCCTTCTACTGCTCTTGTCTTTTCTATAAGCATTTGATAGAAATCATGTTCATCAAAGCCACAATCGTTAAAATTACCAAAACCTGTCACATAACATAAAGATTCTAAAGCGGGATTACCATAAATAGTTTGCAATTTTTCAATATTTTCATGAATAATCGGTAATCTAATAAATAACACTTTAGTTGTACTTCTATTGGGACTATATCTTTCTACTAGAGATCCATAAGTAGTAACTTGCATATTACGACTACTTTTATCATCTATTACTTTATGAATCTTTTTAACAAAGTCTTGTTGATTAAAATTAGAAAAAGCAATAGTTTTTAAAGCAGATATAGATTTTGCTAAAGAATTTTTTCCTCTTCCCGATCTATTTTCTGCAAGCGTACTTAAGATTTCTTCTAAATTAACTGGCATAATTAACATATTAGTTGGATTTTCAAAATCGGGATTTTTAGCAACTTCTATAGTTAATAAATCAAGTTTTTCAAAAGAAGAAGCTATATCTGCAAATATTTTTTTACTATCTAAAATTTCAAGCATTTCTTCCATTTCTTTTTCATCACAATTTTCTGAAATAAATAAAAAATCAGCTAATTCTCTTTCAATAACATATTTACAATATAAAATTTGACTATTAATACTATTTTGATGACAATTATTCATAAAAAATTCAAAATTAGTTTGAAAATCTTGTTCAGGATCAAAATAATATTGAAATCTAATATTATTAGTCCTTTCCAATATTTCAATATTTGGTAATAAATCATTATATTGAATAACTAACTCTTGAAATCTTGCTTTTATATTATTACTTTCACTTAACATCATTTTTACTTCTCCTTAATGTTATTTTTTTAGTTTTTTCAAGAGATAATGGTTTTTCTAAATTTAAATTTTGTTCATATGATAATAAACCTAACTCATAATATAATTTTTCTATTTGAGGTCCTTCCTCTTCTTTAATTTCACATATTTCATTTAATATATCTATTACTTTATCTAAGCGATTACTAACTAATTTATTGTTTTCATTAAGTAATAATGAATTATTTACTTTTTTAATTTGCTTAAGCAAATCTTTTTTAGTTATATCGGAATTTTCAGCTAAAAGATCTTGATTATATAATTGCATTATAAAAAGTACTTCCTCTTTAGTTATATGGTCATTTTTTAAAATTGATAAAACATCTTCTACTTTATATTTCTTCATATTACCTCCATTATCTATATAATACCACAAAAAGTAGATATTGGTTAACTACCAAATAAAAATGTAAACACTTTATATGTTTACATTTCAAACTGCTAATAAAAATAAAATATTCAAAATAATATTCAATTATTTTATTGTAATAATATATGGATCATTTTCCGTTCCTATACCACTTACATATAAAACATCAGGCTTTAAATTAATGACAGGTCGAACACCATTCTCATTACTGAAAGTAGTCCAGTTACCAAGGATATCGATGCTCCATGCCTTGGCTTGTGCACTATATATACTGAAATTATACGGAGACATTGTCCAATATATTGTTCCTGTATACAAATAATATTTTTGATTTATTATACTATTGTCCCCTCCAGCATAAGCAACTTCATCTATTGTAATTAATCCCACTGGATAAGTCAACATATTATTACCATTTCCACTTGCCTTTACACGGCTTGCTGCTTCACTCTCTTTTAAAGTAAAACCATCATTATTTACATTAGGACATTTAAAACTAGGAAGTTTGTTTAATTCATTTCTTGTATAAGCTCCATAATAGTATGAACCGTTTCTAGATGTCAACGGAAAAGTACTACTATTCGATGTTCTATCATTACAAAATATTTCATCTGATAAATAACTCTCAAGTAAGTTATTATTAGCATCAGTTTTATTTAAAATATTACTTACATACCATGTATCAATTTGAGTTTTAATATTACTATCTTTTACATTTGTATTCGCTGTTGTTGCGTCTTTCGAAAATAAACCATGATATTTTACCTTGGTTTGAGTTGGCTGATCTTTTACTGTACCAACAATTTCAGAAACAATTGGACACGCAACATATACACTAGTGGTACCATCACTATTATCATGTAAAACAGAAGTTCCATATGACCAACATGTATATTTATAATCACTTTTGTAGACATATTGGTTCGAATTAGCACCTGGATCAGTAGTACTATAATTACCAGATGTCGTTGCTAAAGTATTCCAATTACTTTGAACACAATCAATACCACTATCTCCATCATTTCCAAGAGCTTTACACTTCAATGTACATGCTCCACTATCATCATCACTACCAGTAAAACAATCTGTACTTGGATCAAAATTTTTGAAAAAATAATATTTTATCGTATCGTTAATGTTTGTAAATGTCGGAAAATAATTTAATCTCCATCCACCAGCATCTGTATTACTTGAACCAACACTTATATTAGGATATGTCGCTATTTCTTTTTCAGGATTATACATATATCCTAAATACGTTGATCCATGCATATAATTTGAATATGTGATGGTTATGGCATCATTTGAAAGCCCAGTTATGTCTGTTATAGTTATTTTTTTAGATAATGTTTTTCCAAACCTCGCTGTTCCAATTTGAGCGTTACTTCCTGTATGATTAATTGCACTTTTTAAACCAGAATAAATCATTCTAATACTACCATCACCATTAATTCTAATAATTCTCCATAAAAAGTTACCAAATGAAACCCAATTATTTTGTACGTCGCCTCGATAGTAATAGGTAAAATTATCTTTGGCTGTATTATCTTCATATATTGTATAATCATCTTCACCTTTATATATTCCCGGATTAGAACTCGATGTTCCTACAACTTGATATGAGTATACATATCCTTGTTTAAATCTGTAAGCATTATACATTAAGTAAGGTTCTTCGGTAAACAAATATAAACTTAAACAATTTCCATTTGTCTTTTGGTTTAAGCAAGTATATTTATATATTCCATTTTCCATATCTTCTGCCGTTGTTACTATGTCTTTTATATTACCTACTTGGGAATCAGTATAGGTATAATATCCTGTCGATGTATTAAAATTTATTTTAGTTATATCCGTATCATCTGCATCAAATCCAGTTATCAATTTATTTTCTATTACATAGGTAAATCCATTAATATTAGTAGCTGCGATAGATGTTGCATTAGTTTTATCTGTAATATTAGTATAAGTTGTCTTAGGAATGTAAGCTACATTCGGTTCAACATTAGCAAAATTAACTGAATTTGTTCTTAATGATATTGTATTTAAGGCATCATTTAATTCTTGTTGACTATCATTTCTTATTAGACATTCCTTAAAAGATGTAATATTTTTACTTTTACAATAACCAACATCAGCTGTTGCGATCGTACCAGTTTTGGTAACTGTTTTAGTATATCTTCCATATGTTTTTGATATGTTTAATGAGAATAAAATAAATATAACTATACCTAATATAATATAACTTTTATCTTTCACTTTTAATCCCTCCTACTTTGATATTTGATAACAATTTAAATCAACTTTAAAATCTACATTTTCACTGGTCATAGAATCAGTTCTCACTTCAACATTAATGACTTGGCTTTGTTTAGCATCCGTTGAAAATGTATAGTTTCTAGTTGTAAATGTATCTACAAAACTATTTGAATTTCCTGATGCATCTAAGTATCTATAAAGAGCTTTTGAATCTAACTGGTTTGAAATGCTTAAATTGTATTGGACTGGAACTTTAGTTATATTATCGTTGTTATCATAGTTTTTAATAATTACTTT
>CAKPHY010000045.1 GCA_934162285.1 uncultured Bacilli bacterium
TTCACAATAACCAACTACCTTTTTTTAATTATATCAAATATTTTATTGCGAATAAATTTTACTCCTTAGAGCTGTTTTATTATTTTTTATCTTGCGTCTAATAATGTCTAATGGTATAATGTCATTATAGGGATGTGATTATATGGTTAGATTAAGAGCTACTATCAGTAAAAACATAAAATATCATTCAATTATTGAAGATTATTATAGGAACGGAAAAAGAACAACAAAGACACTTGTTACTCTTGGTAACGATAAAAAAATTGCTGATTTAGCATTAAAAGAAAATATTGATGTAGAAACATATTTAAATAATTGTTTAGATATTTATAAGAACTCACATTTAAATGAAACTGAAGAAATTATAATCAAGAAATATTCTAATAGAATAATACCTAAAAATGTTAACAATAACTTTAATGTAGGATATTTATTTTTAAAAAGTATTTACCATTCTTTAAAAATAAATAAAATAGTAAAAGAAATAAGCGAAAAATATAAGTTTGAGTTTGATTTAAACGAAGTATTATCTAATTTGGTCTTTTCAAGAATAATATATCCTTCATCAAAACTTAAAACTTATGAATTAAGTAAAAGCTTTATTGAAACACCTAAGTATAATTTAGAAAATATATATCGCGGTTTAACTTACTTAAATACAGAAATGGATTTTATACAAAAAGAAATATATAACAATAGTAAATTGATAATTGATAGAAATACTAGAATTATGTACTTTGATTGTACTAATTATTACTTTGATATAAATGAAGAAAATGATTTTCAAAAATATGGCAAAGGAAAAGACGGAAAATCAAAACCTTTAGTTGGAATGGGATTATTTATGGATGGCAATGGATTGCCTATTGCTATGAATATATATCCAGGAAGTGATAGTGAAACAAAAAAACTAATTCCATTGCAAGAAAAAATTGAAAAAGATTTTGATTTAGTTAATAAACAAACTATAATATGCACGGATGCAGCAATGTGTACTGATGAGATAAAGCAATTTAATATAAAAGACAATAAAGCGTTTGTAATTACACAATCAATAAAAAAATTAAGAGAGGAATATCAAAAAGAAATTTTTAAAGATTCTAATTGGAGAATTATTGGTGACTTAAGCAAGGTTTATAAATTGAGTGAAATATTAAGTGATGATGAACTAACTAAAAAACATTATGAAACAATATTTTATAAGATAGTTCCAACCGAAACAGCTCATGTAGTCCAAGATTTAATTGTTACATTTCAAATTAAATATAGAGATTATCTCAGAAATGTAAGAAACGGACAAATAGATAGAGCAAACAAGAAAATAGGATCAACAAATAAAGGCGATAAAATAAAATTAAGTGTTAATCCTAATGATTTTAGAAGGCTAATAAAAGAAGAAGTGAGTGAAATAAAAAATGTTAAAAAGAGGAAATCATCAGATATTAATTCACTTAATAAAGATAGTGAAAAAGTAAAATATTATTACACTTATGCTTTAGATCAAGACAAGATTAAAGAAGAAGAAAAATACGATGGCTTTTATGGTATCACAACCAATTTAACTGGAAATATAGAAGATATATTGAAAATTTCTAAAAATAGATGGGAAATCGAAGAATCATTTAGAATTTTAAAAACTGATTTTGATTCAGGAACTATACATTTATCAAGAGAAGATAGAATCAAAGCACACTTTTTAACTTGTTTTATATCTCTATTAATTTATAGAATATTAGAAAATAAATTAGGTTATAAATATACTAATACAGAAATTATAGAAAAACTAAAAGAATTGAATGTTTATGAAGAAAAAGGAAGTGGATATTCACCTTCCTATGTAAGAGATGATTTAACTGATGATTTACACGACATATTTGGCTTTAGAACTGATTATGAAATCATTTCTTATGAAAATTTTAAAAAAATTTTTACACAAATAAAAAACTAGAGTTGTACGCAGCATTTTTCAAAAGAAAAAACTCTCATTATTCCCTTTGTTTATAAGGGGTTGTGAGAGTTTTTGTATTGTGCAACTGTCAAACTCAAGATTATAGCACAAACTTTCATTTTGTCAAATTGGCACTATTTAATCAAACTTTTAATCTTTTGTAATTCAAAACGATATTTTTGTTTAACATTAGGGTATTTTTCATGATCAACTTCGCTTAAAAACATCGATAAAGGTCTCGCATATAAACCCATATCATCATATAAAGCTCGATAAATAACAAGTTCTTCGTCAGTTTCAGAATGTTTGGCAACGGCAACAACTAAATAATAATTTCCTTTAAAATGTTTATAAATACCATTTATTTTTATTTTTCGCATAAATACCTACTTTCTAAATATAAATTATAAGTTTCTTTAGAAACTTTATTTAATAAATTTTTATCTTTTAAAATTTCTTTTATTCGTTCTTTATTTTTAAACTCGTCAAGTTCACATGTAAAACCATTTACATTATTATACTACCATCTATAAATAATCCTAGAGTTTCATTAACAGCTGCTTCAATGCGAACCAAACTCGATGTATCATAAAAGTAAGCATAAATCAAAGGTAATAATGAACGATCAGTAACTTTGCCAGACATTAAAACTAAATCTTGCATTTGATAATTTTTTATTTTTCCTTTTAATTCTTTTTCGTCAGGACCAGTACCAATATATATCAATTATAACATATTACTTTTAGATAAAAAAAGAAATAATTTTTCTTTAAGTAGATATTTAATTATTTTGTTCTCTTTTTGATTATGTCATTTTCATTTAATTTACCAACTAACAAAGAAGAATTAGGATCATGATTTATAAAATTATCTTGAACTTGCTTTTCATCATAATTAGCATAACAATATTTACAAAAATGTTTACACGAATTATATACTCCAATATCTACCATTTGGACACAATGACACTTTCCTTCTTTTCTTGCTTTCCATTCTTTTTTGTAAACTTTACCTGTCAATTTATAGGCTAACTCGTGTGATAAACATTCATCTTTGGAAAAACCATATTCAGTTAAATCTCTATCTTCAAAACAAGTATGAACTATCATATGATGTTTTAAAGCACTTGTACTAAAGCTTTCACCTATAGCTTTATAATCACTTTCTTCTAATTCTTTAAAATTTAAAACTTTTTCGTTTTTTCTAACATTTTTATAATCATCAAGAAAAGAAATTAATATTTTACTAACATAACCATCTAATAAAGAACACAAGTTTTCAAAGGCTCTTATATGATAATCTAAAGTATATTTTGCACTTATAAATACTGGATCATACCTTATAACTAAATTATCTTTTCCAATTATTTTAGATAATTTTTTAACAGCTTCAACAATTTCACCTTTAGGTGGAACATTGGGTTCAATATCTTTTTTATAAGGAGTTAAGGTCACATGAAATATTATTGGTTTATTTATTTCATTTATTTTATTTAATATGGGAATGGGATTTTTAGTACAAAATAAAATAGCATCAACATCTGAAAAATCTATTCTACTTACTAACTTAGGATTAAAAGGATTTCTAACATCTACAAATCCTTCATGATAACG
Source organism: uncultured Bacilli bacterium (assembly GCA_934162285.1). Lineage (GTDB taxonomy): Bacteria > Bacillota_I > Bacilli_A > RF39 > UBA660 > RUG11241. The sequence goes on from CAKPHY010000045.1 coordinate 3,562, forward strand.
ATTCATGAACCAATCAGTATAAAAAGCCACTATATCAGTACGTCCACTTACATTAAGTATCATTTAATCCCTCCTTAAATATTTTTATTATAACATATTGTATTATATAATTTTATTTTATAAAAAAATTGACTATTAAAATCAATCTTAAATTCCAAGATCATCACTAGAAGAAAAATACAAATATACACTTTAGTAGAACTATAATATCATTTCAATTTTTTATATTTATTAATGCATTTAAACTTTAAAGATAATACCTAAAATGCAAATCATACCTATTTTTTTACTAAACATGGCAAGCTTCTAAATTTATGATTATCTAAGTTTTGTCAAATTACAAAATTTGTGATATTATAATCACAACAAAAAGAACTGAGTTTCCTC
>CAKPHY010000046.1 GCA_934162285.1 uncultured Bacilli bacterium
TTCACAATAACCAACTACCTTTTTTTAATTATATCAAATATTTTATTGCGAATAAATTTTACTCCTTAGAGCTGTTTGTTTGATTTTTTTATTTATTTAAAAATATTTATATGCTATAATGGCAATGATAGGAGTAAGAGTATGCGAGTAAGTTTATTAACAAGAAAAAGTCAAAAGAATTCAAGGGTTAAAATTGTAGCCTCAGCTGGTAAGTTGTCAAGATTTCCAGGTAAGGTTACAGAAGTTTATAGATCTTGTGTTGATCCTGTTAGCAACCAAAAGTTTATTGAAAGAGTTATAGGTATGGGTCATGAATCAATTATTGATCATGATTATTTGGTATTTAGTTTAGAAGATGTTTCTCCTATTGTAGAGCAAACTTTGATTAAAGAGAGATTTTCTTCATTTACAATTAAATCCCGTCGTGAAGTTGATTTTAGTAATTCCGGTTTTTATTTACCAACGTTTAGAAATAGTAATTATGAAGTTTTAGATAATAATAAAGAATTACAAAAACTTTATAGTAAACATGTAAAATTTTTATTTAGTAAATATAGTGAATTAATTGAAATGGGAATAAAAAAAGAAGATGCACGTTTTGTTTTGCCATATTCTTTTAATAGTAATATTATAATGGGAATTGATGCTCATGTATTTAAAGATCTAATTATAAGGTTTACTAAAGGTCGTGAAAGTAAAATTGCTGAGTTAAATGAACTTGGTCAAAAATTTTATAAAATTATGGAAGAAAACGTTCCTTATTTAAAAAAGGTTATTGATAAAGCTTCTGTTCCTGAAGTTGATCCAGTTCGTGAATTATTAGATCCTTATGTAACAGGGGACTATAAGTTACTTGATGGTGTCAAATTAATTTCTAATTCTAAAGATGTTGATATTAATATAGTTGCTGGTGCATTAATGCGTGTATATGGTTTTAATTATGATGAAGCAATTACTTTATATAATAAAATGTTTAAAGATAATTTAGAACTTCAAAAAGAATTGATGAAAACAATTGCTGCAAATGGACGTGAAGAATTTAAGCAAGTTAATTTTCAATTTGATGTTCCAATTTCTTTAGCTGTTTTAACACATTTGACTAGACATCGTACTCATGATTTAATGATTCCTGATTTTTCGCCAATTAGAAATTTAATGGATTATCGTACACCAAAAGCTATTGGTGAAAAAGCTAAAGATGTTTATGATAGTATTTATAAAGAAAATCATGATCTTTATTTGAAATTTAAAAATAGTGGAGTTTGTGATGAAGATTTAATTTATTTCTATTTAGCTGGAAATATGATAAATGTGGTTACTAATATGGATGGAGCAACTCTTGCTCATATTTCACGTTTACGTATTTGTACAAAAGCTCAATGGGAAATTAGGGGAATACTTACTGAAATGCGAGCTTTAGTTCGTGAAGTTGCTCCTGTTTATGCTAGTATTTTAGGACCAGATTGTGAAGTCTTCCTAGAATGTCATGAGGGTCGTGAGAGTTGTGGTAAAGTTAAAGTTTTAAGAGGTGAAATAAAATGAGAGGTAAGTTAATAGTTATTGAGGGTACAGATTGTTCTGGTAAAGAAACACAAGCAACACGTTTATTAGAACGTTTATCAGGTGAAAATATTCGAATTTCTCGTTATAGTTTTCCTAACTATGATTCACCAACGGGTAAAATTGTTGGAGGACCTTATCTTGGTAAATCTTATATCTGTGATTCTTGGTTTAAAGAAGGAGCACCTAATGTGCCACCCAAAGTAGCATCTTTATATTTTGCGGCTGATCGTAAATATAATATTGATGAAATTAATGAACAATTAGATAAAGGTGTTAATATTATTTTGGATCGTTATATTTATTCTAATATGGCCCATCAAGCAGGAAAGATCAGTAATAAAAGTGAACGCAACAAAATGTATAAATGGTTAGAAAAATTAGAATTTGGTTTATTAGAACTTCCTCACGCTGATATTCGTATCTTTTTACATATGCCTTATGAAGCAGCTTTAACTTTAAAAACTAATCGTCTTGAAGCTTTAGATGAACATGAAAGATCAAAAGAACATTTGGTAAAAGCTGAAGCAGCTTATTTAGAGCTTGCTTCTAAATATTCTTTTTACACGATTGAATGTGTTCATGATGATAAAATTCGTAGTGTTGATGATATAGGTGAAGAACTTTTTCAGTATGTAAGGGAACAATTATAAAAAAAATTAAAAAATTATAAAAAAATTGCAAAAAAAACTTGTAAAAAGCAATATGATTTGTTATAATCGTATTGCTTACTCAGATGGCGAGATAGCTCAGTTGGCTAGAGCGATCGGTTCATACCTAATTAGCCACTGACTTAATTTATAAATTTAAAAATCAATTTTTACTAGATTTTATAAGGGTTTGCAAAGTTGCAAATTCTTTTTTTAAAATTTTTTCAGGGAAATTTTAGGGAATTTTTTATTAAATTCTCTTTTTTTATTTATGTTTATTTATACTTATTTAATTTTAATTATATTTTTTAGACAAAATAAAAATAGTCCTGTACTAGCGACTATTTAACAATTTAACAATAAATCAATCTTCCTAATAAATTAGCAATATAATGTGTGCTTTTATAAAATACAACTAGCATAGCAATACACAATACAATAGTTAGTTCTGCTCTAAAGCCTATACTTGCGACACTTATACATAGATCATAAGGTATTTCCATCTTATCACAAATATTTGTTGCTATCTCAAATGAGTTGATAGTAGGATTTATCTTCATCAGGTACTATAATATAGAGAATCGTAGGATTATTAACAATAGAAGAAAATTCAAATGATTGGAAAGCAATAAATAAAGGTATTGAAAAATACGGAAATGAATTTACAATAAATGGATATACTAAAAGTAAGCAATATGATGAAAAAGATACCAAAATTGATAAAGAAATGGTAATTTAGGCATTTTTTTAAGGAAATTGGTGAGTTCTCAAAGTAAAAACACGCGATAAATCCAAGTAATTCAAGTCTCAAATTAAAAGCACATAAAAATACA
>CAKPHY010000047.1 GCA_934162285.1 uncultured Bacilli bacterium
GAACTCACTTCGTTCGCCCTTGATTTTTTTAATCCAGTTTTTTTATTTGATGTCTCCAAAATGGGGTTCACATCAATAAATCAATAGTTTTTTCGACTTTAATATGCTAATTATTAAAGATTTATGCTCTAGTACAGGATTAATATTAATAAAAATTAATACTAAAGGGATCTTTCCCTATAAAAATTATAAAATAAATTAAATTTTTTTTCTATATGCCAAAAGTCATAGAAAAACTGACTTTTAATCAGCTTTCATTTTTAAAACAAAGTCATCTTTAAAATCAATACTTAATGACCAACCAATATCATTTAATTTTCTTCTAATTCCTTTAATTCCTTCGCTTTCAACTATACTATCAATCTGTTTATACAATTTATTTTTAACAATAATTTCACGTTTAGTAACAATAATATCAATATTGGTTGCATTAGAATGAATTATCGCATTAGTTATTCCTTCTCTTATGGCTTCAAATAAAATTTCATTATCATTAAAATCACCTTTAACATTAATATTTATACCAAAAGCTTTATAAAGTTTAACTAAATCATTTAGATTTTCTTTTGATTCATCAAAAAGATTATCTAAAATAAATTCAGCATCAGCAATATTAATATTATTTTCTAAACTTTTCACGAATAAAGTTAATCTTTGACCAAGTAAATCATGAAATTCATTTTTTATTTTTATTAAATTTTTTTCTTTTTCAATTTCTTCAATATTATCTAAATAATCAATCATTTTTTTATTGGCTTCTTCAATGGCATCATTTTTTCTTTTTTGTTCTTCTTGAAGTTCATATAAATCAGTTATATCAATAGCCATGATTTCTTTAGAATCTATCTTTAATTGATAAACATTATTATTACATTTAATGAATTTTTCTTTTATTTTAGACAAGTTTTTAATAATATCTTTCTCAATATGAAAACTTTTTAATATTTCTTCCATAGTACTATTAATTAGTATAACTTTGTTACCTTTAAAAAAGATAACACCATTTTTTGAAGCATCAATTGCATTTTTTATAGACAAAATTGATATATGTTTAGGTTTTTTGATAAATTCATAATTGGTTTTAAAAGTTATATATAAAACTAAAATAACTTCAATAGCTAAACTACTTCTAGCACCATTAAGTCTTAACAATTCGAAAAAAGTTAAGCAAAAGAGAATTAAAGTCTCTAATGTAAGTTCTAAAGAATTTTTGTATTTGCGAAGAAATATCATCGATGCTCGATATGTTTGTAAAACTATAACAAAAGGTAAAATGTATTTCATTAGTACACCTCATATTCTAAAGTCATAACATTATCGTTTATTTCTTTTTTAATTAAATATTCTTCGCTTTTTAAATCAATTAAAGTATCAACATTAATGGTTATTTTTAAATTATTTTCTTTTTTTATAAAGATCATGATATCAGTATCTTTAATTGTTTCTAAAATATTAAAAATTATTTCATATATTTTTGACATTAGATAACTATCTATTTCCATTTTATAGACAACAATTTCACCATTTATATTGATAGAATCATATAAAAGTTCTTTTAATAACATTTTAATTGATGTTTCACTATAAATATCATTATTTAATTCCGATATTATTAAAGAACTTTTTCTTTTAGCATAGGCTAATATTAATTTTATTCTTTCTAAATCTTCTTTTTTAACGATCATTTCTTTAGCGTCTTCAATGTATTTTTCTAAATTTTTTTCAAGGTTTAAAGCAATTTCACGTTTTAAAGTTATTTCATATAATTCTTTTTTGACTTTTTCTTCATTTTTTAAAATATTTTGTTGTTTTAATAATTGTTTGTTTTTAATTTCTAAATCTTTTTTAATTTCATTTAATTCTTTTACATTTCTTTTAAATATAACATAACTATCTTTAGTTTTTCTAATTGAATAAATGATATCTCCTTGGTAATAATTATCTTTAACAGTTTTATTTTTTATATCGTTTAAAATATCATCAGGAACTTTTTTAAATGATAAAGTGTTATAAATGTTATTACCATCAAATGAAGAAATAATTACATCTAAATGAGAATTAATAAATGATTTTTTATATTTTGAATTATTAGGAAGTAAATCTAAACTAAATATTAATTCAACTTCTATACAGATTAAAGAACTAAGAACTAAAGCCAAGTCAGCTTCTCTTATATAAGAAATATCTCTGATATATAAATAAGTATAAATCATTAAAAGCACTACAAAACTTAAAGGAATTAAGGCTTTATAGTCTCTTTTTATTTTTAAACGTTTTATAACAATATATAATAAACCGGCTACAAATAAAGCAAACATATATACACATACAATATAGTAACCAATATAATGGGTATAATTCTTATAATCATTTAAACCATTGGGATATTTAAAAGCAAACTGGTGAAAATCATTAGTTAAAACTAATAACAACATTAAGGTAGAAATGATATGTAATAGTATTTTTCGCTTTTTATCTATTTTAGAAACTAAAGTTTTAGTTGCAATATAGAAAAATGTTGGAATAAATATTAAAGGTAAATAGTAAAAATATCGGGCGTAACGACTAAAAGTTGGTTCATTAATTGCACCATTTAAAACTCTGATTAGCATCCAAAAAACAATTAAATAGCCAATAAACATTACATATCTTTTAGTTTTTTGATCATAAAGTTTATAATAAAGTCGCAATGACCAAATAGTAAAAACAATTGCTCCTATTAACGCTTGTGAACTTGCATTCATTCCAACCACCAAGTGTATTATAACACGTATAATGTTGAACATAAAGATTTTGAATTTAAAAATTTGATTTCTTTATGTTTTTTGTTATTATAG